>JANLHZ010000297.1 GCA_024653775.1 Planctomycetota bacterium | reverse complement strand
TAGCGGGAATCTGTTCGTAGTGTGCTCGTGAGAGCATATTTTCGCGGTGTGGTGGATCAAAGAAGCGCCTTACGGCGCCACTACGAACGCGAACTACCCCGTGAACAGTTACGATGGAGGGTATCTTCGCCAAGTGAACGGCAACGAATTTGGGGAACGATTTATGAATTGGACACATCCGCAGATTGCGCAGGTGGAAATTAGAACTCTCAATTCTTAACTCATAATCGGCAACTATCCACTTTCACGAAATAAATTCTTGAAAGAAGCCTGTACAGAAAGATGCGCCCGGTGTAAAAAACAATGAACTTTTGTGAAGTTGCCGGGTTGTTGTTTACTCCTCCAACATCAGGGCGCCACAGAGAGACAGCGCAACGAGGAGACGAGCGGACTCACGGTCCGAGAGGCATCTATTTTCGCAGGGTGACACTATTTTGCACTGCGACCATTTGGAAGGTCAAAGCTCTGCATGACCAGACGTAGACGAAGAAGACCTCGAAAGAAGTCGCCGGACGGAACCGAGGTCGCGGCATCTTCCGAGGGTGGCTCCGATGGAAACGGCACGGTGGCCTCGCACGGTCATTCGAGCAGGAACCATGGGCAGCACCCCCGCGGTAACAAGCTCCAGCGTGGCGGAGGCAAGCGTCTCCGCGGCGGCCCGAGAAAGCGCGTCAAGATCATGCCGCGGGAAGGTCCGACGCGGGACATTCTTCTCGCGTTCGAGGACACGAAGCAAAGTTTCGATCCGGAGCTGATAGAGCGCGCGCGCAACTATACCGGCGCGGTGAGGTTCTACAAGTGGGACAGTACGCGCCGAGCGTTCACGATCGCGGTGCAGGGAAGCGCGAGCCAGCCTTACGTGGTGACGATCCGCGTTCCGGACATTCTGCCTTCGAAGCTGAAGTCCGAATGCTCGTGTCCGTACAGCGCGGGATATTCGGACTGCAAGCACATCTACGCGGCCCTCGAGACGGTCGGGATCGCGCTGGCGGACCCTGCGGACCCTCTGCAGAAGGCGTATCTTTCGAGCAGCGCGCCCGCTGACTGGGCGCTTCAGCTCGCGGAGCTTGACAAGATCATCAATCCCGTCACCGAGGGTCGCAGGATGGTGCCGACGCACATCCGCACCGTGTGGCGGGTCGAGGTCCGCTACGGAAGGCTCGACCTCCATCCCTACGAGCAGACGCTTACCCGCGATCGCTGGACGGGCGGACGCCCGCTTTCGTTCGACAAGTTCGCGGAATCCCGGGACCACTGGACCACAGCGAAGGACGAAGCCATAGCAAAACTCGTCAAGCCCGTGCAGGTGTCGAGCGGCCTCCGGACCCACGGGACGTCCTTCGATCTCGACGCGTTCGAGGCGATCGAGCATCTAGTGGACCACGAGAACGTTTATCGCGAGGATCTTCCCGAGCGCAGCATCCGCGTTATCAAGAAGCCGCCTACGTTCGCGGTGCGTCACGCGAAGGAAGGCGGGCTTTCGATCCGCATCGCGATCGATGGAAATCCGATCAGCGACAACATGCTCCTCGATCTCCGTCGTCAGGGCGCGCTGATCTTCGACGAGCGCACCGACACGCTGACGGTGATGCGCCTCGACGAAAGGATCCAGAAGATTCTCGACGCGCTCAGCGGCGGGAACGCGCAGTTCCCGGAACCGGCGAAGGACGAGCTGATGCGCAGGGTGCCGTTTCTCGAAGCGATGATTCCCGTGTCGCTCCCACCTGACCTTATGGGTGAAAGCGTCGCGTCGGACCATCGTCTTCGCGTCCGGCTATCGAGTCTCGGGCGTCTCGGGCTCGTGGTCGAGTTGCGCTATAAACCGGTCGATGGCGCAAGCGTTTCCAAGCCGGGCGAAGGCTCGCAGAACGTCACCGGACTTCGCCACGGAAAGCGCGTCATCGCAAACAGAAACCTTCTCGCGGAATGCAAGCTCGCGTCGCAAGTGTCGGAGCTGCTTCCGCTTCCGCGGGAGCTTGAAGATTCGCCCTGGACGTGGACTATCGAGGATCCGGACCAGGCGCTAGAATTCGTGCAGGCGCTCGCCAGGCGGGACGAGTATATCAGCCGCGCGAACGGAGTTAGTCCCGCGGACGTCGTGATCGAGTGGGCGGAAGGAAGCGCGAGGATGTCGGTGACCCGCGAGGCGGACTCGTCATTCATGAACCTTGCGATCAAGGAGCACCACGACTGGTTCGGCGTGGAGGGCGAACTCGCCATCGACGGCGTGCGGGTGAACCTCGCGACTCTCGTCGATAACATCCGCAAGGGAAAGAAGTTCATCCCGGTGGGCGACGGTCAGTTCGTGGCGCTTACAAAGGAACTCCGCGAAAAGCTAATGCGCTTCGGGGACGTCGCCCGCGGAGGTCGCGGCGGAATGCTCGAGGCGAACGCGACCAGCGCTCCCATACTGTCGGACCTGTTCGAGGTCGCGGGCGAGTTCGAAAGCTGCGATCGCTGGGACTCGCTCAAGATGCGGCTCGAATCCGCGCTCACGCTGAATCCGATGCCGCCCGCGACTCTGACCGCGGAACTGCGCGAGTATCAGATCGACGGCTACCGCTGGCTTGCGCGCCTCGCGGCGTGGGGCGTCGGAGGATGCCTCGCGGACGATATGGGCCTCGGCAAGACGATCCAGGCGCTCGCTCTGCTGATCGACCGCGCGAAGCTCGGGCCATGCCTCGTCGTCTCGCCAATGAGCGTCGGCTTCAACTGGGCGCGGGAGATCAAGAGGTTCGCGCCGACGCTGAATCCGATACTCTATCGCGACACCGACCGACACCAGGATCTCCGGAAATTCGGCGAAGGCGACGTCGTCATCGCGAGCTACGGTCTCGTCACGAAGGACCGGCACAAGCTCAGGAACGTTCAGTTTGCGACGCTGATCTTAGATGAGGCGCAGTACATAAAGAACGCGCGCACCCAGATGGCACACGCGTGCCGGGAGCTACAGGCGGACTGGAAGTGCGCGCTCACGGGAACTCCGGTGGAGAATAGTCTCGCGGAGCTGTGGAGTCTTTTCCGCGTGATCTCGCCCGGACTCTTCGGCGGATTCGATTCCTTCCGCAGCCGGTACATCGAGCCGATCGAGAAGCGCGGCGATCACGCGCGCAGGATGGCGCTGTCCCGCGTCGTCCGTCCTTTCATTCTGCGCAGGGTGAAGAGCGAGGTTCTCGAGCAGCTTCCGCCAAAGACGGAGGTCAGGCTCGAAGCGGTGCTCTCGGGTCGCGAGAGGCAGCTATACGACATCGAGCGGATGAAGGCGCTGCATGATCTTGGCGGAGCGGACGGCGGCCCTCGCACCGGACGAATCCAGGTTCTCGCTGCGCTCACGAGGCTCCGTCAGATGAGCTGCCATCCTCGGCTCGTTTACGACGAGGAGCGCGAACTCGTCAGCGCGAAGATGCACGTTCTGATGCAGACCATCTCGGAACTGAAGCGCGGACGCCACCGCGCGCTAGTGTTCAGCCAGTTCGTGAGACTGCTCGACGTCGTCCGCGAAATGCTGGACGAGCGCGGCGTCGATTACTGCTATCTCGACGGCAGCACCCCGCACAAGGAGCGCGAGAATCAGGTGAACGCGTTCCAGAGCGGGAAGGGCGATCTTTTCCTGATCTCGCTGAAGGCGGGAGGCACCGGGCTGAATCTCACGGCCGCGGATTATGTGATCCATCTCGACCCGTGGTGGAACCCCGCGGTCGAGGATCAGGCTTCGGACCGCGCGCACAGAATCGGGCAGACGAGGCCGGTGACGATCTATCGCATCGTCGCGCGGGATACGATCGAGGACAAGATTCTCGCGCTCCACGAAGATAAGCGCGATCTCGTCGCGGGGATTCTCGAAGGCACCGACCGCGCGGGCAAGCTCACGAACGAGGAACTTATCGCGCTGATCGCGGGGGAGGATCGGCCCGCGGCCATCGCGGTCGAGTCCACGGAAGGCGAGGAGGAGGCGAAGGATCAGTTCGACGAGGAGGCGGACGACGATCTCGAGGAGGAAGGTGCGTTCGAAGAGCAGCCATCGGCTAAGCCGGACGTCGCGGCTCCAGCGGTTCCCGCGGCAAAGATCGCTTCGAAAGTCGGCCGCAGCGAGAAGGTCATCCCCGCTACGATCGAATCCACCGCGGCGGCGGAAAGTTCGCGTAGTCCCGCGCTTTTCCGGGCAAGGAACGCGCCGAAGGGACCTCTTGGAACGAGACGAACGAAGCCCGACGCGAAAGAGGCAACGAATTCGGAACCGCCTGCGCCCCCTCCGGCTGCGCCAGAACCCGGCGGCGATCTCAGCGAGGAGATGAAGCAGAGGCTTGACCAGTGGCTCGTGAATCTTCGCGGGAACCTGAGCGAAAGCACGATCGCGAATTACAAACGCATCCTCGACGTTGTGGAGAAGGTAATTGAGGATTCGCGGGACATTTCATACGCGAACCTGATCACGCTCAGCGCGAACCGTCTCGACGTCGGAGTCAAAAACCTCACCGCGAGCGGTCGAAGACTGTTCGCAAGCTCGCTTTCGAAACTCTACAAGTATTTCCTGGGCGAAAGTCTCATTTCTCCGGAAGAGGAGGACGAGGTCGAGAGCAGCCTGAAAGCGTTCCGCGACGGAGGATGATCCCGTAAACTTGTGGCTCTGGAAATGTTTGCCTGGTTGGTTCGAAAACGGGTATAATAATTTCGTAACGCAGTTACTGGCGTATTGAAGGCTTGAAATGGACGAAAAAGAGCGTGAAGAAATATGGAAGATCGTTCGGGAGAACGCGGAGGGATTCCGTGAGCTTCGCGAGAGGTTCAAGGAAACCGCCGAGAGGTTCAAGGAGACCGACGAGAAGTTCAAGGAGACCGACGAGAAGTTCAAGGAGACCGACGAGAGGTTCAAGGAAACCGACAGACAGTTCAAGGAAACCGACAGACAGTTCAAGGAAACCGACAGAAGGATCGCTGAACTCAACAGAAAGATGGCGTTTCTGACGGACTCCTGGGGTGAATTCGTCGAGGATCTGGTTGCGCCTGCGGTTAGATCGTTTTATGAATCCCGCGATGTGGAAGTCGAGGGATTTATGCTGAGGCAGAAATCCAGAATCAATGGAAGTCACATGGAAGTGGATGTAATCTGCTACGGCAAAACAAGCGATGACAGTTACGTTGTCGCCGTCTGCTCGGTAAAGAACCACATGCGACCCGAAAATGTAAACAGACTTATCGAGGACGTGGAAAAGTTCTTCCGCTTTTTTCCGCAGTATCAGAATTGCAGACTGAACGCCATCGCGGCCGGAGTCAGGTTCGACGAGGACGCGGTGATTTTCGCGCAGAGGCAAGGAATTTATACAGTCGTCCCTTCGGGAAACGCGGTGGAGTTCGTGGTTCCCGAGTGGTTCAGTCCCCGGGTCTGGACTTACGCCGGGAAGTAGCTCTTCCAGTAGACGTTTCCAATGCCGATTTCGATAGAGTGCAAAGAGTGCGGCAGGGCGGGCGTCGTTCCCGACTCCGCTCAGGGCCAGCCGGTCGAATGCGAGTGCGGATTCATCTTCACTGCAAGCGGAGCTCCGATGGCCGATCTGATCTCCGGACCGGCGTTCAAGATCGTCGACGCCGGGAGCACGAAGGTAGACGCCTCTTCGCGGGAATCGTCGGTCGTGCCGAGGAAGGATTCCACCCGCGACACGCTTTTCGTCTTCGGCGCGGACGGTAGCGACATTACAATCCACGGAGGAATCACGCACGGGGAGCCGACAGGGTCTCCTGTGGCCATGTCCGAGGAAACCCGCCTTCTGATACCTGGGCGCGACACGGAAACCATCGGCCCGAACATTCCGCAAGTCGATCCGAAACGCGGGAGCGACGCTCCGGACGTGCCGGAAGACGACAAGACCAAGGTCACGGACAAGTCCGCAAGGCATTCATTTACAAGCACGAAGGAGATCGTCGGGAATATTCTTCTCGCGAATTCGAGCGAGGATCGCTACGAGATAGAAAAGAGCATAGGCCGGGGTGGGATGGGGAACGTGCTGCTCGTCCGCGACAAGGCTTTAGAGCGGGAGGTAGCGCTGAAGGCGATGCGCGTCGAGGCGAAGGCTCATCTCGCGCGGTTCATCGAGGAGGCGCAGGTTACGAGTCAGCTCGAGCACCCAGGAATCGTCCCCGTCCACGACATCGGAGTCAACGCGAAGGGCGAAGTCTACTTCACGATGAAACTTATCCGCGGGTTTCCACTCTCGAAGGTGCTCGCGGCGAGAAAGTACCACGAAGGACTTCGCACGGGCGCGCAGTACGTAAGTAAGCGCGACGTCGATAAATACGGCGAAGATGACCTTGCCGGGATCGAATGCCCGACGAGGGAGAGACTTCTGACGCTGTTCATCAAGATCGCCGAGGCGGTAGCGTTTTCTCATTCACGCGGAGTCATCCATCGCGACCTGAAACCCGACAACGTAATGATCGGCGATTTCGGGGAAGCACTCGTCGTCGACTGGGGTCTTGCGAAAGTTTTAGGCAAGGAGGAGAGTCAGGAGGTTTCGAGCAGCGTCCGGACGGTACGCACCGAAGACGAAAGCACTCACAGCCAGATGGGGACGGTGATGGGAACCATCGGCTATATGTCTCCGGAGCAGGCGGAAGGCCGGGGCGCGGAGGTCGACCAGCGCAGCGACGTCTTCAGTCTCGGCGCGATTCTATACGAAATTCTCGCGCTGTCGCTTCCTTTCAAATCGACGAACCTCGTGGACTTGTTGCATCAGTTTTCGTCGAAACAGCTCGAATCGCCCAGGAAACGCGCGCCGGAGCTGAATATTCCATTCGAGCTGGACGCGATCTGCATGAAGGCGCTTGCCGTCGATCACGCGGAGCGATACGGGAGCGTGGCGGAGATGGCGGAAGACCTCACGAGCTACTTCGAAGGAAGGAGCGTCAGCGCCTACAATGACCCGCTGTACTATAGAATCCGGAAGTGGCTGAAACGAAACCGCGTGGCGGTCGCGCTGGTACTGATTCCCGTGCTCGCGCTCGTTTTCGGCGTCTACGTGACAAGGAGCATCGACGAAAGCCGCACGGCCGGCGAGGTAGACAATATGCGAACCGACGCGATCGCGCTCGCGAGGAAGTTCGCGGACGCGGAGGGCGGCGAGTTCTTCACCGAAAACCTTCGCGCGCTGAGACTCCTCGATCAGGTTCTCGAAAAGCGTCCCGAAGATGAAGTTGCCCTCGCAGAGAAATTCAGACTGACTCTCGCGCTTGGGGAGCGCGCGTCAATCTCAGGCGATTACACATTTGCGAGATTTCTCGCCCAGCAGGCCGCGGGAACGGGCGCGGGCGACGACGAGGCGAGGAACCTCCTGGGCAAAATCGACGTGCGCCAGAATGAGCACATCCGCCGCGATCTCGCTCGCGTCGACGAAGTCATCAATGAGGTCTCCCGCCACGGCTGGCTGAATCTGTACGCGGAGGACGTGTACGCCGAGATCGGGTCCATGCGCGGGGACCACACCGAAAGCAAGCTGCTTCCGCTGCTCGCGGACGAGAACGAGTGGGTTCGGGACCTTGCGATAACCTGCCTCGGCAGGCTGAAGTCGGAGAAGGCCGCGGACGCGCTGACCCAAATCGTGCGGGACTGGACGGTATCCGTGAGCCAGGGCGAGCCGACTGGAATTTATTCCGAAGCGCAGGTCATTAGCGCCGTGAAGAGTCTCTCGCAGATCGGCGTTCCGGAGGCGGACCCGGTGGTTTTCGCGGCGAGAAAGGCGGCTGGAGAGTCGAGTCCGTTCTTCGCGCGGACGAAGCGCAGCTACAGGGCGATGACGGATATGTCGTGGTACGACGAGCGGGTCGCTTCGGGCAAAATCGACGCGCTGATCGAGCGGGGACTCGCATACGCGTACAAGGAGGACAAGTTCCACGCCGCTCGGGACGCGGCGGAACTGCTTGTAAGGTCAGACTCTCCGGAGGTTCTGAAACTCGCTGGGCGCGTTGCGATTCTGAAGGGAAGTCCATCGGAAGCGCTCCAGTTGCTCGAAAACGCTCTGACTAAAACCCAGAACGACGTCGAAGCGATGATTCTGCTCGCGGAGGCGAGAACCCAGCTCGGAATGTACTCGGCGGCGAGGTCTACGATCGCGGCCGCGAAGAGCGCCGCGCCGGATAATCCCGTGGTGCATCTTCTCGAAGGCGCCCTCGAACTCTCGCTCTACCACGTCTACCACGCCTCCGGAGATCCCCTCGAGCCTACGTCGCTTGAAAGCGCGTACGACGCGTTCACGATCGCGCTCCGGATTTCGCCGAAGTACGCTCGGGCGTATCATGCGCGGGGACAGGCGCTGTATTTTCTGAAGCGTCCGGACGAGGCGATTTCCGACTACACCCGCGCGATCCAGTATCATCCGGACGAGGCGACCTACTACATCGACCGCGGAACCGCGTATTTCGAGAAGAACGACTATCACCAGGCGATCGCCGACTATACGACCGCGCTCTCGTTCGACACGAAGCAGGTGCTCGCGTATTACAATCGCGCGCTCTGTCTTCGTCATCGCGGCGAGCCGCAGGACGCGGAGCCTGCGATCGAAGACTTCACGCGGGTGCTGAAAATCGATCCCGAGAACGACGGCGCCCGGCAAAATCGCGCGGAAGTCTACTTCGATCTCGAAAGGTGGGAGGACGCGCTTTCGGACTTCGAACTCCTCGAACGGAGCGCGAGCAGCAGAAACGCCTCGATACTCGGACAGGGTCGAACGCTCGCAAAGATGTCGCGCTTCGAGGAGGCTTCGCAGAGGCTAACCACGCTCCTTCGGATGGACGGGTCGAACCTCGGAGCGCTCGAAGAGCGTTCGAAGACTTTTCTCGCGCTGGGCGACCTCGAAGGCTCGCTCGCGGACGAAATCCGGATTCTTGCGCTTTCGAACGACAAGACGGCCGCGTATGCGCGGAAGGGCCGGGTCCTGCTGCTGATGATGGATTTCGAGGGCGCGCGCGACGACCTCGGGGAGGCTTACGCGCGCGATCACGACACGTTTTACATCGCGCGGAACTACGCGCTCGCGCTTCTCTGCCTGGGCGAATTCGAAAAGTCGCGGGAGGTCGCGCGGGGACTGGTCGAAGGATCGAGCGCGGGACAGCGAGAATTCGCGGAATCCCTCGTTTACCACGCGAATCTTTTGGAGAGCCAGCCCGCGCGGACAGGCGTCTCTTCGCGTGCGGTGGGCGAACTCTTAGTGCTTGAGGAATCCATTTACGCGTTCGAAGACGAGGCAAGCCTGGCGCGGGTTTATGAAGGACTCAGGGAAAAATCCACAGCCCTGATCGGCCTTTGCCCGGAAGAGGAAAAGGGGATGATAAGCCGGCTGCTTTCCCTCCGCGGCATCGCAAACCTCTTCGGAGGAGATCGCAGAGCCGCGATAGACGACTTCGAAGCCTCCATAGATCTTCTTGGCGAAACCGGCGAAGGCGCGGACCTCGAATCACGGGTGATCGGGAGAAGGATCGCAAGCGACGCGTATAACGCCGCGTGCGCCGCGTCGATCCTTAGCGCCTCGGCGGAAGGTTATAAAGAGAAAGCGCTCGCGTTTCTCGAAATCTCGTTCGAGCACGGATGGACGAATATCGCGCACCTCGAAAGCGACCCCGACCTAGAAAACATCCGCGACTCTGACGAGTTCCGCGCGCTGATCGAGAAGTATCGGTAACTAGCCATTCTTCAGCTTGAATGGCGGCGCATTCTTCATGATTTTGATGTGCTCTGCCTTAAGATATATCTTTCCTGGCGGGTTCAGAATCTCACGATTTTTGAAGTCCTTGATCAAAGCCTTCTTCTTAGTTTTTCCATCTTTGGTCCATAGTCTCCGACAATTAGAGACCCTTGCTAGAGCAATAACGTGCGCATCATTGGATGTGATTTCCGGGAGAACCTTTTCTTCCGCTTCCACGTAAGCGTCCGGGACAACGGCGACTTTTCCGCGCATAACTCTTTGCTCGAAAAAGAGTTTCGCTTTACCAACGCGATAAATCTCGACCTTGTTCTTTCCACCAGTCACCAGACGTTTTGGACCGCCATCAATCCATTTGAGGATCGTCTTGTTATTTTTATCATCGACGTTGTTAAAGGCATCGGCGACGATATTTGCATCAAAGATAATGCACATCAGATCCCAAGAAGTCTGTCGGTTTCATGGAGGAAGAAATCACCGTAGTTGTCCGGCACGCCATCGAGGTTGCCATCCGCGTCAAAAGTAATGTTGTGGACGTTGACGGCATCGCTCCGCGATCTCTCGAAAAAGAGGACATTTGCCGAGTCTGAATTCGTGCCACCTTCCTTGTCGCGCACGTCCATGCGAATTCTGTTAATAATGAAGTCGCTGTGAGTCTCGATTATGAACTGCTTTTTATCTGTTATGGCAATCTGTAGTAGCAGCGACGCAAGCGCCGCCTGCGCCTTCGGGTGCAGATGGACTTCCGGTTGCTGGATCAGGAAAATGGTTCCCTTCGGGGCGCGCAACGAATCCACAAGAATTGGCAAAACCTGACTTACTCCATAACCAACATCAAGCAGGTTCCTCGTCTTGCCTTCGACTTTCACCTGAATCTGAAAAGGCTCCGATTTTGTGCTTCCGTAACGCTTCACCTCGATGTCCGAAAACATACCTGCGGCTTTTCCGAATTCTACTAACTTGCTTCTTATCGTCTCCCATTTTCGGTCGTCTGACGCCAGCGCCGCGAGAACTTCGGGAATGTGCCCCCCTTCTGGCTGATAGGCGTCGGACACGAAATTGTATGTCCTTTTAGGTTTGGACCGAACCGGCGCGATCGATAGCAGATTGCTCCATCCCTCGCCGCGAAGGAAACGATACTCTTTCATGAATCGTCTTGGGAAAACTTGACTCTTCCTGTCGGATAGCCCTTCTCGTTTCGTGTCCGAAAAGAGCGATTCTATGATTGACATTGCATGCGCCGTGTCTACCCCTCTCATACTCCTGTATGGCGAATCGAGTTTCACCGTGGCTTCTTTGGTATTTCCGTTATCACCGATGGAATACTCGACTTCACTTTTATCCATGATAAGTCGAGCGCGAAATTCAGGTTTGTTCCTGGAATCGAAATACCATTCCTTCAGTCGCGGATAACCGTCATCTTCGATAAAAGTTCCTTCTATCGAAACATTGGACTTTCCATAACCAAGCTCGAAAGCTTTTGCCTTCCATTTTCCACCACGGTTGTTGGCGATTTCGTTGTAGCTGCCAAGCAGAAACGGTTCTTCATTGAAATCAGGCTCAAGAATCCTATGACCGAGTGAGAGCGCTAATCTGACAGCCGCTAGCACAGAGGTTTTTCCCGTGCTGTTCTCGCCGACGAGGAGGGTAACGGGGCTGAGCGGAAGTCTGTGCTCGCCGTTAAAGCAACGGAAATCCTTAAGATAGAGTTCGTTCATTTTTCACGCCATCGAAGTTGAGAATCGCGCCATTGTAATAATCCGTCACTCCGGAATGCGAATCTTTTCCCGCCCGAGATCGTGGCTGTTAAGCTCTTCGAGCACGCTAAGCGCGTAGCCGATATTGCCGAAGGGAGCGGAGACCTGGAGTCCCTGAATGTAACCGCATATTTCCCCGACGGCTTCGCGCGCGATAGCGATGCCTTCCTGTATGCCTTGTTCTTTGCCCTTTTCCGACGCTTTTTTCATGCGTTCCATTATAGGCTCCGGAACGTGCGCGCCGGGAACCTCGTTGTTCATGAACTCCGCGTTGCGATACGAAATCAGAGGCCACACCCCGGCCATCAGCGGGACGCCGAAGTCCTTCGTTTTGTCCAGCCATTCGAGGAGCAGCGTTGCGTCGAACACAGGCTGCGTGATCGCGAATTCCGCGCCCGCGTCGATCTTCCATTTGTATCGGTCAAGCTCGACCTGCAAATCGATCGCGCCCGGATTGCAGCCCACACCGATGAAGAACTTCGTCGGCGGCTTGATCGCGTTCTCGCCGAGATCGAGTCCCTGGTTGAACTTCTTAACGAGGTTCGTAAGTCCGATCGAGTCGATGTCGAACACCGCGGTCGCCTCGGGGTAGTCGCCCATCTTAGGCGGATCACCTGTAATCAGCAGAATATTATGCAGCCCCATCGCGGCGAGTCCAAGAATGTCGCTCATCATCCCGAGGAGGTTTCGATCCCGGCAGCAGTAATGCGGAATCACGTCCATCCCGAGCTTCGCGTGGATGATCTGGCAAAGCGCCTGGTTCGACATTCGGCAGCTCGCGCGCGGACCGTCTGGAATATTCACCGCGTCGATGCCCGCCTCGTGGAGCGTCTTCGCTGCGCCGACAATCCTGCTGGTGTCGTATCCCCGCGGCGGCGTCAGCTCGACGCTCACCGGGAACTTCCCGTCCAGAAGTTTCAGCGCGAAGGGAGTCTTCTCCCGCGCCGGAGTTTCTTCAACCTGCGATGCGACTTTGACCTTCAGATGCGATCCCGAGATCTTCCTTCCAGGGCGCTGCATTCTGATCGACGCGTTCATCGCTTTTATGAATTCCGGCGTCGTGCCGCAGCAGCCGCCGACGATGCGCACGCCGACCTGTATGAAGCGCTTGGCGTACTCCGCGAGGTACTCCGCGCTCGCGAGGTAGAGCGTCCGTCCCTCGTGCGCGCGCGGCTCGCCCGCATTCGGCTGGACGCACAGCGGCTTATCGGTGTAGTCGACCATCTTCTCCGCGACGTCTAGCATAGGCTGCGGGCCGACGCTGCAGTTGATTCCGATGATGTCCGCGCCCCATTCGTCGAGGCGCTCGGTAAATAGCGCTGGAGTCGTGCCGTAGAGCGAATTCCCGTCGCTTCCGACGGTCATGCTCGCGATCACGGGAAGGTGCGGCGCGACGTCCCGCGCGGCCTGGATCGCCTGGTGGATTTCGGAAAGGTCGCTGAAAGTTTCGATGACGAACAGATCGACGCCGCCGTCCGAGAGAGCTTTCATCTGCTGGCGGAACATATTCCGCGCTTCGTCCGTGCTCGTCGGTCCCCACGGCTCGATCCTGATCCCGAGCGGACCGACGCTTCCTGCGACGTACACGGAATCCCCCGCCGCTTCCCGCGCGAGTTCCGCCGCGACGCGGTTGATCTTTTCGACGTCGTCGCCGAAGCCGTGGCCCTGGAGTTTGTGGAAGTTCGCGCCGAAGGAATTGGTGGTGATCGCCTGCGCGCCGGCCGCGATGTACGCCTGATGAATTTCGCGCACGATCTTCGGCGCGCTCAGACACACGGCGTCGTAGCACTGATTCAGGTAAAACCCTTTGCTATAAAGTTCGGTGCCCATGGCGCCGTCGAAAAGGACGACGCCGATTTTATCGAGAAATTCTAAAAATGGTGTTCGTGTCATATTGGCTTTTGATTTTCGATTGAGGATTTTCGATTTTAGTCGTACGCAACCGGAATCTAGAATCCATGGCCCATGAACAATTCTATCAGGCGGATCGTTCGCAATCGACAGCAGTTCGGAAAGACCGAGGATTCGTATCGGTTCCGTGATCCACGTGCTTGAAAGGTCTCGGGCGTTTCAACGAGTTTGGATGATAAATCTGTTAATGCATTTTTATAAAAAACGTATGATGCTTATAGTGGTATTTACAGTATCTGTTCGGTTATTAACGTCCCCGGCACTTTTTCGACAACTTCCCGCCGGGTAATGCCACTTATTTAAACCGAAAACGCTGAATGTCTTTGCGTCTTGGCCTCTCCGCGTCTTTGCGCGAAAGAATGCTTTGTTTCCATCCCGGACACCGCCTCGAAATGCAAGGCGAAGCTCTCGGCATTGCGGACGTAAAGAAGAATTGCCGCCATCCTGCAGAAAGCTATGGATCGGAATGCTTCGCGCAAAGTCGCCAAGTACGGCAGTGAAGAATTTTCGTAGGGGCGCACTGCGCGCTCCCTTTGCGGACGAGGACGTCCGCGATCCCGGCGTACTTCACGCAAAGGAGCAAAGATTTCAAGGTGTTCCGAAGCTGCGAACTCTCGATGGAGGCCGCTGACCGCTGTCCATTTTTATCTTCCGGTCGGAAGGGATGGCTCGACAATGCATAAACATGTGTCTTTGGCGCCTATGTTGCGTGAATTTCAAAAAATCAAGAAAGAGGAATTTGATCGTGAAGCGATTCAAGGCAATTCGCATCGAAACTCGTATTCATAATCCATTATTACTGATATAATTATTAGTATTTATAGTATTATGCAATATACGCGTTTACTGACCCAAGTCAAATCGAAACATCCCGGGCACTTTCCTGGCCGTCCGAGAAGTAATTCAGAGCGAAAAGGTGACTTCCAAAGAAATGGTAAGTGCCATGGACGTGGTTCACCGAACTGGTGCGAGGGTTCACTGTAGTTCCATGCCGCCGTCGGTGCCAGGAATCAGGCGCAGCCTTGCGATGCGGTTCACATCGTACATTTCGCCGTACGCGCTGTGCGAAAACTGTTTCCACCCGCTTGTGAGTGCGAGCGCGCGGATTTCCGTCGCGTCGCCCAGACCGAAGTGAAGCGTCGCCGGATTCGAACCGCCGCAGTGACCTTCGCCTGCGCGAGGCGCCTGGATGAACAGTCCTGCGTCCGTGATGATCTCGAGCCTCGTTCCAGTCGTTGGCAGGTGCAACTCCGGCTCCGTCCGGCGCGAAGTGTTCCACGACGCGAAATCGAGTTTTATCTGGACCCAGTTTCCGCCTTCGCTGCGGTTTTCGAGCAGATTCAGCCCGAGGGGATTTTCCGCGCGCTGCTCCGGAGTCAAACGGGTATGCGAGTTCCCGACGATGACATCGAGGTCTCCGTCGTTGTCGTAGTCGCCGACGGAGAAGCCGGTGGGGTTGCGCAACGCGATTCCGGTTTCCGCGGTCGCGTCTTCGAACGCGCCGCCCTGACGCTGGCGGAAGATGCGCAGGAACTGATCGTCGGGATAGTCGCTCGATCCGAGCATCAAATCCAGTTCGCCGTCGTTATCGAAGTCGCCCCACGAGGCGTTCAGATCCCCCTGATTCCACGCATCCGTTTCGTGGGTCCGCGGCATCGCGTCCGGGTTGCGCTCGAAGGCGTATTCGTCGTCCAGACCGAGGTTCGTCAGCAGCGACGAACGATCCGACGAATCCCCCGCCCACCAGTGTGTGATCTCGGAAAGGAAGACGTCCATCAGCCCGTCGCGATTGTAATCCGCCACCGCGGCGCCAAAGGTGTTGCCATTCGCGCGGAACGGGTCTTCCGCCTCGCGATCGATTCCCGCGGGATACCTTCCATGCTCGATTGGATCCCCCGCGATCTGCGTTTCGATGCCGACATCGGTGAAAGTGCCGTCCGCGTTGTTTCTCCAGAGACGGTTCCACTGTCTGCCGTAGCTGCACGCGATGAGATCCTGCCAGCCGTCGTTATTGTAGTCGACCGCGACGCTGCCGTAGACCGGGCGCGCGGAATTATCGAGCGCCGGTTCCGGAACCTGCCCCATCCCAGCTTCTTCAGTGACTTCTGTGAAAGTGCCGTCGCCGCGTCCTTTGTAGAGGCGCGACGGATAGCATTCGACGTCGGCGCCGTAGTGGCGATACCAGTTTCCGGTGAAAAGATCGAGCCAGCCGTCGGCGTCGTAATCGAGGAACGTCGCGGCGCAAGTCGTCTCGCGGTAACGCTGGAGATCGCTGTCCGGAGCGGCTTTGAACCTGCCGCGGCCGTCGTTCAAAAACACGCGACTTCGTTGACCGATGTCATCAAGGGCGTTCAGCGCTTCGCCCGCGCGGTTCGTGAGCGCGAAAAGCTCCGTCGTCCCCGCTCTCCTTCGATTCAGTTGAACCAGCGGATTCTCGCGCGGGAACTCGTGATCGCTGTATGCCGCGCTGAAGCAATCGACGTCGCCATCGTTATCGACGTCTGCAAAAATGCAGAAGTTGCTCCTGCGAAGATGCCCGCGGAGTCCTGGAGCGAGGTTCAGTCCGTGCGCATAATCCGGATCGTCCTCTATGAACCTCCGCCTGCCGCCATCGCCTTCGACGTTCATGAACACCGCGATGCGACGCTCGCAGTTGATGTCGCCTCCGACGTGGCTGACGATGTCTAGAAAGCCGTCTTCGTCGAGATCGACGAACGTGTTCCGGACGAACGGGGCGTTTTGCTCCTCTGGAAGTCCGACCTCGGACGATACGTTCACGAACGAAAGCGCGGTGCGCGCCTCTTTTGCGAACGTGAGGAACATCGAAAGACAAAACAGAATTTTTAGAGCGTCCATTTTTCACCGGGGATGGCTGAATTTCGGAAATGGGATCACGAAGTACGAGAATGAGAACATTTACGCGATTCGATGAATTTCAGGTTCATCGACAGCATGCCGCCTGCAAAGATTTTTATAAATCCTTGTTGTAATTTTCCGCGCCCGGAATACAATCTTATTGATAATCATTATCAATAAGTGGTGGTGGAAAAGGAAGCGACATGGAAAACGGAAAGAACAAGGTACTCTCGAACGCGCTGCCTGGCGACGTAATGCGCGTTGAACGCATAGGCGCATCCACGGAGATATCGCAACGCCTCGGAGAAATGGGCATCGTCAGGGGAAGCAAGATCAAGATGATAAAGTTCGCGCCGCTAGGGGATCCGATGGAACTTCAGGTTGGAAGGTATCGTCTCGCGCTCCGGAAGGACGACGCGAGCGGCGTCGAAGTGCTTTCGATCGCGGAAGTAAGGTGAGTGTGGTAACGCAGATTGAACAAAAACTCACGTCCCGCGCTGAAGTAGTCGTAGCGATCGCCGGCAATCCGAACTGCGGAAAGAGCACTCTCTTCAACGCGCTCACTGGCCTGAGCCAGAAAATCGCCAACTACGCGGGCGTCACGGTGGAAAAGAAAGTCGGGATTCATCGGTCGGGAGATCGAAAACTCCACCTGATAGACCTTCCGGGAATGTACGCGCTCAGCGCGCGGAGTCTGGACGAACGGGTTGCACTCGAGGTCGTGCTCGGTCTACGGAGCGACACCGAGAAACCCGACGGAGTGATCACGCTCGTCGATGCATCGAACCTCGAACGGAATCTGTTTCTTGCGACTCAGATCATCGAAAGCGGGGCGCCGACGGTGGTTGCGCTCAATATGATGGACATCGCGCGGAAACGCGGGATCAGGATAGATTCCGCCGCGCTGTCGGAGGAGCTTGGCGTTCCGGTGGTGGAAGTCGTCGCGACGCGACGTGAAGGGATTGACACTCTCGTCGCCAAGATTTTCGAGGTCATCGAGCGTGGGCCAGAGAAAATCAGGTTCGTCACGTTCCCGGACGCGCTCGAAAACGAAATTGCGGAACTCGCGGATGTGATCGAGCATTCGACTCCGGTGAGCGAGGAGGCTTCGCGGCAGGAAGCCGCGCGGCTGCTCCTTTCCGAGATCGAGCGGGAGCATTTCAAGGCACTCGGCGCGAACGACGTAGAGCGGCGCATCGCAGACGCCCGCGCGCGGCTAGAAAACGCGAACATCGACTGGAGGCACGTCGAGGCGGACCTTCGCTATCAGTACATCGTGAGCCTCTGCGACAAGATTACTTCGCCCGTGGATTTCAGCCAGGTTACGCCGAGCGACAGAATCGACCGAGTCGTGACGCACAGGATTTTCGGACCCGCGATTTTCATCGTCGTGGTCGCGGCGATCTTCCAGCTCATTTTCGCAGGCGCGGAGCCGCTGATGGACCTCATCGACTCCGGAATGTCGCTACTATCGGATTTCGTCAAAGGGTCTATGGCTGAGGGCGCTCTGAGAAGTCTTATTACCGACGGAATAATCGCCGGGGTGGGGGGAGTGGTGATTTTCCTGCCGCAGATATTTCTGCTGATGCTTGTGATCTCTCTTCTGGAGGATACAGGCTACATGGCCCGCGCGGCGTTCATCCTCGATCGAATGATGAAAGGCGTCGGACTCCACGGACGCGCCTTCATTCCGCTGATGTCGAGCTTCGCATGCGCGATTCCGGGTATAATGGCATCGAGGACCATCGACAGCAGGAAAGACAGACTCGTCACGATCCTGATCGCGCCGCTTATGGTTTGCAGCGCGAGGCTTCCGGTGTACGCGCTTCTCATCGCGGCGTTCGTCCCCGCGAGCGCGAGCGCCTTCGGCTACACCATCTACGGCGTTCAGGGACTGACGCTGTTTTTCATGTACGCGCTCGGGGTGTTCACCGCGGTGGCGATCGCGTTCGTTTTCAAGCGGAGCATCCTGAAAGGCAGGACTCCGCCGCTTATTCTCGAGATGCCGCCTTATCGAATCCCGAAGCTTGGGAACGTTCTCAGGACCGCGGGCGGCGGGGCGTGGCAGTTCCTGAAAAGGGTGACGTCGATCATTCTCGCGGTTACTGTGCTTCTCTGGCTGTTTTCGAGCTATCCGGTGAATGAAGACGTAGCGACGAAGTACGAAGGACTCCGCGCGCGGCTCGAAGCCGCGAATCCGGAGGTTTACGATCTTGCGTCCGGAGACGAGAGCGAGAACGAATCCGCTGAAGTCGCAGCGGTCCGCGTCCTGCTTCAGAACCTCGAAATCCGCGAGGCTTCGGAGCAGCTCGAAGGTTCGTATCTCGGGAGGTTCGGGAAGTCGATCGAGCCGGCGCTTGAACCGCTCGGGTACGACTGGAAGATAGGAGTAGGCATCGTGGCGAGTTTCGCCGCGCGGGAGGTCTTCGTCGCGGCAATGGGGACTGTCTACAGCGTCGCTGGCGCGGAGGACGATCCCCAGAGTCTGGGCGAGAGGATGAAGAAGGACCCTCGTACCGGAGAAGGATACACCCTGCTGACCGCGATCAGTCTGCTTGTATTCTACGCGTACTCGCTGATGTGCGCGTCGACGATCGCGATTATCTACCGCGAAACCGCTGGCTGGAAATGGCCGGCGGTGGCGTTCGCGTATACGTCTGCTCTTGCTTACTTCGGCGCGCTGATCGTTTATCAGGGCGGCTTGCTCGCCGGGATGGAGGGATGATATGTGGCAGGAAATACTTACGGGTCTAATCGTCGCGACTAGCGCGTTGTACCTCGGGTGGATTACATATTTGCGCGCGAAAAAATTCGCTTCGAAAGGTCCGAGAGCTTGTGGCGGGGACTGCGCGTGCTCCGCGGAGAAAAAGGCGAAGCCACTCTGACAGCCGATAACTATCGTAAAGTATTAATTTATTGGATTACGTTCGTAATTTTCTGTTTGCGGACATCCAGTCAGATGAACTCCAGCAAAGAAAATTTTGTAACATCTTTCATGAGTTGATACTATCTTCGGGTTATGAACACCAGATACAGCGGATTCACCCGGAGGAGAGGCAAGGTGAATAAAAACGACATTATTGAAGCTCTCGCGACCGAGACGGGACTTTCGAGAAGGAAAGCAGCCGAGGCGGTGAGCCGCACGCTCGAAATCATAATGGAAGAGGTCAAGAAGACCGGGCGTATCGAATTTCGAGGTTTCGGCGTGTTCGAGACGAAATTACGGGCGGCCCGCACCGCGAGGAATCCTCGGACCAACGAGCAGATGGTCATAGAGCCTCGCAAAGTGCTGAGCTTCATTCCCGGCAATCAGCTTCGCAAACTCGTCCAGGAAACACTGGATCAGGGAAAAGAAGGCGAAGCGGAAGGCAGTTTGAAAAAATGAAGAAGACCTGGCTTTTAGACACGAAGCAGAAATGCACGGCGTTTCTGAAGCATATCAGGAAGGCAAAACGCATCGTCGTGTCGACGCATAACAATCCGGACCCGGACAGCATCGCAAGCGCGTGCGGCCTCAACTATCTGATCCAGAAGTGCGCGGGGAAGAGCAGCGTCGTGATATACGGAGGTCTTGTCGGTCGCGCGGAAAATCAGGCGATGATCAGAAAACTCGGGCTGGAAATCCTGCCCAGCGTGATGATCGACTTCAGCGCGTTCGATATGGCGGTGCTTGCGGACACGAGGTTTGCGAGCGGCTTCCATCCTCTTCCGCCGGGGTTCTCGAATTTCTGCGAGTTCGACCACCACCTGGAGGTTAAGGAAGGCACCGAGGGCGCGTTCACCGACATTCGCACCCACTACGGCGCTACGAGCACAATCGTGAGCGAGTATCTGAGGCAGCAGCGCGTTAAGCTGCCAACAACCCTCGCGACCGCGCTTTTCTATGGGATCAAAACCGACACCGCGAACCTTTCGAGGATGGGCGGCCAGTGGGATCTCGATTCGTATATGTACATGTTCGAACGCGCGGACAAGAAGCTGCTGATGGAAATCGAGAAGCCGCTGCTTCCGCCGTCGTACTTCGGGGACTTGCGGTCGTGCATCGACACAGCGAAGCTATACGGAAGCGCGGTGATTCTCGAGCTCGGAAGCGTTTCGCAGATCGAAATCGTCGCGGAGGTCGCTGACCTTTTCTTAAGGATCCCGCAGGTGGAATGGGTTCTCAGCTCAGGCTATCGCGGGGAGGAGATGGCGGTGAGCATGCGCGCGCTTCGCGAGGGTTCCCGCGCGGGCGCCCTCGTCAAAAGGATGCTCGACGGCCGCGGGCTTGGCGGAGGGCACGATCTCCTTGCGGGCGGAAGGATCGCCTTGAACGGCAACTCGGGTCCGGAAAAGGCATACGGCGCGCAGGCGGAGTACATTCGGAAACAGTTCCTCTCGCATCTCGAGATGAACGACGCCGAGGCTTCGCCGCTATTGAAGGTGCAGACGAAGAACGGGTCGTAGCGATTTCAGGTTCTGGATTTCAGATTGAACCGTGCGCTATGAGTTTGTGTTACAATCCTGATATGGCGAAGAAGAAACAATGCAGGCCCGAACTCGTCACCGAAGACTGGAACGGTGAAGAGTATCGGTTTTATCCGCTCGGGGAGTTCATCGTCCGCGCACCGGAGATTTGTCAGGGAAGGCCGACGTTCAAGTATTCCCGCATTCTGGTTGATGGAATCCTGGATCGTGTTTCCGCAGGCCACGCCATTTTGGAAATTGCCCGCGGCTACGACGGCAAGGTTCCGGTCGAAGCCATTCTTGAAGCCATCGGTCTCGCGTCGTCCATCTTTATCGAGTCGCTTCCGGAGCTTCCAGTGCCTGCGCATATCCGATGATAGTTCTCGACGAGCAACTGAACGAACCCGGGTTGCGTGAAGAAATCGAGCGCTGGTACAGGGGCGCGGTCAAGCTGATCAATGATTTGCGTCCTGAGTCGCAGATAAAAGATAGTTCGATTGCAACACTACTAAGAAACCAGAGTAGCCCGACGTTCGTCACGATCGACGAAGCAGGGTTCTGGAAGACAATAAGCGCAGGTGAATCGTACTGCGCAATTGTCATCTGCGTTCCATCGAGAAGCGTTCGCGAAGTTCCGGGGATACTTCGAGAAACGCTGAAACTCAAAGCGTTCAACACCAAAAAGAAGCGAATGGGAAAAGTGGTTCGGGTGACGAAGGACGAGATCAGGTTCTACGACTCGGCGGACATGAAAATCAAAACAGTCGATCCTTGAAAGGCGGTCCCCCGGATATTTTCTGGACGGCTTCTCTGAGTTCGCGGTAACATTCTTTTATGACGAACAAGAAAACGAAGATGGTCACCGAAGACTGGAACGGTGAAGAGTATCGGTTTTATCCGCTCGGGGAGTTCATCGTCCGCGCGCCTGCGATATGGGAAGGCCGGCCGACTTTCAAATACACGCACATCGAGGTCGCAGCGGTTCTCGGTCTGTTCGCGGATGGATTGACGACGGACGAAATCGTTTCGAAATATAGAGGGAAAATTTCGCGGGAGGCGGCGCTTGCATCTTTCCGCGTCGCGTCCGAGCTTTTTAAAAAGCCGATCTATGAAGGCGAACTCGTGGTCGAGAACGATCAGGACGAACCTTACGAATACTATCCGCTCGGGGAGTACGTCGTGTCGGCGCCGGAGGTACGAATAGGAATTCCAACAATCAAGAACACTCGAATCGACGTTTGGTGGATTTTAAAGCTGCTCGCAGACGGGGAAACGATCGAGGAGCTCGTCGAAGACTATGACCGCTACTTTCCCGAAGAGGGCGTGATCGAGGTTATCAGAATCGCGGCAAGTCGGCTTGGCGTTCCAGTTCCTGAGTTACAGACGGTTTAGTGATAGTTATAGACGAACATCTAAAGAGTGAATCGATCAGAACCGCGATCGAGAAGTGGTACAAAGGTTCCGTCGTTATGATTAACGAACTCAGACCCGGAACACGGGTTGTAGACCAGAGCGCCCACGTTCTTCTCACTCGTGCCCCATCCCCAACTTTTGTCACCATCGATGTCGATGATTTTGGAAAAAAGTATCTATTAACGAGAGCTTCTGCATTGTGTGCATCGCTATTCCAGATGGGCGAAAAAGCGAAGTTTCTTCCATACTTCGAAAAGTCCTGGTCCTCACGGAATTCAACACAAAAAAGAAGCGAATGGGAAAGGTTCTTCGCGTAACCAGGGAAGAGGTGAAATTCTATTCCGCGAGAGATTCCAGCGTTCACACGATAGAGATTCCCGGCGAATGATTTCAGTCCACCGCGGTGATGCAGTTGCGCCCGGCTTCCTTCGATTGATACAGCGCGCGGTCCGCGGCTTTCATAAGGTCGTGCGGAGTCTCGGCTTTCGACGTCGCCACGCTCGCGACTCCGATGCTCATGGTTAGTCCGAGATCGCGCCGACTGGTTGCGAGGTCCGTAAATCCATGCTGCGAAACCCGCATCCCGAGCGCGCGGCCCTTCGCGTACGCGTCCTCCTGCGACGTTTCCGGCATCAGCACGAAGAACTCATCCCCACCGTAGCGGCACACGAAGTCGCTGTCCCGGAAGTTCTGCCCGAGAAGGTCCGCGATTTCCACAAGTATCTGATCGCCCTGAAGGTGGCCGCAAGGGTGGTCGTCGTTGACGTTCTTGAATCTGTCGAGGTCCACTACGAGCAGCGAAAGCTCGCGGTCGTAGCGAAGCGCGCGGCGGAATTCCTCGTCGAGCTTTTCGTCGAGGAACCGCCTGTTGAAGACTCCCGTAAGACTGTCGATCACGGAGGCGCGCTCGATTTTCTCGATAAGGAGCTGGTTCTCTATCGCAAGACCAATGTCCTGGCACATGGCCTGCAAATGGTTCTTGACGCCGACCGCAACCTGTGGGGCGTCGTTCATTATCTCCCACTCTCGTTTGGCGAACTTAGCGCAAATCGCACCAATTTTTTTGTCCTGTCTGCGCAGCGCGAAAAGGCAGGCTTCCTTTTCGAACACGTCTTCCTGTTCCGTCTGGAGGAACTGTTGCAGAAGCACATCGTGAATGTTTCCTCCCGTGTTGCCCCGAATCTGACGCGCGCGCACTTTGGTCTCATCGCCCAAATTTGTAACGAATATGAAAACGTCGAATGGAAACGCCCTTCTGTCGGAAAAAACGTTCGCGGCGCGCTCGAGCACTTCATCGACGGAACTCGAGCTGAGAAGCTTCGTCGCAAGCTCCGGGCCGACACGAAGTTTTTCGACAAGGGAACAGATCGCGAGGTTGTGCTTCGCGAGAGTTTCCTGAGCCAGAGCACTTTTCTTCTCGGCCTTCTTTCGCAGCGTGACGTCCCTTGCCGAACCGACGAGGTACACTTTATCCCCGAATTTCACCGCCTTCGCCGTGACCTCCAGATGCTTGATAATGCCGTCCTTGCATCGCGCCCGAAACGAATGCCTCGTGCCTTCCAAGTACCTGACGTTCTCTTTGATAGATTCCGGGCGGAAGCCAAGAATCTTCGCATGGTCTTCCGGATGAACTATGTCCGAAATTCGCACATCGCCGCTTTCGATCTCTTCGCGATCGTAGCCGAGGACGTCCGTGAACCTCCCGTTGATCAGCACGAACTTTGCGGTAAACGGATCGAGGACGTATTGTAGATCCCCGCAGGCTTCGAAGAAGACCCTGAAGATATCTTCGCCAAGGTCCGATATATTATATTGTTCGCTTTTCATTTACTGTCGCTGTCTAAAACAGTTCTTTACATTAATGTAACATCTTGCGTCCGAATTATCAATCGGGCATCTGCCCGCGCGGTCCGGAAAACAAATTCGAAAACATGCGCACAAATTCATGAAACAGACCCACGAAATTTTAGTTCGAATGCGCGAGTCAATGAACCTATGAGCAAAGTCGGAATAGTATTACAGTGTCTTGTCGACAACGAGGAACTCCGCGACGGCTTCCTGCTTGCGGAGTATGACGGAGCGACCCCGCTCGAAACGCTTATCGCGAGGACGAAGGAATTCGCAATAGCCTCCTACGACAGGCCTGAAATAGTGCTCCTCGTCAGCAAGGGGAACGAAAACGTCATCACCGACGAATTCGCGGAAAAGCACGGAGTCAGAAGATTCGTCAAACGCACCCGCAGCTTCGTCGAGGCGTTTCGCGGCATCGCGCGGGAGTTCGGATTCGATCACGTCGTCAGAATCATCGCGAACAATCCGCTCGTCGATTTCGACATCACGTCCGAGTGGCTTAGCGAACACATTCAAAGCGAAAGCGATTACACCTACGGCGTCGGGTTCCCACAGGGACTCGTCCCGAGCGAGATCGTGAAGACGAAGGCGTTCTTCAGTCAGCGTGCGCTCGAAGACGAAGTCGCGCACTCGCGGAACATCACTCCATCGATAAAACGCGACAGCGATCTCGCGGTCCGTCACATCCTCGCGCCGAAGGAGATATACTCTTACGCGACGGTGCAGCTTACGGTGAACTCGGACGTCAAGCTCCGGAAACTCATGCCGTACCGAGAAGCGCGAAACGCGCTTAAGAGTCTTCCGAATCTAGATGAACTGAACGTCCCGATCAACATGACGCTGTTCATCATCAACGAGTACTGCAACCTTCGCTGCATCCAGTGCGTGATCGACTTCCCCGACAAGCTCGAGTACATTTCCATCGAAAAGGCGAGAGAGATTTTCGATCAACTTCCCGGACTTGGCCGCGTCACGTACGGCGGAGGCGAGCCGACGCTTGCGCCGAGCTATCCGGACATCGCGAAGGAAGTCGCGCTCCGCGGCGGCGACGGCTATCTCATCACGAACGGCACCGCGATGGCGCGGAAGAACATCGACGCGACCGTCGATTACGTTACCGAAATCCAGTGGTCTATGGACGGCGCGACCAAAGCCACCTACGACTTCATCCGGAAGGGCGCGAAGTTCGAACGCGTCCTCGGAAACCTAGATAACCTCATCAAGGAATGGCGATCCCGCGAGGCGCCGCATCTTCGGAAGATCGTGCCGTGGTTCGTGTATATGGAATCGAACTACAGGGAGATGCCCGAGTTCGTGCGGATAATGGCGGAACGCGGGCTGACGGACATCGTCTTCAGCAGCGTCTTCGATCAGGAGTACAAGAACGGAACCAAGGGCATCCTGATCGAGCACCCGCAGGACTGCGAGGAATCGAAGGAGGAGGCAAAGCGGGAAGCGGAGCGCCTCGGCGTGAACATCAGCTTCCCGTTCTCCACTGGTAAGATGGAATGGCGCGACTGCGGCGCGTATCAGAAACAGATCGCGATCTACCACGACGGAAGCGTATCGAGCTGCTGCATGCTTAAACATGACTACTTCGGAAACCTCTTCCAGAAGTCGGTAAAGGAAATCTGGAACGACCCGAAACAGCAGGAGTTCCGCTACCGTCTGTTCTCGAACAATCCGAACGAGGATTGCCAGAAGGCCTGTACTTATCTGTTTACGAACAACGCCTGGGAACTCGGCCGCTCGCCACAGACGCAGAATGTGCCGGAGGCGTAGAGGGTGGAAGGGAAAAAATTGGTTCGGGCGTAGCGGTTCGCCGCGAATCCGTGGTTCGATTGTGCCGTGGCAAATGAATCGTCAGTCGTAGGGAGACTCGCGCCGTCGCCGACGGGGGCGCTGCACATTGGAAACGTCCGGACGTTTCTGCTCGCGTGGCTTTCCGCGCGAAGTAAAGGCGGACGGGTCATAATGCGCATCGAGGACATCGACGGACCGCGGGTAAAAAAGGGCGCGTCGGACCAGCTCCTCGAAGAATTCGAATGGCTCGGCCTCGACTACGACGAAGGCCCGGTGTTCCAGAGTTCGCGGCTTTCGATCTACGAGGACGCGCTCGAAAAGCTCCGTGCGCGTGGACTCGCGTACCCGTGCCACTGCACGCGGAAGGATATCGAGACCGCATCGAGCGCGCCCGCATTCGAGGACGGGGAGGTGCGGTATCCGGGGACGTGCCGGCCTGAAGAAGGGGGCAGTGGGCAGGGAACAGGGAGCAGGGGCGCACTGCGTGCGTCAAATGCCGACGGGGACGTCCGCGGCGCGGGTGCCTGCGAGACGCCTGCCCTACAGTCAAACTGGCGCGCGCTGACGGACGGCGAATTTTCGTTCGTCGACGGTTTCATCGGTCCCGTGAAGTTCGATTTCGCCAGCCTCGGCGACTTCGTTATTTTCAAGAAGGACGGACTTCCGTCGTACCAGCTCGCGGTGAGTGTCGACGACGCGCTTTCGGGAGTGACGGAGGTCGTTCGCGGCGACGATCTGCTTTCGAGCACTCCGCGGCAGCTTTGGATTTACAGGAAATTAACATTGGCGTCGCCACGGGAATGGTATCATGTTCCGCTTGTGGTCGGGGAAGACGGTAGAAAGCTCGCCAAGCGTCATGGCGACACGACGATACGCGAGGTCCGCGCGCGCGGAGTTTCACGGGAAAGTCTCCTCGGCTTTCTTGCATTCACACTGGGCTTGATCTCGAAACCCTGGCGTATTTCACTTCCGGAACTTGTAGAATCGTTTTCCTGGAAAAAAATCCCGAAAGAGAAGGTAATATGGTCAGGGAAGAGATGGTCGGAGCTGACGGGAATCGAAACGTCGTGAAAACGCGTCGCCGATGGCGTTCGATTGCGTTCGCCTGCGCGATGGCGCTCGTGTGCGCATTTTTGGTTTCCGCCGGAAAGAACGGAGCGAACGCAGAGGAAAGCCGCGCGAGCGAAAAGCCCGCGGCAGAGAAGATTTCGATTATGTGGTGGAACATCGAGAACCTTTTCGATTTCGTCGACGACCCCGATAACGACGGCGACGACGAGTACCTTCCCGGCGCGCCGAGCAGATGGAACGAAGCGCGGTACAATCGCAAACTCGAGCGCCTTGCGGAACTGATCACGAAGGCGGAAGACAAGGTTCCGGACGTCATCTGCATGGCGGAAGTCGAGAATAAACGGGTCGTGCAGGACCTCGCGAACAAGATCGCGGAGATGACCGGAGGCGATTCGATGAAGGTCTACCACGAGGATATGCACGACGCGCGCGGCATCGATCTCGCCGTGATCTCCCGCCTCGACGGAGATTACCGGGTGTTCGACTCCACGGATTATTTCGTGGATCCTGAGTCCGAAGAGCGAAGGAAGACCAGCCGGGATCACGCGGTGTTCAAGACGAAGGTCGGGGATCAAGACCTTTTCATTTTCCTGAACCACTGGAAAAGCCGCAGCGGAGGACGGGAAGAGACCGCGGCGCGCAGGATGGCCTGCGCCCGCGGCGCCCGCGCGGAGATCGATCGCGTGAGGCGCGCGAACCCGAACGCGGGAATCCTCGCCACCGGAGACTTCAACGACGACTACACCGACGCCTCGATCGCGTTCGGCATGCAAAGTTCGTTCAGCGAGGGCACAGTGGCCGGAGACCTCGAAGTCGATTACCTTTTCAATATGCACGGTACTCTGGCAACCTATTACGACAAGGGCACGCTCTTTTACTGGCCCGAGCGCGGCTGGAACACCTTCGACCAGGTGATGGTGCTTCCACGGATGGTCGGAATCAGTCGCTCGAACGACCGCTCGCGGCTGACGCTACGGGTTGTCGATAAGAGCTTCCACGTCGTTCATTACGACGCGCACGCGTTCCACGATCCGTCTAACGACCCGCGCGGCAGAGCAGAAAAATATCTCGATCCGCCGCTGGCGTTCCGCGAAATCCGCGGCGAGTGGCAGGACGGCTTCTCCGACCACTTCCCGGTGTGGATCGAACTCGAAAGCTCCCGCTGAACGATCCGATGGAAGTTCAAAATTAATCTCATTGCGGTGTTCTTCGGTATCACCGGAAGTTAGAAATATTGTAGCTATTCACGGGGTAGTTCGCGTTCGTAGTGGCGCCGTAAGGCGTTTCTTTGATCCACCACACCGCGAAAATATGCTCTCACGAGCACACTACGAACAGATTC
>JANLHZ010000286.1 GCA_024653775.1 Planctomycetota bacterium | reverse complement strand
GGTAGTTCGCGTTCGTAGTGGCGCCGTAAGGCGTTTCTTTGATCCACCACACCGCGAAAATATGCTCTCACGAGCACACTACGAACAGATTCCCGCTATTTTCGTATCCATTCCCGCCGTAGCGAGAAAGGATCGAGGGCGCCCTCAGTGGACCCGAAGTCATCGCGTCGCCGGAGAAACTCGACGGTGATTTGACGACTCCGGGTGGTTCGAGACCGTTACTCGCAAAAGTAGCGCCGACATTCGTTAAACGCCATCCGGACTTACCCACTTTTGCGCGATCTCGAACCTCCAATCCCTGCTTCTTCTTGTTGCAACAATACTTAATGAAGCTATAGCACAGCGCATTTGTTTACGGATTTTTTTTTGCGGACGATGACGTGCGCACTCCCAGGTTTGTAGTGTGCCCGTGAGGGCATATAAAAACGCCTGACGGCGTCACTACGAACTTCAACGCCTGACGGCGCCACTACGAACTCTAAGTGCCCGGCACATGAAGATTACTCAGTGATTATTTGCGTCGTAGAGCTTGGTGATGCGGACGCAGAAGCTCTCGTCCTTCTGGACCATGATCTCGCCTTCGCCGATGAGCTTGTTGTTGCAGTAGATGTGCACCGGGTCGCTCGCGCTGCGATCGAGTTCGACGACTTTGCCTGGGCCGAGGTGGAGGATGTCGCGGATTTTCATCTTGCGTCTGCCGAATTCGACTCTGATCGCCACCGGGACGTCGGAGAGAAGTTCCTGCATTTGAGCGGGATCGTGGTGGTGACTTTCTCCTTCGTCCGCATGGGGGAAACTCGCGGCGTGGAGACCTTCGGAATCGATGCTGTCTGAAGCCTCGCCCGCCTGGCTGAGGAGGTCGTCGAGGGCGGAATCCCCGCCTGAATCGTCCCCGCCGCCGCCGAGGAGATCGTCCATTCCGGCGCCTTCATCGCCTTCGCCAATTCCACCTAAGAGATCGTCAAAGTCTTCCGGCATTTGAAACCATTACCTTTTCTATAGTTCCGAGAGCGAAGGTTTTAACACTTCGCAGGGTGAGTCCGCAATCAGGGAGGCGTAAAACAATAACTTACCGACCTCGCATCACATCTTCGCGCCATCTTCAATCCGCACTCAATCGTCCCATGACATCGAGATCATGGCTCGAAGTAACTATAGCTACGACTGCGGTTTGACTCAATCGCGCGAATCGAACCTGACGCAAATCTGAGCGCGATTTTAGGCAACTTATTATTTTACACCTCCTAAAGGATTATCTTCTGAATTTTGTGAGGAACACGTTCGCGACCATATCTTCGCCGAACTTCATGTTTATGAGCGTTTTGACGTCCTGGGAGAACGAGTTCATGAAATCCGGATTCGAGATTTCCGTCCAGTCCTTGTTGTTGAGAAGGTGCTGGACCTCGTGCTGGAGCATCGGCTTCGCGTTGGTGAGCACCTGCACCGCCGCGGCGTCTGAGAGACTCGCGCTGCTTTGAACCTCGATGTTGACGTCGAATCCGACGGTGTGATTTTCCTGTCCGCCGTCGGGGTTTATTACACGGAGGGTCATGCCGACGCCCTCGATGGTGACGTAGAGGTCCCTTGTGCCCTCGTATTTTTCGATAAGCGTGCTGCGTTCGATCTGAGTCGATCCTCCGCCGGTAAGTCCCGGAAAGATTATCGTCGCGCCGTAAAGCAGCAGTCCGCCGAAGAGAAGTCCGACGAACGCGACGATGATCATTTTCATCGTATCGGACCCCTTACCTTCCGGTTGACCTTCAGTGGTTTCTTCTTCCGCCATATTTTCCTCCGTTTATTATCTTTCTACGTGTCAGTGGTTAGTGGTGAGTGGTGAGTAAATCAATTCCTTCTCCCTATTCCCTATTACTCGACCGAGCTTCCAAGGCTTGGAAGCAATACCGTGGAAACGATTATCTCCACCCGTCGTCTCGTTCTCGAAGTTCTTGCATTCGACTCTGAGTCTTCGCGCCCGCCCGGATAGATAGTACCCGGCTCGTCGTAGAGGTCCATCGCGCGAAGCTCGAACCTGCGCTTGTCGATCGGTTTGTTGTCGTTTGCCGCTATTATCGCGGCGTCCCCGATCAGGAACTCGTACACCGCTCGGGCGCGATAGTAGCTGAGATCCCTTCCATCAATGACGTTATCGAGCCTCACTTCGCGGTACGTTCCCTGCGTCTCCCCTGCGACCATCAGCTTGAACCTCCCGGCGCTGTTTCGCGATTTGTATTCCTCGGGATCGCGTTCGTGGGTATCGACCGCGCCCTGAAGGATGATTCTGTTTCGATAGCCGAGGAGGTACTGAGTCGCGAGGTTCCGCAGTCTGACGAACGATCTTTCGTTCAGCAGACAGCTATATTCGTCGAACAGCGCTTCGTCGGAGATGGCGATGGAAAGTCCCTCGCGCACCGCGTTGATTCTTGTCGCGTCGCCTGAACTCGGACCGTTGACGTTCTGCCCGGGAATTCGAAGCTGCGAACGCTGGATGATCTGTTTGAAGAAGTCCTCCGTGCGCTGCGGGACGTCGATGGTCGGGACGTTGTATCCCTGGCCGAACGCGTCCTGGATGCTTCCGAGCACCTCGGCGAACTTGTATCTGTTCACGTCAGACATTGCGAAAAGAAGAATAAAGAACGTAAGCACCAGCGTGACCATGTCACCGTAGGTGAGCATCCACGCAGGCGCGCCTTCTTCACATGGAGGACATCCTTCAGCCATAATAATTCAGTGGTCAGTGGTCAGTGGTCAGTGGTCAGTAGTCAGTAGTCAGTAATTCGTAATTATTTCTCGTCCTTGAGAACTTCTTCGCGCAGAGCCGGGGCGAGGAAGATCGCGAGCTTCTGCTTGACGATCCTGGGGTTGTCTCCCGACTGGATCGACATGACTCCGTGAATGATGATTTCCTTCATCAGCACTTCTTCCTTGTTGCGAATTTTGAGTTTGTCCGTGAATGGACCCATGATGAGGTTAGCCACGAGCGCGCCGTAGAACGTCGTAACGAGCGCGACGGACATCGCGGGTCCGATGGACTGCGGATCGTCGAGGGAGCGGAGCATCAGCAGCAGTCCGATCAGGGTTCCGATCATCCCGAAGGCAGGCGAGTACTTCTGGAACGCGTTCGGAATCTGCGCGCCGCTTTCGTGGCGCTCTTGCAGATACCGAAGCTCGGTGCGCATCGTCTCGAGTATCTGATCCGGGTCTGTTCCGTCCACTGCAAGGTTGATTCCCTGCACGAGGAACTTGTCCTCGATCGTTTCCGTCACGCTCTGAAGAGCAAGAATGCCGTCGCGACGGGCAAGATCGGCGAAACCGACGAGCTGATTGATCAGCGCCACCGGGTCAGCGGTTTTCCAGATGAAAACGTGCTTCAGGACTTTGCCCATTCCAAGAGAGTCTTTCAGAGGCAGGCTGATGACGATCGCGCCGAAGCTACCGCCGAGGACCACGAACACCGACGGCGGATCCCAGAAAGCGGGAAGGTCGGAAAGCATCCCGAACGCCACGAACGACACGCCAATAATGATACCTATAATCGTTGCTAGATCCATCAGAGCAATCCTGTCAGTTTACCGCCTGAGCGATTTGTCCCGTATCGAAGAATCTGAGATTTCTCCTGTACTCTATCCATTTTCTGGTGACTTCTTCAAGAGATTCGGTAACCAGCACCTTGTCCCCCGTCAAAAGGGTGATCAGAGTATCCGGCGTCTGCTCGACGAACTTTATCAGTTCCGAGTTCAGCACGAACATTCTTCCGTTTAGTCTGGTAAGTTGAATCATGAAAAGTTGCCGGTAGTCAGTTGTCGGTTGTCAGATTAATTGAAACTGCCCGACTTAACGATTGAAGCCTAACGGCTTCGTGGATCGCAAACTCCTAATCGAATTATCTGACGAGGTTGACGAGTTCCGTCAGCAGCAGGTCGGCGCTGGTGACGGTTCTCGCGTTCGCCTGGAACGCGCGCTGCGCGACGATGAGCTCCGTGAACACTTCGCTAAGGTCCACGTTCGACTCCTCGAGGAAACCGCTGCGAATTCCGCCCCGTCCCGCCTGACCGGCAACGCCGATCGTGGCTTGTCCGGAGTTCACGCCTTCGCGGAATGCGTTTCCGCCGATGTCGATCAGTCCTCCGTTGTTGTTGAACCGCGCGAGCGCGATCTGACCGAGATCCCTCGTGAGACCGTTCGAGAACGATCCGGTGATGAGTCCGTCCGCGGCGATGTTGAAGTCGCGGAGGGTTCCCTCTTCGAAGCCGTCCTGCGAAGCGAGGAAGACCTCGCTCTTCTGATTTCCGACGGGCGTGGACGCGAGAGAATCCGCGAACGCTGTCACCATCGACCAGTCGGGCGTGATCTGCACCGGGTTGATCGCTCCGGTGGCGCTGATCTTGAGCTCGATGATGCCGGGCGACATTCTGACGAACTGCCCGTTCATATCGAACTCGACGGTTCCGGAGCCGACGATCTTGTTGACGTCGACGCCCGGGTTCGTGGAGTTCTCTTCGCTTTCCGCGATGAAGCGCCACACGGTTCCGCGATCGCTGGTGCTTTCGAGGTGCGTCGTCATATTGACGGTGCGCGGATGGCCTAAGCTGTCGTACACGATGAACTGGCTGAAAGTGCTTTCGCCATCGGCTTCGGTGAGCGTCTTGAAGGTCGTGACCTGGGTGCGCGCGCCGCCCTGATCGATCTTGACGAGGCTGAGGTCGCGGATTTCGTTCGACTTGCCGACGTTGCCCGCGATGCGTATCGAGCCGCGGGGACTTGTCGGATCGAGGCTCGTCGTGTCTTCGCCGCCGGTGCCGGTGCCGATGCTGACTCCCGCGGCTTCGTGGATGTACCACGTCTGCCCGCCCGGAGTATTGCTCGATGGGATCAACTCCCCCGCGGCGACGCGGAACTCGATGCGGTTCTTGTCCGCCGAGCTTGTGAGCGTGTTCGTCCCGACCGCGGTGACTACGCCGATGGTCCCGGCTTCGGAGCCTGACGCGAAGCGGATGAAATCCCCGATCTGGACCCCCTCCGCGACGAAGTCGGTTCCCGGGACGGTGTACGCGACGTCGCTCGTCCCGTCGACGTTTTGCCTGATGACGCTGATCGTATCCTTGTTGGTTCCGCCGTCTTGCAGCGCGACGTTGGCGCCACCCTCGACGGTTCCGGGCGCCCCGGCGTCGCTCTGAAGCGCGTAGGTATTGCCGGAACTTGCGGGCGTGTCTCCGGATCGCTCGAAGAGCCTGATGTTCGCTCCGGTGACGCCTCCGCCGTGATCGACGGTGTCGCCGAGGTGGGCATCGCCGCCTGAGTTGGTGGCTATCTCGAAGTTGTTCCCGCTCGTTCCGGACTTGACCGCTTCCAGGACGAGTTGAATGTTCGTTCCGACAGTCTTTACCGTCGCGACGACTTCCTTGGAGGTGAAGCTGTTCTGATTGATCGCGTTCGCGAGGTTCTTGATGGTCTGAAGGTTGTTCTCGAAAGCTTCCTGGCCAGTGGTGCCAGTTAGAAGAGTTTCGATCTCGAACTGGTTTCCGGTTGTGGGTCCGGTATCGCTCGCGGTGAACTCGACGGCTGTTCCGTCAGTCGTCTGAAGCGTCAGAACTTGATCATCCGCAAAAAGCGACAGTGTCGATCCTGCGCCTCCAACAGACTCGGTTCCGACGAACTGCATCGCGAGGTAGGACTTGTCTCCCGCGAAGTCGACGGTTCCGTTGACGTCGATGGAGGAAACTCCGCCGGAGAGACTGCCCTGTCCGATGTTGCTGCTCTGATCGCCGAGGCCGTTTTCGAAACTGATGAGGTTGCCCGCGGGGCCGATCTGGAGGGATGTCAGTTTCAGCGCGGTCGTACCGCCTATGGTTTCGATGCTTGCGGAGACCGAAGAACCAAGTTGCAGGTTGATTTCGTCGGCAAGAAGTTGCAGCGAACCCGCGAACGTTCCGGCGGGGGTTATCGCGTGCTGGTTCCCTGCGGGTACGCTCGAAGCTGTCGTAAGGGTCGTGCCCGTGTTATCGAAGGTTCCGTTGCCCGCTTCCGCGCCCGCGGTCGAATCGTCGAAGTAGAAGAGGTGCGAACCCGTCGAGCCGGGGACGTTTATGATGATGCCTTCCTCGCGGTTCGTAAGGGCCGCGTCGTTGAAATCGACAAGATTTGCCTGTCCGGTCACGGGAGTGAACAGGAACAGCGCGTCCGCGTTTCCGGACTTTTCGGACTGACGGACGCTCGAAAGAAGCTCGCTTCCGGAGGCTCCGCCTGTGGCAATGCCGAGGGTTCCCTCGATGAAGCCGCGGAGGTCTCCAAGCGTCGAACCGCCATACGGAGGCGGGGCGCCGACTTCGAAGGTGCGGGTAATCGTGCGTCCGCCCTTTTGTGCGGTGAGTTCGATCTTGTCGCCTAGCTGTAGGTTCAGATCGACCGCGAGTCCGTCGGAGGCTCCGGTGGTGCTGCGGACGAGGTCGGTGAGAAGGGTCGCGTCGGAAGCGGTGCTCGAAGTGCTGACAAGGGAGTCGTAAAGCTGTTCGCTTTCGAGGATGCTTCCGAGGGACGCGATTTCGCCTCCGGCGTTCAGATTTCCGTCGAACTGGACGTTCGAGGTCTTCTTCGCGATGGTGAGTTCGCCGACGGGTATCGTGACGTCCATCAGCGGTCCGCCCGACGGAACCTCGAAGCTTTCGAAGTCCGCCATATAGCCCTGGAGTTTGTAGCCGTTCGCGGCGTTGTGAACGATGTTCTGCGGATTGAGCGTGAAGGCTCCGGCGCGGGTGTAGACGTTTTCGCCGAGGCCGTTCTTCTGCACGAAGAATCCGTCGCCGTCGATTGCGAGGTCCGTGGCGATTCCGGTTGCTTTGAGCGTACCCTGGCTGAAGTCCTTCGCGACTTCCGCCACGTTCACGCCGAGGCCGAGCTGCATCGAGTTGATGCCGCCGAGGTTCCCACTCGGCGCGGCACCGAAGCGAAGTGTCTGCGCCATCACGGATTCGAACAGCGCCCGCGACCCTTTGAACCCGGTGGTGTCCACGTTGGCGAGGTTGTTGCCGAGGACGTCCATCCTGGTCTGCTGGGCCTTGATTCCGGAAATACCGGAGTTTAATGCATTAACTAGAGCCATAACTTACTCCCTTTATATTGCGCCGAAGCGCTCTCACCTGAGTTAATTCCTTGTTGTTTGATGTAAGTGGATCGATAGCTCGAACCCTAAATTTCTTCTCCGGTAGCGCCGCTTACCGCGTCAGCGCTGATGATTTCCTGCACTCCCTCGAAGGCGAGCATGCTGCCGTTATCGAGGACCGCGAAGCCTCGTCCGTCGATGAACTGAATTTTCTCGACCATACCCTCGACCGTCATTCCCTCAGCGTCCGAGCCGCGGATGTATTTGCCGATCAGCGATCCCGCGTTCGCGATGGTAGTCGCGGCAAGCAGAGCCTTCATTCCATCCGCCACCTGACTCGATGCGCTAAGCTGCTCGAGCTGCGCGAGCTGCGCCATGAATTCGCTGTTCTCCATCGGCTCGAGCGGGTTCTGGTGCGTCATTTCCGCCGTCAGGATCTTCAGGAATTGTTCCCTCGAAACGCCGTTCCTCGAAGACGCGGTCTGCGTATTGTCCACGGCAAGCGGATTGATGAAAGTGGGTCCTACGGGTGATGCCATTTTGTCCTCTATCGATTAGTAGTCAGTAGTCAGTAGTCAGTAATTCATTTCTTAATTCTTAACTCTTAATTACCCTGTGACGTCCACGTCCAGCGCGGAAACGATCTGCTCCCGCTCCTGTGGAACGTCAAGCGCCTCGTTGTCTTCGTCCCGATCAAGTCCTCCGAAGATTCCAGCGTTCGCGGCGCGCTCGGCTGCGGTGAAGTCGTCCTGATTCGTCTCGCCAGCGTCGCTGGACGAAAGGTTTATATCGAGGGATCCGAGGTCGATGCCGTGGTCCTGAAGGTTTTTGATAAGCGCGTCGCGGTTCTGCAGCAGCAGGTGCCTCGTCCCGGCGTTTTCGGTAACGATCTTCGCGTGAAGCTCGCCTGCGCGGACGCGGAGTTCGACCTGGACGCTTCCGAGTCTCGGGGGGGTGAGGTGCAGTCTCACGCTTGCGGGGGCGTTCCTGCGCATATTCTGAACCATTTCCGCGATACGCTGGATGTTCTGCTGGTTGTAGCTCCCCATCTGGGTGCGAACCCTCGACGACGAAAAGGCCTGCTGTCCCCCACGTGCGAGATCGCTGGCAAAATCGCGTCCGGTGTCCGCCTGGCTGTTCCGATCTCCGAGGTCGCTCGACTTTAGACCATCGGACGTGGTCGCGCTCGTCGTCGCGTTGGCCTTGGCTTCCGCATTCGTCGGTTCTCCGCCGCGGATGGACGCGAGTCGGAGTCGCGCGATCGCTTCGTCCGCGGTGAGTCTTTCTCCACGTAGCGCGAACTCGAACGGAGCGCCCGCGCGGACCGCGGTTTCCTGTTTCGCAAGGGCTTCCTGAAGCGCGTTCTGTGCGCTATGCCTCGCAGTCGCGTTAGACTTCGAGGCGTTGCTCTCCGTCTTCTCGGCGCCATCGTCGTCGGACTTTGCGTTCGCGCTCTCTTCGGCCTGCTGCTTCGCGTTTTCGAACGCGCGGGAATTTCCGGACTCGGCTGGCTTTTCCTGGGCCCCCTCACCAGTCTTTGGAGCCTTCGGAGCTTCCTGCAAGCCAGCGTCAAGCCGCTGCGCGTCCTGAGACTTCGCTTCCGACTCTGCCTTCGCCGCGTCCGCGGAAACTTTCGCGGTGGCGTCCGTCTTCGACTGAGACTCCTTCGGCGCAGAAATGACCTCCCCGTCTTCATCCGATGCGAAGGTCGAAGTCTTCTCGGCGTTCGCCTCCTTTGCGCTATCGTCGGTCGTGGCATCGGCGTCTCGCCGATGGTTCACGGACGAGACGTCCGTGCCACGCGCCGCAACTTTCACCGCGCTCTCGTCGTCAGATTCGTCCTCTTCGCTTTCGCCCGCGTCGGCTACTACCGGAGCGTCGTCCACGTTCTCTTCGTGTTCTTCGCTTTCATCCGCTTCGCTCGCGAGCGCTTGACCTGCAGAATCTGACGCGTCTTCCGAGGAAACCTCCGAAGCCTCGTCGTCATCGCCTTCGTCTGCGTTTTCGATCAGCGTCGGCTGCTCGTCCGGTATCGCGATCTCGTCTTCGGCTCCGTCATGGGCCCCGTCATTCCGATCGTCCTGATCGGTCTGTTTCGCGCCTGACGCGCTCTGCTGCGTTTCGGTCGTCGTCTCGCTTTCTTTCGCGGAAATGTCGCTATCGCCAGATTCGCTGGATTCGTTCTTCCGATCGGAATCCTCCGGCTTCCTGGCCTCAGCACTCTGATCCGCTGAACTGGATGCTTCGCTCGTCTGATCGACGTTCTGCTGCGCCGACGCCGCGGACTTTGCGAAGGCGGATGCAGACGCGATCTTCGAGGCTTCGCCTGACGCGGCCTCGGATTTCGCGTCGACCCTTTCCTTGGCTTCGCGTTTCGCGTTCGCGTCCTGCGTCCGAAGCTTTTCGTTTCGTTTCGACGTCTCTTCCCCCTGGCGATTCGCCCGATCGATATAGGCCCGATCCCTATCAGCCCGAGATCGATCGTTTTTCGCCTTATCCGCGGCATTCTCCGCGTTCGCTTCGTTCGCGGCGGTTGACTCATTCGCCTTGTTTGCGGAGGCAGAATTCCCCGACCCGGCGGAGTTCTGAAGGTTGTGCTTCAGTTCGCTGCTCGATTTCGCGATGGCGTCGCCGAGCATCGACACGAAATCGTCGGAGAACGAAGAAGTCGCCGCGATTTGCGATTTGCTCGCGGATGCGCTCTGATTTCTGATTGCCGATGCCGTTTGAATGTCGCTCATTATATCCTCTATCTGGTTATTGTCTGTTTTCGCCGGTCGCGCCGATCCCCGTGCCGCCTGAATCAGCCATGCCGGAGGTCGATTGCGTCTGCCTTCGACGCAGATCCTCGAGTAGCGGCTTAACCCTGGCGAATTCCTCCTCGGTGATCCCGAGATTCGCCGCGGCGTCTTTCGAATCTAGATCGTGCATGGCGACGTAAGCTCTTCCAAGCTCCCTTCGACGCTCGGCTGGAAGTCCCGCGACGATCTCAGCGGATTTCAGCGCGTCGAGTTGTGCGAGAACACGCATCAGTTCCGGAACGCTGAGGTCTGCGAGAAGATCGATGAGTTCCTCTGGCTTTTCCGCCGCTTTGAGCATTTCGACGAGTTTCGCAAGGTTCTCGGAGTTCATCGCCTCCATGTCCACCTGAACCCGCGCGTCGTACCTCTGATGAAGCTCTTCGAGTTCGTCGATCGCGCCGTCGACTCTTTCACGGTAGTCGTCGAGAGAACGCTCGAACACCTGCTCCCGCAGTTCCCAGGCCTGGCGATTGTCGCGATCCCGCTCCCGTCGTTCGTTGTCCGCCTGTATCGCGCGGTGGAGGGTCAGCGCCCTCGCGCGGAGTTCTTCGGGAGTCATATTTTCGAGCTGGAGCTGAAGCTGTTCCTCTTCCGTCCTTGCCTTGAACGTGTTCGGATCGAGGTCGGGCTTCGAAAGTACTTCCTGGATCAGCTTTTTCTGGACGTCGCTCGCCTCCGAGAACTTCCGCGCGAATTCGAGATGCTCCGGCGTGTAGCCTTGCATTATTCCGATTGCGAGAATGCCCGCGAACGCGATCCATCCGGAGATTCCGAGAATTGCGAGGATTGCCTTAAGCATCGCGATCCTCCTTTCCGGAGTCTTCCGCCTCTTCTTCTCTACGCCTTCCGATTTCCTTCATTTTGGAGTTTAGCCCGATTTCGTCGAGCTGTTTCTGCTCCCATCGGTCGAATTCCTCCTGCCACGTCGCTTTCTGGCTCTCTTCGAGCTTTTCGAGGGCCTTTTTCTCCTTCGAGGCCTCGATGAGCTCCAGCCGACGCTTTTCGGCCACTTTTTTCAGCGGAACGAGTTCTTCGTTTAGCTTGCGGTTCGAGGCGTTCAGGGAATTAATGTATCTGTGATGAGAAAGAATTTCCTTCACGTGCAGGTCGTCCTGCGCAAGCTCCACGAGGGTGTTTTTGCTCCCCTGGATCTCCCGGTTGTTGTATTCGATCTTGTTTTCCACTTCGATCACTTTTGCCTGTGCTTCCGCGTATGCCTTTTGTTTTTGGGCTTCTACGATGGTTTTGTAGTTGAGCGCCGATCTGAGCTTGAACTTGAACTTTTTCATTTTCACCTACCCGTGCAAAGCCTATTGCGTCAGGTAGAAGGAACTGGATGATCTTCCCCTTGCGCAATCCTCGTTCCAAACTTTCATGGTTCCTGATTTCTGCATGGTTCCACGCATATTGGCCTCGCGGCGTGGACCTCGAATCTGCCCGTCCGCCCGCGTATGCTCCTAACGGCCGGGTACGTTTTTCAGACCCGTCGAACCGCCCGACTCTAACTTTACTGAACCTGTAATTTAGTCTACATAATTTGACTCTTCAAAAATCCTCATGTAGCCCTGTAGCTATGTTATAGGCCGTATAAACGCAATTTTTTTAATTTCCGGCGCAAGAACCTGCCCTGGTCATGCCGATAAATATCTTAGTTTGGTAACTCCCGAATCTGGAACCCATGAAAAAACAGGCAGTAGACACCCACGCTCAGGAACTAGAGGATCGACTGATCAAGATCCAGAGGATCAAGGATTTGATCCAGAAAGATCAGTACGACCTCGAATCCAAGTTCGATGCCGCGATGGAGATTCTCTTCAGCGCGCTTGACTGATTACAGATAAATTCACCTCGCGCAGCGTTAAAAAGTTCAGGCGGAAAAAATAGTGGATGAAGGTTTCCCTCCATCCATTTTTCTTTTAAAGTCTAAAACTCACTATAAAAGATTCTGGCAAAATTTTTCTCAGCCGATCCGCGCAGATGCGGGAAACTATCAGGAAAAGAGTTCAAGATGGATTTTGACGAAAACGAATACGCGACCTGGTCTCTGGGCGAGATCGTCGACAAAATGATAAGGCTCTGCGTCAAGGGTCAGCTTTCTGCCGAAGAACGCAAGGAATACCAGGCTCTCGTTTCCGAAGTCGACCGCATAGGCGACATCGTCAGGGGCGCGGATGCGGAAATCAGCGATGAACTTGGCTGAAGAGCGGCGAACTTTGCCCGAAAGCCTGTATGGCCTCAAATATCGAGGACAAACTTAGGGATCTTAGAGCGATAATCGATAAATTCGACGCTGTGTGCGTCGCGTTTTCCGGTGGTGTCGATTCCGCGCTTCTGCTTTACGTTTCCCACGAGGTCAAAGGCGATCGATGCCTCGGCTTCATCGCGGATTCCGGGAGTTTGCCGCGCAGGGAGCTTCAGGACGCCGCTTCGTTCGGCGCTCGCCACGGGATCGAGGTGAAAGTTGTCCGGACGTACGAGCAGCAGCGGGAGGGCTATATCAAAAACGAGGGCAACCGCTGCTACTTCTGCAAGTCGGAACTCTTCGAGACCCTGCGCGCTGAAGTCGAAAAATCTTTCCCCGGTGAAAACGTCGGTCTTTTCGACGGATTCATCAAGGACGACGAGGGCGATCACCGTCCGGGTCGCGTGGCGGGCCGGGAAAACGGCGTGATTTCGCCTTTGCTGCTATCTGGATTCAGCAAAGCCGACGTCCGGGAGGCGAGCGCGCTTTATGGGCTCGAAACGGCTGAGAAGCCCGCGTCGGCATGTCTTGCGAGCCGGATTCCGCACTTTTCGGAAGTCACGCCCGAAAAGCTCGCGCAGGTCGAGATGGCGGAAAACGCGCTTCGGGACCTCGGCTTCTCGAACTTCCGCGCAAGACACCACGGAGACATCGTCCGACTGGAATTTGGTCCGGATGAAATGGAAGACGCGTTCGACCAGCGCGAGGAAATCAACAAACTGATGCGCGCCGCGGGGTTCCTGTTCGCCGCGATCGACCTTGAAGGCTACCGCAGCGGCAAACTCAACGACGCGCTGAAGGGTAACTGTTCACGGGGTAGTTAGCGTTCGTAGTGGCGCCGTAAGGCGTTTCTTTGATCCACCACACCGCGAAAATATGCTCTCACGAGCACACTACGAACGGATTCCCGCTATAGACTGCGATCTACCCCGTGAACAGTTACCCTTCAGCGCGCCCAATGGAATTCCGAACAACTATTGGCGTTTTCCCTTCAGAAGTTTAAAGTTTACCTATGAAAGTCAGAATCAGAAACCTCGGCCCGCTAAAGGAAGCCGACTTCGAAGTCGGCGACCTCACCATCATCTGCGGCGAGAATAACACCGGGAAGACTTATGCGACGTATGCGCTGTACTCGTTCCTTGTGGATCTGTCCGAGAGTTCTGTTTTCAAACTGATGCCTACAGAGTTTAAAAAGTTGGCATCGGATGGATCGATGAAAATAGAGATAGATGACTTTTTGAACCGCGTTAGAGAAGGTATTTCGTCGGTTTGTGCTGGTTTTCCTTCAAGACTGCATCATTACTTGTCGGCACCACAAGGAAGGTTTGAACGAACTACGTTTGAGCTTGAAGAATTGCCTTGGCTATTCAATACGAATGTGCCTGTTGCATACGAATTTCCTATCGATAAGGGTAGACTACTTACGATTCTGTTAGATGCGAAAAACGCGCGTATCGAGCTACGACTTGATTCAGGGTTGAATGCAACACGGTCGGGCAATGAAGAACCAGAACTCGATGCCAATATTCTTGAAGATAGTGACTTCGTGATAAATGTTATAAGTTCCTTAGTAAACAACATCAGTCTTGTCGGGATGTCCGGTATTTTACCGCAAAGAGCATTTATCGCAAGCACGGAGCGAACTGGCGTCGTTGTGTTTCGACATGGAGTGAATCTCGGTCGGATGAAACGTTTTCGGGGGACTTGGGGAGATGTTGCGCGGAGATTAAGAAATCATAGATGGCGTTATAAGGAGAAGATCCCCGACGAAATCCTGTACCCGGAACCTGTGGAAGCGAATCTAGGGTTCCTCGAGTTACTCGAGTCAATTTCGAAAATGACAAGCCAGGTTGCCGAGTCGCACCCTAATATCGTTTCAGACTTTGCTGACCTTCTTGGCGGTGAGCCTGTCGTCAGTGAAATCGGAGTGGGATTCATCCCAAAGGGTTACGACATGAAACTTGGAATGGTTGAAAGCTCCAGTTGTGTCAGGTCGCTTATCGCGCTCGGTTTCTGGCTAAGACATCAAGCCAGCGAAGGCGATATGCTCATGATCGACGAGCCGGAGCTTAATCTGCACCCTGAAAACCAGAGGAAGATGGCGCGACTCCTCGCAAGACTCGTCAACGTCGGGATCAAGGTGTTCGTTACGACTCACAGCGACTACATCATCAGGGAACTCAACACGCTTTTGATGCTCAACCACGACAAGCCGCATCTGAAGAAAGTGATGGAGGTTGAAGGCTACAAGGAGCAGGAGCTACTTAAACCGGAGCAAGTCAGGGTTTATGTCACACAGCCGATGAACGGAGGCGAGGAGAAGAATTCTTCCGGTTACAAACTCGTTCCAGCGGACATCGATCCGGAACTCGGCATCGAGGTCAGCAGCTTCGACACAGCCATCGAGACGATGAATAGAATTCAGGACGAAATTATCTGGGGAGCTCAGGAATGACGTCGGAGTGGGAATTCTTCAACGAGCTATTCACTGAAGAGGCAAGGCTTCCGCTGAATGATGAATATGACAGCACGAAGTCAGTAATGCTTTCGGAGCCGCAACAGAGCAAGTGGCATGCGATGCTATACGGACTGCCGAAAACTTCCTTGGTCGTGAGGCTCGACGATAATTATACCCTTCGGAAAATCTTTAAAAGCACGAAGGGAGAATGCCGCCGAGGCGATTTCATTGTCGTCGCGATCTCGGGAAAAAAGAAAACGATTATCTGCGTGGAGATGACATCTTCGCCAAACAAAGAAAAGCAGATGCGTTTAGAGCAGCTTAAGGGCAGCCAGTGCTTCATTCGATTGTGCGATGAGGTTGGACGTGTTTTCTGGGGACAGGACTTTCTTGAGGACTTCCAATATCGGTTCGTGTCGATTTCGGGTATCAAGCGTAACAGGAGGAAAACACAATACCCACCCGTAAAAGTTGATGAACGGGAAATCCCGAATTCTCCAGAAAAACATTGGAATATCAAGAACGGCAATGACAGTATCCGCTTCGAGCGAATCGCAATGTGAACATCAGTCATTTTGGGTCTGCCGCACGAACTTTGCACCCTGTTCGAAGCGCACGCCGTTCAGGAATTCGCGGTCGGTGACGGGCTTTTTGCCGGGGCGCTGGACGACGGACAGCCGGACGTTCGAGGTTGCGGTGCTGACCATCAGTTCCTTCGACGCGGATTCGATTATCGTCCCCGGCTCGCTTGCGGACGCGGTGTCTTCTATCACCTCCGCCCTGTGGATGATGAGCCGTTCGAGCTTTCCACCGCGCTCGAAGTGCGTGTAAGCCGTAGGCCACGGATTCATCGCGCGGACGCAGTTTACGATCGCGGTCGCGTCACGGTCCCAGATTATGTCGCCCATATCCTTGGTGATGGTTTTCGCGAAGGTCGCGGCTTCCTCGTCCTGCTCGGTCAGTTCGAGCTTCCCTTCCTCGATGTCCGCGAGCGTATCGAGCATTTCCTGCGCGCCGACGAAGGCGAGGCGCTTTTTGAGCGATCCCGTGGTGTCTTCGTCGTCGATGGAAACGATGGTCTGGCGCGCGAGCGGTCCGGCATCGAGTTTCAGAACGATTCGCTGGACGCTGACGCCTGTTTCGCGCTGGCCCGCTGCAATCGTCATCGTCACGGGCGAGGCGCCGCGAAATGCGGGAAGGATCGAAAAATGCAGGTTGAAAATCCCGTGGTGGAAAATGTCGATAAGCGGCTGTTTCAGAATCCTTCCGTACGCGACGATTACGCCGACGTCGGCTCCCTTCGCGCGAATCAGGTCCAGAGCTTCGCCAGAGTTGACGTTCTCGGTTGTCAGCACGTCGAGGCCGAGCTTCAGCGCGCGCTCCGTAACGGGCGAAGGAAGCGACGTCTTGTGGTTCCGTCCCTTGCGACTGTCCGGCGCGGATACGACCAGCGCAACCTCGTGGTGGGATCTCGCGAGCGCTTCGAGCGTCGGCAGAGCCTCATCCGGCGTTCCAAAGAAGACGATTTTCAATTGGATTCCCCCTTTTTTTTTCACGACCCGGCGAAATTCTAATATAATTCCGGTAAGTCATCTATAGTTCATCGATCGATGCTGAGATGAGGCCGTCTATGTCCGCAAGCAATTTCAACACACGAAACGATACTTTTCGAAAACTGATGGGGAACGGCCTCAGTTATCGGGTTCCGCGGTTTCAGCGAGACTATAGTTGGGATCGCGACGAGTGGGACGATCTCTGGCTGGACCTGCTCGGAACAATCGCTGAAGACGGCGAGCCGGCCCACTACATGGGCTATCTGGTTCTTCAATCGGACAATGAAAAGTCCTTCGACGTGATCGACGGGCAGCAGCGGCTTACAACTCTCAGCATTCTAGTGCTCGCGGTGATGAAAAACCTACAGAGAATGGTCGACGCAGGAATCGACGCGGAACGCACGAAACAGCGAATCGATCAGCTCCGTTCTTCTTACATCGGATATCTCGATCCAGTGTCGCTCGTTGCCGTCCCGAAGCTGGCGCTTAATCGCAACAACAACCTCTATTATCAGAACTACCTCGTTCCGCTTGCAAATTTACCGCAGCGAGGTTTCAAAGCTTCGGAGCACTTGTTACGGAAAGCATTCGAGTACTTCGATAAAAAAGTTTCGGACTATGCAAAAAAACAGAGCGACGTAGGGATGTCGCTTGCGAAATTTGTCGATACCTTGAGCGATCGATTATTCTTCACCGTTATCAATGTCACGGACGAACTCAACGCTTACAAGGTGTTCGAAACACTAAATTCAAGAGGAGTGAGACTATCTCCGACGGACCTGCTGAAGAACTATTTATTCTCGGTGCTCGATCGAAATAATCCCCACGAACACGAAATGAAGAACCTCGAAGATCGCTGGGAGTCGATGGTCGGTCGGCTCGGCGACGGCGATTTTCCCCATTTTCTTCGCGTTCACTGGAACAGCAGGAATTCGTCGATCAGAGAGACCAACCTTTTCAAAGTCATTCGCAAAAAAGTGAATTCAAGGGAGTTGGTGTTCGAGTTGCTTCGAGGCATGGAAGAAGACGTGGAAACCTACATCGCGCTCAGGAATCCTGAGTCGTCAACTTGGGCGCCATCCATCAAGCATTTCGCGAGCACTCTCAAGCTGTTCGGCGTAAAGCAGCCTTATTCTCTATTATGCGCTGCGAAGCGAAGATTCTCGGACGCGGACTTCGAGTCCTTGTTCAGAGCGAGCGTGATGGCGTCGTTCCGTTACAACGTCATTTGCAACCTGCCGACGAACGAACAGGAGAGCGTCTACGGCAGGATCGCAAATAAGATAAGCTCGGAAAATATTTACGCGTCCGAGACCATCAAGTTGCTGAAGGACGTCTATCCCACGGACGAAACTTTCAAGCTGGCGTTTTCAGAGAAGGTGATCAAAACAACGACTCAGAAGCGAAACAAGCAAGTCGTAAAGTACATCCTCTGCGCGATTGAAAGGACTCTATCTAACGTGGAACTGGATTTCGACAGCGATGCCCTTACGATCGAGCACGTTTTACCACAGAATCCGACAGAAGGCTGGAATACGTTTGCCGAAGATGAAATCGAATCCATGGTGTACCGACTTGGAAATATGACGCTCCTACAGGCGGGCCCGAATCGAGATATTGGCAACAAGTCCTGGAATGACAAACGAGAGGTTTTTCGAGCCAGCGCGATAAACATTACGAAGAGACTAGCGGAAGAAAATTCCGACTGGAATCCCGCGAGGCTATGTGCGAGACAAAATTGGATGGCGAATCAAGCGGCTTCAATCTGGCGCATCGCGCAACTTTCATAGGCCTTGGGAAATAAACTTTCGGAATGTTGAAAATTCCGATGGCGTGCCATAAGATTCGATCATTCCTGAAATTTAGGTTCTGAATACGGAGGTCAAGATGAAGTTCAATGGACTTATGCTTCTTTCCGCACTGTTTGCGCTCGCGTTCGCCATTTCCTGCGGCGGAGACGATAAAGATCAGGATGGCGACGTCACGACGGTTGCGATGACTCCTGAAAAGGCGAAAGAAATAGCTATGAGCACGTACAACACGCTTTGCGTAACTTGCCACAGCGAGTCGTATCGCTCAGCGCAGGTTGCCGCGAACCAGCCCGTGCCGGCGGATTTCGAAGACCCGGCGTTCTGGGCGCGAGCCGACGTTACGGACGATTACCTCCGGAAGATCATCTCTGAAGGCGGAATCGCAGTCGGGAAATCGCCCTTGATGACGGGCGCGCCCGGGCTGAAGGGTGAAGCGAACCTTCCCGCGCTCAACGCGCTTATCGAGCACCTCCGAAGCCTCAAAAAGGCCGAATAACTATAACGAGGACCGCTCGTGAACCTGGCTATGAAAATCCTTCGCGCGCTTGGCATCGTCCTCAGCGTTTCGATTCTTGTGGTTCTCGTCTACGTCAAATTGAACTACGGTCCGGTCTGGGACGACGGTGCGAACACGTTCAAGCCGCTCGGTGGAGTCATGAGCGCGATTCTGAGCGAATCGCTGAAGGATATTTCGTCGAAGGCGGAAGGCGCGCCGTTGCTCGTGGTCGCGTTTCCGGGAGTAGAGGACGATTACCTGACGCGGTTCCGTCTGGACGGCTTTGCAAAACTGAAGGACGAATTCGAAAAGATCGGCATCAAAATCATCGGCGTGACGGAACTTTCTGCGGACGCGCCATCAAACGATCGCTTCCCCTACGAAGTAATATCGTCATCCGAATCTCTGAAGGAATGCATGAGCTGGACGGAAATTCCTAACGCCTGTTTTGTCTTTGACAAAGACGGCAACTTGAAATGGTATAGAGTCGAAAAATCGAGCGAATTCTGGCTCGACCCGATCTCCATACTTTCTTCCATTCCGGGGATCCTGGGCGCGGACCTAGTTTTTACCCAGGTGGTGGACGTTGGAAACTGAAGTACATTCTGAAGCGAGCCGCGAAGGAATCGACCTCGGCGCAGATTGCATGCTCGCTTTTCAGAACGGCGACGACGAGGCGTTCGTTTCGATCGTCGAGGAATTCCAGAGACCGCTGCTTGCGTTCATTTTCAGGATCGTCCGCGACGAAGCCCTTTCGGAAGACATCGCACAGGCGGTATTCTTGCGCGTTTTCCGTAGCAGGGAGAGTTACAAACATTCCGCGAAGTTCACCACCTGGCTTTTCCGGATTGCTTACAACCTCTGCCTGAACGCTAGCCGCGATCGCGGCAAACTTCCGAAGAACTTTACGTCCATCGAGGCAGCCGGCGGAGAAAACAGCGTAGAGTTCGAGGACCGAAAGCAACTTACGCCGCTCGAAGCGCTCGAAAGACGGGACGCTCGGGAGGAGATCCAGAGCGCGCTTCTTTGTCTCGATGAGCGCCAGCGCGCCGCGATCGCCCTCACGAAGTTCGAGGGGCACAGCTACGAAGACTCAGCGGCGGTTCTGGCGCTCACGGTGCCCGCGTTCAAGAGTCTGCTTTTCCGGGCGGTGCAGAATCTGAAAAAAATCCTGGAGGCGAAAAATTAGTCCCCGAAATATCCAGGCCCGCACTGCAGATTCGGCCCTCCGGAGATGATTCAAATTCCTGCGATGCGCTTGCAGAATTCATCCAGACTATCGGTTCGATGAAGCGCGTCGAGAACTGCTTTTAGCTTTGATGCATCTTCCATGGAGTTGACATCCACGGGTAACTTGTGAACCTCGATCCCGAATTTAAGACGAAGCTCGTCTTCGATCACTTCGATAAGAGTCTGAATCCTGCCCTGCTCGATTCCCTTCTCGATGCCCTGCTCGATGCCTTGCTCGATTCCTTGCTCGATTCCTTGCTCGATTCCTTGCTCGATTCCTTGCTCGATTCCGCGCTCGATAAGTTCATCGTATGCGCTCTTGAATTCTTCCGTGAGACTTTCGCTTAGTTTTGGCATGACTATGTCCTCTATTTCATCGGGATTGAAGCCCGATTTACGAACGAGATAATTCACGAAGGTCAAAAACTCGAATTTCTTGTAATTGCGCGCAAAGATTTCCGCGGATTCGCCAAGTACCTTCGCCTTTTTGATTTTATCCTTGGACTTGATAACTTGCAAGGTAAGTTCGAATGCCGCTTCGACCGGCTCGTATTCGATGTCCTTCACTTCCGTTTTTGCCAGGTCCACAAAAATCGGATGGAAGTTCACGCTTCGCGGAATGAGTTCCGGAGGGAAATTGAAAATCTCAGCGATGGGTTTATCGTAGTCCCAGTTCTCTTCCGAATGGTACAGCACGATTCCGATCGCGGAGGGAACGCTTCCCGTATCCGCGTAGGAACGCATCCACTGCATGACGATCGCAAAAAGGAGTTCGAGCGCAGCCCCCTTGTTCGGGTTGCTAAGGTGCTCGGTCGCGACAAAAATGAAACCCTCGCCCGATAGCAGATTCACCTTGTATACGATGTCGGAAATCTTCTTTCCAAGGAACGGAGTCGGGTATTCGACCGAAACGATTTCAAGAGTCGGGAGGTCGATAATTTCCAGAATTTCAGGATCGAGGTTTCTTTTCAGGAACGCCTTCCCGTAATTGGGCGTGAGCAAAAAGGCTTTCACGAAAGTATCGTGCTCCTGTCCGGCTTTGATCGGGTCCAGGCCCCTCGGCCCGGTAACTTTCGGTTTGTCATCTGGCATGCCTTTTGTCTCCGGATTACTTGTCAGGCAGTGTGAACGCGACTCTGAACCCGCACTGCGCGGACGGGTTGAGTGGAAGGTCCGCGGTACGGCTTGCGCACCTGAACGCAAATTCGTTCTGGTCGAACTTCGAGCCGCCGCGGATGGAGCGAATGAACTGATCGCTTTCATCGAAGAAGCTGTCGACCCACTCCCGGTGGCTTCCCGCCATGTCTCGCACGCCGAATGGAGATTCGTCGATGACCCATGCGCCCCCGACGGCCCTAGGATAAGCGAGGAATCCCATCCGTGGATCGATCTGGAACGAAAGCCTTCCGAAACAGAAGCTCCAGTCGAAATAATTTCCCCACGGATAGATTCTCTGGTCCGCCCCCCTCGCGGCGACTTCCCACTCGTTGTCCGTCGGAAGCCGCATAGTCACGTCGAACCCCTGGTCCTTCCAATAGCCCGTGAACCATTCGAGGTAGGTTTTGGCGTCGAAGTAGGTCACGAAGTTAATCGGATGGTCTCCTTCCCGTCCCGGCTCGGGAGTTATGACTCCTGTGGTGGGATTGATCTGCCACACGGGATCGCTGGCGATCGCCTGCCTTGGTATGAGGGAATACCTTCCCGCCACGAGCACCTTGTCCCGGTACTCCGGGAGGTTTATGAAGTAGTTCCAGTTGTTGGTCGTTTCCTCGACCGCCTGAATCGCGAAATTCTCGATGACGACTTCGCTTTCGCGCACCGACGCCGCGGCGCCTACGTCGCCGCCTATGCGGTATCGCCCGCCCGGAATGTAGACGAAGCTCTCCGGAATTAGGCTCGACTCGTAGAGATCGACTTCGATGGTTTCGCGTCGATCCCTTTCGACGATGAAAGGCCTCCGGACTTCGCGGTAACCGTCCATCGAAATGTAGAGGAGGTACGAGCCTTCCGGAAGCGAAAAACTCTGCACGGGGGATCTCCCGAGGCTGTTGTAGCTCGACATCATGACGGTGGCGTAGCTCTCTAGCATCAGCGAGATCGAAGTTCCGGCGTACTGCGAAATGTTGAAATCGGGTTTCGGACCGCGCCTCGGATCGTAGGGAACCGGGATCAGTCTTCTGTCGCGGCCTTCCTCGTAACGCAGCAGAAACACTTCCGCGCCGCGGGGATTGGTCGTTATCTCGCAGGCGCCGCCGCGCTGGAGTTTCGCGGCGTTGACTCCGTCGTCGTAGGTTTCCATCATCTTCTTGTAATAAATTACGTCCTTGTTATCGCGCGCTTCTTCCGCCTCGCGCAGCCTCTCGTAGTAAAGCGCGGCGAGGGAACTTCTTGCCTCGCGGCTTGACGGATCGATAGCGAGGATCGACGAATAAAGACTCACCGCGTTAGTGAATTTGATAATACGTTCCGTCTGCCGCGATACGAGGGTTCTGTTCGCGTCCCACAGCGGCATCTTCTTTTCGAGCTTCTCCCACGGATCGATCGAGGATTCGAGGTCCGCGAGCGACTGGCCCGCCTGGCTGATGGTATCCCCGCTCGCGAGGAACTGATCCTTCGACGCGCGCGCTTCCCGGAGGATTTCTCCGATTCGCGCCAGCTCTTTTTCCTTCGCGAGGGCCGCGGCGGCTTCCTCCTTCTGCTTTGCGAGTTGAAGCGCGGTCTCCTCGACTCCTGCGAGCGCCTCCTTGTTGTCCTCGTCGAGTCCTAGGACCTTCACGAACCCGTACATCGCGTCCTGAAAATTCGCCTGATCGAGATCCGACCTCGCGATCCGGAAATAATCTTCGATCTTCTCCTGCTCGCGTCCTTCGAAGTACGCGCTCGTTATGAAAATCCCGAAGAACAGAAGGACGACCGCAGCGGCCATTCCTCCAGCGAGTATCGGGTTCCTGCGGAGCCACTTGAGCGCCTTCACCGCCGCGTTGTCGGAAATCGCGCTGACGCTGAATCCGCCGCGGTACGCTTCGAGGTCCTTCATCAGGTCGCCGACTCTGCGATAGCGGTCGGCCTTTTTGTAACTGAGCGCTTTCATCGCGATCGCTGCAAGGTCGCGCGGGACGATGCGATCCTTCGGCGCAACCTTCTCCGGAGACTGCACGCCGCCCTTGACGACGCGTTCGATTATCGCCATCGCGTTCTTTCCCGCGAACGGCGGCGAGAGCGTGATCAGCTCGTAGAGCAGCGCGCCTAGGGAGTAGATGTCGGAGCGCTCATCAACTTCCGCGATGGCGCCCTTCGCCTGCTCCGGAGGCATGTAGCTCGGCGTTCCGATGACGCTTCCGTCGAGACTGCGCTGGGAATCGTCCGTCGAACGGAGCGTCCGCACGATGTCCTCTCCGCTCGTGTCTTCGCGACCTACGACCTTCGCGAGTCCCCAGTCCATCACCTGCACTTCGCCGAACTCGCCGACCATTATGTTCGCGGGCTTGACGTCTCGATGGATCACGCCGCGGGAATGCGCGAACGCGATCCCCTCGCACACCTTCTGGAAAATGTCTATCAGCTTCGAAAGCGTATACTTCTTCTTCGCTTTGTCCTTGCCCTTCCTCAGGTCGATGAGGATTTCTTTCAAAGATCGGCCCCTCACCAGCTTCATCGTGAAAAACAGCTCGTGGTCGCTCGTGACGCCTAGTTCGTGCACGGGAACGATGTTCGGGTGCTCGAGCTGCCCCGTGACCTGCGCCTCCTCGATGAATCTCTCGACCGCTTTGCGGTTGTCATGGAGCAGCTTCTTCAGCGCGACGGCTCTGCGAAGGTCCCGGTCGAACACCCTTCGCACCTCGCCCATTCCTCCCACTCCGATGCGATCGCCGCCCGTGTACTTCTGCGAGCTGAACGTCTTTGCGAGGACGCCGCTGTCGTTCCCGGCTTTCTGGACGTGCCCCGGCTCGTCGTCTTCCGACCCCGTCTGATCGAGGCTGACGTCGCCGCGAATCCCCATCTGCTCCTTCAGATACAGAAGCACGCTAGGCGAATCGATCGGATCGATGGCTCCCCGCGGACGACCCCCGATACCGCGCACAAGCGCAGGCGCTCCGCCTTCGTCTATGACCTTGTCCATGTCCATCGCCATCGTGTTGTCGCCCTTGGGCAAAGGATGCGCGTTTTCATCCGCTGGAATTTCGGAACTATCCGGAATCGGTTCTCCGAAGTCGTCCCGCAAGGCGCTCGGAATTCGCTCCGGCTTCGACGGACCTGCCGGGCCGCTCTCGCCCTCGCGAACGCCGATGAGTTCGTCCCTGCGGTCTTCGAACTTCTTTTTGCGGTCCACGAGTTCCCGGAACAGCGAGACGGATTTGTCGTCAGGCTCGTCCTCTTCGCCAAGGGTGCAGATACTGTTGCAGAGTACGTCCGACGGATTCAGGGCGTCGATGCTCTGTTCGAGGTCGCCTTCCGCCTTGTTGATGTTCCAGCGCTGGATTCTCTGGACTTCCGCAAGGGTCTCGTCCGACAGAAACCCTTCCTCGACGAGAATCCTGTCTATGTTCGGCTTTTCGCGATCGATCTTCCCAAGAATGCGGACCAGGTCCTCCTCGAGAAGAAGGTTCATCCTCACTGCGAGGAGTCCCAGATGAAGTTGTTCAAGGCTGAGCATAGCGATACCCTGATTCGGTGTTCTGCGTGAGTTACAAGCTGTAAAACCGCCTGCAACGACAATCATCTATGGACTTTATCACGATTCGCCGGAAACGAAACGTCCGAGTGGGAATTTCGAGGTTCGGGCGGCGAGCAATAGCGTAGGCGTCTCGCCTCATCGTACTACACATCTTCAGCACGACGGCCTTACCACCTGGAGCATTCGGGTCTGTCCGCCACCTATATTCGTCCGCCGTCCAATGTAGCCCGCAAGTCGAAAGAGAACTCGCAGCCAAGCGAAGCCTGAACCAAAAACTATCCGCAGATTACGCTGATTTCGCAGATTCGTGAACGTTCGATGAACCACGTGGCACGGACGTCTCGTCCGTGTTTTCACGGGCAAGATGACCGTGCCACGCAAAGGAAACGCCTGGAACGTTCCAAACAACGTGGTTCACCGAACATTCACGCAGATTCAATTTTTTTGTCCACAGATTAACACCGATTCACACAGATTCTTTCACAATCGCAGCATCGATAAAATGAACCCCGTAGGGGCGATATGTTTGTAAGCGCCTTTCAACAACTTCGCAGGAAACAAAGAAGTCGGGTGTTAGTAATGCGGAGTTCACCAGCAGGAAAACGCTTTCCGCTATAGGATCGTCGGTCCGTCGGACCAGCGGAACGACCATCTCCCCCATCAAAATCAGCTATATAAAATTTTTAATAAAAATTTGTAAGAGAGCATCACAACTGAATTTCGACAACCGAGGCGACACCGGCACAGTTGATTCAATTCTTTGCGACTTCGCGCAAAGTCGCACAGCCGCAGAGGCGGTTATGAGTATATGGAGTCAGGTCGAACGAAGAGATCGAGCCAAATACAGGTTCAAACAAGTCGTCCGCATAAATTAGTGTACTCGCCCGTGAGTACATTGGTTTCGATCCGCGAGTCCTAAGATTCGCAGAGCTATTTGATTCGTCGTCCGTGGCAACTACAATGCCCGCGAAATTTGAATAGTTATCAGTGGTCAGTGGTCGGTAGTCAGTAGTCAGTAGTCAGTAGTCAGAAAATTCAATCCGAAATCCCCTTCAATCCTTAAAAACGTGCGCTGCGACATCTGCGGAAACAATACTGTCGAAAGAACAAAAATCGAAGGATTCGTCGTCGACGAGTGCTCCGTCTGCGGTGAGATCGTCGCAGATCCCGAGACCCTGGAAACCATCGAGACGATCCGCGAGGCGGTCCAGCTCGGGATCGAGCCGGAGATTTATCCGCTCGTGAAGGTGCTGAACAAGCTTCCGGGATTCGAAACGTTTTCGAGTTGCGAAGGCCATCCGGTGGAAGGACTCAAGCCGAACGTGATGTTCCGCATAACCGAAGGTGGCCTCGAGAGTCTTCGCCGGCTGCTGACGTCACTGAAACTCGCGAACCGCGAAATCCGCGGGCACTGGGTAATCGAGGCGGAACTCCAGCCCGACCTCTGCTTCGTCCTCAAGCCTAAAATCGAGCCGCGGTACGACGAACGCTGGAAGGGGGACATCATCAAGTTCCAGCGGGACGTGAAAACGCTCGTAAACTGCTTCGAGCGCGACCGGCACCTCGCCATCTGGGCGAAGCCGGAGGTAAAGAAGAAATCGACGGTGTAGCGCACCGATCCTTCGTGAAATAATGTCTGAAGAGCATCCGACATCAAACTCAGGATTCAGGGCCACCCCGGTCGAAATAAAAATATATAGGATGTCTGCAATAATAACTATTAGTTGTTTTATATATTAAGTATTATATAAGTCTTATAGTAAGACATATATAAAAACTATGCCTTAATATTACTAATCTACCAAATTATGTCCGGTCATATTTTTCAAATCCGCCTGAGTTTTTTTGCCTGGATTTCGTTTCCACGACTCTTTTTTGTGTGTTCGGTAAAGCACGTCAAGTCGGAACATCCCCGGCGCTTTTCCCAGTAGGAGAGGCACCCGCGCAATGTTCGGATGCGCCTACATGAACGAATGTTTCGCGCGAAACGTTGACCGCGTGGGGGATGGATTGTCTCATGTCCGGGGAAAGACCGGAGATTACGTTGACAATCAGACTCGTTCCAATCGAAAGAGAGCATCTTCCCGAAGTATGGAGGTGGCTTACTGAAGACAAGAACCTCCCCAATGACTGGGTCGGCTGGCTCGACAACGGTCAGCCCGCGCACAATTACTATCACCCGATGAAGCTTTACGAGTCGGACGAAGAGGAGTTCGAAAGAGTTCTCCGTGACGATTTCGTTCACATTCTTGCAATCCTTTCCGAAGACGACCTGATCGGCGAAGCGCAGATGGAAATCGATCCGTTCTGGAAGAACGCGGAACTGAATTTCCTGCTGAAGGCGGAGGCCCGCGGCAAGGGGAACGCCGGTGAGATTCTGCGAACCATGCTGAACAAACTCTTCGGCCAGCTCGGGATGTACCGGGTTTACATCGAAGCGGTCGAGACGAACGAGCGCGCGCTGAAATTTTATCGCAAGATGGGCTTCGTCGAGGAAGGTCGGCTTCGGAAGAAGTATCCCCGCCCGGATGGAAGGAAGGACGCCGTGGTGATGTCGATGCTCCGGGAGGAGTGGGAAAAGAAGTTTCTTACCTGATCCGCGGAACGCCGGAAGAGATTCGCGGGAATATAATCGCGGGAGGCATTCCTCGAAATCGAAATAGAGAGCGTCCGTTCGCCGCTTTCGCTATTGTGATTTCCAATAGTTTTCTTATACTTGGACGTGCCAACAATTTATTCGTGAAAATCAGGCACGTGTATGAGCGTTTATTCTGAACAGCGACTCGAGAAGATTCTCGGCGAACTGCTTGTCGAACTTTCCGTCTGCAGCAGGGAGGAGTTCGAAGACTGCGTAAATTACCGCCTCGATCAGCTCGACCAGGGAATCGAGCAGCCTCTGGTGGAAATACTTCGCGAGCGCGGCGTGATGAGCCGTTCGGATTTCGACGACGAGGTCCGCGGACCGTTCATCAAGGCTGTGCTCGAAGACGAGGCGGCTATCGCGGAGGCTTTGAAAGTCGCCGGTGCGAACTCGGAGCGGGTTAACGATGCGCTTCGGAAGACATCGGACGCGCGCAGGAAAATCGATCCGTTCGTTTCCTACTTTTTCGATTTCCTGATGCAGAGCGGCGCGGTGAACGAAAGTCAGGTCCGGGACGCGCTTGACAGCCTTGAAGGTCCGATGGAAGCCGTGATGGTGATGGAGGACGGAAGCGAGTCGCCGCCTGCGGTCGATAACCCCGCGTTCGATCAGGACTTCACTCCGAAGAACCTCGAAGACTATCTGAAGTCGGATCGATTCTTCCAGAAGATCGCGATAAAGCGATCCGTTCTGTCGAACTCGAAACTCGCGGAGCTTACCGAGAGTCTGAAAAAGCTGCGCGCGAGCGGCATCGAACTTCGCCTCGAAGACCTCATTCTCCAGAAACAGATGATCTCGCGGGAGGACCTAGCGGCGCTGAAGCAGGAGGTAAGGTTCCAGCAGGCCCGGACCGAGGACGAGCTGCTTCTCGTCATCGCGGTGAAAACGGAACTTGTAACGCGCAAAGACGCCGAGCAATGGCTCCAGAACCAGCAGCGCGCGTACCGTGAATATGGCTCGATCATCCGCGTTTCCACGTTCATAAAGGAACAAAGGGACGAACTCGTCGAGAAGAAGGTCCTGGAGGCGACTAAAGACATTCGCGAAATGCAGGCGGCTCGGACAGTGACGACAATGCCCGCGGTTTCGTTCGCGCGCCAACCGCTGGAGGTCGATCCGCTGGACGTCGAACCCGTCGCTCCGCCCGTAGCGAAGAAATCGAGCGACCGACTCGCGGCGTCGCCTCCTTCGAAGAAGGCTCCTTCCGCGAAGTTCGAAGTCGCGGAAGACGAAGACGACGCCCTGAGCGATTTCGACAAGGAACTCGAAAGCGCCGACATGGACTTCCTGGATATTTCGGACAGCGAGATCGTCACACCGGAGGAGTCGGAGGTCGTCGATGTCGAAGTGGACGACGAGCAGCCAGACCTCGATCTGAACACATCGAGGCCGCGGGCGAACAAACGCAGCGGCGTGATGAAACGCCCGCACCGCGCGGAAGTCCAGCCGGCCCGCGACGAGGACGACGAAGCGCAGGAATCCGAGATTTTCGAACCTACGGTGGCAGAGAAGGATGAGTTCGACGAAATCTTCGAGGACGACCTCGACGACCTTTTCAAGGAGGATAACGCCAAGTCTTCGAAGCTTTTCGAGAAAGGCGACGAGGTGAAAGTCCGCCCGCTCGACAAACAGGATATGGACGAAATTTTCGATTTCGCGACGGAAGACGACTCCGTGATGCTGGAAATCGAGGACGACGAAGCCGGCGGGGCCCGCCCGACGAAGTACGTCGCCCCGGACGGAACGCACCTCGCGTCATCGTTCCGCCTCGCTGCGTACGACGAAAATCAACAGACTGAGCAGGCGCCGCGCCCGCGGGATGAAAAGACGCGCTCGGATTCGCTTTCGAGGGTCCCGAGCGAACGTAGAAGACCTCCGCCGCCTACGCCGGAACCGGAGCGTCGCAGGAGCAGCAAGAGGAATCCGGTGCGCGAGGATCGCGAGGACGCAGGCAGAACGAAGAAACTGAAGTCGAAGGCGTCATCATCTTCGTCCCGCAGCAGGGCGGCGGACGAGTCCGTTGACGACGATCTTTTCGTGGATGAACCAGCGGTGAAGAAGACGCAGAGTGTGAATCGCAAGTCGCCGCTGAAAAATCTGAACCTCGGAAGCGGCCGGAAAAAGAAAGTCGGCGCGGCGAGTAAACCGCCATCAGAAGAACAGGACGACCTCGACGAGCTGGAGGCGACTTTCGTCGACGAGGCGCCGTTCGTCATCGACGACGACGACCTTTTCGAGTGACGGGCGATTGGCATTACATTTAATTCGTGCCGTCTACGAATTAAATGTACTACTATTTGATCACCGCCATAATATTACGAAAAATTCGTAGACGGCACGAATTAAATGTATCGACACATTCTTCACGGCGCGGCGAGCATGGTTACTCTTCCGCTGTGACCGGTCGTGACGAGTTCGATGGTGTCGTTCGTCTGGTCGAGGTCCGCCGCGAGGAGGAAGTGCAGTGGCGCGGAGTCCTCCCACACGATGGTCCAGCCGCCGGGCGAGCCGAGGACTCGCACGAGTTTCGAGTATCCCGCGGACGCGAGTTCCATCCCGGGCGATGTGCGGTCGAAGTCGCCGATCGCGACGCCGCGGATTTTCGTTTTCGCGCCGCTTGCGTCTGTATCCGCGGGAGGAAGCGCGAAGGGTTCCATCGACCACGAACCGCCCGCTTCCCCGGCGTTATAGTAGCTCATGTAGACGTTGCCGTAATCGTCGCCGAAAAGAGATGCGATTTTCTCGCCGCCGCGCATAAGGCCCCTTTTTACCGCGACCCTCGCCATCGGGCTATCCGGCGTACTCGCGACGATGGATTTCGCCCACTCGCCGCCTAAGCCGCGATCGAGCATCACGACGAGGCCGTCGCTCGCAGCGACGAGCAGTTCCTCTTCCGAAGCGCTTTCCTCGCTCACGTCTTCCACCGCGCCGACCTTGATCTTGCTTGAAGGCGCCTCGTAGATGACTTCCTTCGGAATCTCAGTTCCCGGAAACACCTGGAACACTTTGCCGGAGAATCCCATAACGCAGAGTTCGTCTCCGGCGCGCGACGCGTCGAAGTTTCCGATCGCGACACCGTGGAGCATCCTTTCGTCCTCCGCGAAAATTTCGTGACGCCATGAGTCGCTTTCGAACCATAGCCCGATGGCCACACCTTCGCCTGTGTCGGATTCCGGCCCGGACTTCATCCCGACGGCGACGATCACGCTCAGGTTCTTTTCCGGGAACAGCCTGCCCGCGTCAACCATTATCAGCTCGCCCTTCTCCGGGCTGCGGTATACTTCCTCCTGCGCCCAGAGTCCTCCGCTGACCCCGTGCGCGACGACTCTGTGCGCGACGACCACCTGACCTATGTCGGAAACCGCGATGACCTCGGGTCCGTCATAGCGGGGGTCGACGTCGCTGACGCAGAGTCCGCCGAAGCCTACGCCGGGTTCTCCCGTGCTCGCGATGTTCGTCGCGCGGTACATCTTTCGCGCAAGCACCGGCGGGCCCGTGACGGTTTCAACCTCCGCGGGAGTTTCCGGCTGCTGCTCTTCCGGCGCCTCCGGGTTCGCCTCCTCCGCGGGACGCTCCGAACTTTCGGACGCTTCACTGATTCCGGATTCAGTGTTTTCGACCGCGTTCTCCGGCTCCGGCGCAGTCTCCGGAGTGCAGCCCGCGAACGTCATCGAGACGACCAGCAACATCCCTGCTAAAACCGCCCTCACCCCCGGCCCGTCACACGAGGTGTGCTCCCGGAGGGAGAGGGAGGAGTTGTTCACCCCGTGAACGGTTTCGATCGATTCGTAATTCGTAATTCGTAATTCGTAATTCACTTAGCTTCCTCCATTGTCCGGGGCGTTCTTTAATTCTTAGGGACAGTCACTATCATCACGGGTCTTCGGCGTCGTCCTCCGAGAACTCGCGGTAGACATCGTCGGGATCGCCTTCGAGGTCCGGGTCTTCCGGGTATTCGGCTTCCAGGTCAGGGTCCGTTGCGTCGTCCGCGTCGACCTTGGGCATTCTGGAACTCGTCACGCTGGGCGGGACTACGCGCTCGATCAGTGCGCCGTGGTACGAAATCGGGGTGCCGGGTTCGAGAAGGCCGAGGCTGTCGCGTTCGGTGCCCGGCGCGAGCCTGCTTTTTATCGGGAACATGCGCCTGATCTTCGACGCCACTCTCGGCATGAGCGGCTCTATCTGGTGCCCGAGAATTCTGATTCCCTCCGCCGCGTAATAGAGAATCGTGCATACGCGGTCGCGATTTTCTTCCGAACGCATCATCGCCCAGGGCTTCGCGGCTTCGAGGTAGCTTACGGACGCTCGGATTCCCTCCCAGATTCGGTCGAGCGCCACGTACCAGAGTCCGCCGCCGAAGGCTTTGCGCACGCTCGGGCCGACGTTCGAAAGCATTTCGACGTACTTGTCGTCGGCTTCGGTGAGCTTTCCGGGACTTGGAACCGCGGACGCAGAGAATTTCTGGATCATCGACGCGACGCGATCGATAAGGTTCACGAAGTCGCCCACGATGTCGTTGTTGATCCTCGTTGCGAATCGCGTCCAGCCGATGGTGTCCTTCCTTGGCGACGCGACCTCGCGCAGCAGCGCGTATCGCACCACGTCGGCGCCGAATCTCTTGCAGGCGTTCTCGATTGTGCAGGGTAGGTCGTCTCCACCAGAATGCTCCTCCGCGGGAAGATCGCGATGGTCGATCAGCCTGATCAGCCCTTTGCCGCAGCAGACTATGCTTGTTGGAAGCGGGAGTCCGAGCGCGACGAGCAGCGCTGGAAACACCATCGTGTGGGACCAGAGCGACTCCCGGCCAATAAGGTAGATGCTCCGGAGTTTCGAAAGCCGCGCGTCGTCGTCGTCGTAGTTCTCGTTCATCTGATACAGGTACGTGCAAAGCGCGAGGAACCAAGGCGTGAACGCGTAGCCTTCGAAGGTCGTCGATTTCGGGAGCGCGTTCTCGATTTTCCTGGCGATCGGGACGTTCTTCAGCGACGACGAAATCCGCTCGCGCACCGCGTCGCGTTCCGCGGTGGGACTTAGCGCGGTGGTCTTCGAAAAGAACTTCTTGAACGCGGCTTCGTACTTGCGGACGTTGAAAACGAGCTGCTTTTCGTCGACGTTCTCCGGAGCTTCCTTGCTGACGGGACATGCGCCGCTCGGGTCGAGTTCATTTTCGTCGAGTCTGCGCTGGATCCGTGGCGACATCAGCCCGCGGTACGTTATCTCTTCGAGATCCTGATTCTGCTTAAGACGGTCGACGACGTGGTTTACGTACAAGAGAAACTTAGGATCGCTGATCTTCAGCTTGTGCGTGACCTCCGTCTCCATCGCGCCGAGTATTCCTCCGAACGCGTCGTCGAACGACCTTCCCTCCGGCGGATTCGCGCCGACTCCCTCTTCTGGAAAATCGAAATACGTGGCGAGGTTCACCGCGGTCGTATTCTGCTGTTTCTGCGAGGACTTCTTGATCCAGTCGGACAGCAGCAGGAACGAAGCGACGCCGAATCCCGCATTCCCCGGCTGATCCCGAAGCGGCGGCATCGCGACGAAAACCTCGTTTACCTGCTGAGCGGGTCGTGGTCCCTCGGACGGCCCGCCGCGGTCTGTCTTCCTGCGCTCCTCGACGCTAGTGATGTCGTTCTTTTTGATGGCGACGCGCTCGCCGTCCGCGGTCTCGACAAAAACCTCGGAGGTCATAATGTTCGAGCCGATAACGCGGCCCGACATTTCGCTAGTGCTGACGACGCTCCCCCATTTCGGCATCTCCGAGCGAAGCTGGGTGTACATCTCGTCCTCGTAGCTGAGGCAACAAAGAAGCCTCCCGCACATTCCGCTGATGGAATTCTGTTCGAGCGTGACCTTCTGATTCTTCGCCATCGCCATAGTTACTGGCTCGAAGCGTTTCAGGAACAGGTTGCAGCAGAGGGTCTTCCCGCACGGCCCGGCGTCGCCGCGGAGTTTCGCGATGTCTCGGATTCCGATCTGCTTCATCTCGATGCGGGTCTTGTATTCCGACGCGAGGTCGCGCACGAGTTCGCGAAAATCCACGCGACCGTCCGCGACGAAGTAGAAAAGAATCTTGTCGCCGCCGAAGAGTCTTTCGATGTTCACGATGTCGATCTTCAGCTTGTGACGGTCCGCGAGTTCCTGGCAGCGTCTAAGCTCGTCCTTCGAACTCTCCTGCGCGAGCAGTTCGAGCCTCGCGCGGTCGTCAACGCTCGCTTCGCGGAGGAGTTCGCCTTCGAGGCGCTGATTTTTCATGCCGGGCTTCTGCTGGTCGGAATCAGCGATGTGGCAGATATACTCGCCGTACTCGATGCTTCTGCTTGTCCGGACGATGACGAGATCGCCTTTTCGAAATCCGTTCTGCGCGGCCCTGAATTCTCCGTAGACTTTAAGGTCGCTGTATCTTATTCCTGCGCGGTCCATCGTTTTAGGTTTAGGGGCAAGGGGTTAGAAATTTATCGCTGCGACGATATGCAATCAACAAACAATAAGTAGTTATCCACTAACAACTATAAACGGTTAATATTAGATCAAGGCATTGTCGTTAAATACAGAATTTCGTCAAGACTGTTTATTTAACCTCAGACTTCAGATATTTATGCGGCGCAAATTTTTCCGTGGAATTCTCTCATGCGGTCTTTAGCGACTGGCTCGACGACAAGAGGAACCGGGAAACATTGCGAAATTGTGGAAGGCCGAATTGAAACAGAAACTTGTGCGATTGCCGGGCTTAAAGATGAGGGATAGTAATCCTTCGAGCCGGATTCAAAAGCATCGGTAGAATATTGACGAACGACAAACATCAAGTAGCAGGGAGTTTGACCCGCAAATAACGTCGCGGGTAACGACAAGAATATGCAATTACTCGAAACAGCACGCAGAACAGACATTCGCAACGTTGCGATCATCGCGCACGTCGACCACGGCAAGACCACGCTCGTCGACGGCCTCCTCCGGCAGTCCGGATTCTTCAAGGCGCACCAGCAGCACATCGAATGCTTCATGGACTCCGGAGAACTCGAACGCGAACGCGGCATCACTATCAAAAGCAAACACGTTTCGATCAAGTACGAGGGAATCACCATCAACCTGATCGACACTCCCGGACACGCCGACTTCGGAGGCGAGGTCGAACGAGTACTAAGGATGGCGGACGGCGCGTTCCTGCTCGTCGACGCGCGGGAAGGACCGATGCCGCAGACGAGGTTCGTGCTGCGCAAAGCCCTCGCGGCGGACCTTAAAATCATCGTCGTCATCAACAAGATCGATCGCGCGGACCAGCGGGCTTACGAAGTCGAAGGCGAAGTGTTCGACCTCCTCGTCGAACTCGGCGCGAACCACGATCAGCTCGAGTTCAAAACGATCTACGCCTCCGGACGATCCGGAATCGCGGGGCACTCGCCGGAGGAAGAAATGAAAGACTTCCGTCCGCTGTTCGACGCGCTCGTGAACGAAATCCCCGGGCCGCGCGACCTTCCGGACGAGCCGCTAGAGCTTCAAATAGCGAAGGTCGAGTACGATCAGTTCGTCGGCCGCATCGGCATCGGAAGGATCGCGAAGGGAAAGATCGAAACCCGCTCGACAGTGATGCACTACCTCAGCCAGGAAGACGTGCTCGGGAAGGCGTACATAAAAGATCTGTTCGTCTACGACGGAATCAAGCGCAAAAGCGTCGACAGCGCGTCGAGCGGAGACATCGCGGTTATCTCGGGCATCGACGACATATTCATCGGAGACACGATTTCGAGCGTCGCTTCGCCCGTCAAGCTCCCCGCAATCGTTATCGAAAAGCCGACGATTTCGATGGTGTTCTGCGTGAACGATTCGCCTTTCGCGGGACGGGAAGGCAAATTCGTGACTTCGCGCCACATCCGCGAACGACTCGTCACCGCGACGCTCGAAGACGTCGCCGTGAAGATGGAAGACACCGACCGCGCGGAAGCATGGAAGATTTCAGGCCGCGGCGTGCTCCACCTCGGAACGCTGATCGAAACCATGCGCCGCGAGGGATACGAATTCCAGGTGACGAAACCCGAGGTCATCCTGCGGACCGAAAACGGCATACTGATGGAGCCGATGGAGGAAGCGGTCGTCGAAGTGACCGAATCGTCCAACGGCCGCGTAATGGAAATCATGGGCAACCGCAGAGGCGAGATGCTCGGGATGGAAATCCGCGGAGACCTCGTGCGGAGCGAATGGAAAATTCCGTCGCGCAGCATAATCGGACTGCGCACGACTTTGCTTACCTCGACGTCGGGCGAAGCGGTGCTGTACACGCGCTTCCTCGAATACGGGAAGTTCAAGGGAGACATTCCGACCCGCCCCCGCGGCGTGCTGATTTCGATGATGCCGGGGACGTCACGGGCGTTCGCGCTCGATACCCTGCAGGAACGCAGCTCGCTCTTCGTCGGCGCCGGCGAGGAAATCTATGAAGGAATGATCGTCGGCGAACACTGCAAGGAAGGCGACCTCACGGTGAATCCCTGCCGCGCGAAGGAACTTACGAACATCCGCACCCACACCCACGACAAAATGATAACCCTGACTCCGCCGCGAAGGATGTCGATCGAAGAATGCCTCGAATTCATCGACGACGACGAACTTCTGGAAATCACTCCTGTCGCGCACCGTATGCGCAAGCGATTCCTGAAAGAGGTCGATCGCAGGCGTCAGGGCCGCACCAAAGGTTCGGCGTGACATCGGATTACATTTTATTCGTGCCGTCTACGAATTATTTGTAAGATTACACTCGTGGCCAATAATCGCACATTAAATTCGTAGACGGCACGAATAAAATGTATCAGCCGTAGAGGGCCTTCGCCATCTCGTACAGCTCCCGCGGGACGGTGCGGGTTCTTGCGACCGCGTCTTTCAGCGGGACGTCGGTGATCGCGGTTCCCTGAAGGCTTGCCATCGATCCCCATTTCTGCTGGAGGACCATCTGGGCCGCGTGGTAGCCGTAGCGAGTCGCGAGCACGCGATCGAACGCTGTGGGAGTTCCTCCGCGCTGGACGTGTCCGAGAATCGTCACGCGGGTCTCGTATCCGGTTTTCTGGATTATCTGCTCGGAAAGAGTGTTGCTCACGCCGCCGAGGAACTTGTGCCCGAACTCGTCGGTTTTCTGGCTCATGTAGACTTCTCCGGTCTGTCCGCGCTGAGTCTTCAGGGTGGCGCCTTCGCTGACGACGACGAGGCTGAACCGTTTTCCCGACTCGAACCGTACCCGAAGCGATTCGCAAATATCTTCGAGGGGTTCCGGGAACTCCGGAATCAGAAGATAGTCCGCGCCGCCCGCCACTCCCGCGTGGAGGGCGATCCATCCCGCGTTCCTTCCCATCACCTCGACGATCATAACCCTGCGATGACTTTCCGCGGTAGAGTGGAGTCGGTCGATCGCTTCCGTCGCGATCTGCACCGCGGTATCGAACCCGAATGTCTGATCGGTCCCGCAGAGGTCGTTGTCGATTGTCTTCGGGACTCCGATTACCGGAGACTTGAACTGATCGAAGAGTTCGGACGCGACGCCGAGGGTGTCTTCGCCGCCGATCGCGATGAGCGCCTTCAGTCCGAGTCCGTCGATGCACTTCGCGCAGCTATCGAGACCGTCGTCGCGTTTACGGGGATTGGTCCTGGACGTGCCGAGAATGGTTCCGCCGACGTGGAGTATTCCAGCGATGCGATCCTTGGACAACGGCTCGACGTCGCGATCGAGCACTCCTTTCCAGCCGTTGCGAAACCCGAGTATCCGGTATCCGAATGGAACGAGAGTCCTCGCGACTGCGCGTATCACCGCGTTCAGTCCCGGACAGTCTCCTCCACCTGTAAGTATTCCAACTCGTAGTGGCATAGGTTTGCCTTTGAAATGCAGAATTCAGACAGCAGAACTCCGAATGCGCGCCGAAGAAAGCAGAATAAAACTCGGATCGACTCCGCGCTCCGACTTCAGCATTCTCTAACTTGATTTTACCAGATTTTCAGAACGTCGCGATCACAATCGCACCTAAGATCGCCGACGAGAACGTCACTACCTTGTCGATCCATCTCGTGTCGTATCCCTTGGCGCCCTGGGCTATCTGGAACGCCGCGACGCAGAATCCAAGCAGGGCGCCAGCGAAGATAATCGCTATGAGGTTTTCGCTCACCGCTTCGTAGCTTCTTCCCGCAGCGGTGGCGACCGCTACAACGAAGGTTCCCGCCGCGGCGCTCGAAACGACCTTCCCCGCGCGAAATTTCGACGGCTTTTCTTCCGAATCGCGCGATGCAGGCAGCGCCATGCTTAGACCCGCAACCACGAAGAACAGCACGCCGAGATGAATTCCGACGTTCGCCGCTATAAGACCGTCCGATGCGAAACTCGATCCCGACGCGATAACGATCAGCAGAACGAGCGTTTCCAGAGGCGACCTCATAGACCGGAAAGTCACCGCTGCTCCAAGCGCGAGGAACAGCAGGAAATAAAGCGCCGTCCGATCCCGGTAGTCGTCCCCGGCTTTCTCTGCTCGGCTTGTCATCTCGGAAGATCCCGCGTCCTCCTCATTCTCCTCCTTGGGGACCGCGAAAAGCTGCGCGACCGGAGTGATCTCGCCCGAGACCGACATTATTTTCTTTCCCGGCGTCTCCTGCTCCTCTTCATACTTCGCTGAGAAGAGGAGGTCGTCGATGGCTTCGCCGTCCTCGCCGCCTGAAAGCGTCTCGACGCTACGCGCGGCGAAGTCGACGGTGTAGACGCCGCCGCGATTGAAGAGATGGAGGTCCGGGTCTTCCTCCTCGAAGAAGATTCTCGCGCTCGTCTGGTGGCTTGTGGGGATTTCCTTCAGCAGAGTGTAGCTGAGGCTGAACTTCGATTCCCCCGGAGGCAGCGCGAATTTCTGCGTGACGCTGATCCACATGTTGTTCGCGAATTCGCCGGGCGCGATCTCGAGCGGAAGGCTTTCAAAAATCACGTCGAACGGGACGAGCTTTTCCGCCCTCGAATAGACGGTGTAGTTTTCAACGACCGTCATTATTATCGCGGGCCGGAACTCCTCGATCTTCTCGTCCCTGATGACGGCGTCCGCGGTGCTGAACAGAAGCTCCGGATTTTCGACGATCGGAAACAGATTCAGGTAGTCGAGCGTGAACACAGTGAGGTTCAGGTCGAGCACGCCTTCGCTGAAATGGATCATCGTGTGCGTGACGTTGCCGTGCGCTTCCGCGTCCCTCGGCGCGATCAGAACGAGCGCGAACGCGAGGATCGCGAGCGTCCGAATTCCGGGTTTTGCCTTTACGATCATATTTCAGATTCCATAAATAGAATTAATAATTAACAATTAGCAATTAATAATTGGAAATCTGGAATGACGAAACTGTGTGCAGATTTCAGATTGCGGATTGAATTAATTCGTAATTCGTAATTACTTCCCGACGTCGTACTTTGGGTCCTGCTCCTCTTCAGCATCCTCGATTTTTGATCGCATCTCAAACAAAAGTTCTTCCAGATTCGTGTAGCCGTCGTCGTCGTCGTCCGCGGAAGGATTCTCCGGAAGCGCGATTTCCCGGCGCACCAGAGGGGTTTCGGGCAGACCGCCGACTTCGCCCACGCTGTCGATTATCCGCCCCGTGCGCTCTCTGACGCTCTGGATCACCCGCGCGTCGATTTCGTCGCGACCTGCGCATCTCGCGCCTGCGTTTGCAAGAACGTGCTCCAGCGTTTCCGCCGAATCCAGAACTTCAAGCGGTGTCACCCACACCGGAGGTTCGTCAACGAAAAGATTCCTGATCGGCGGGAACCACGCGTCACCGAGCCTCGCGCCGAGGGTTACGTTGTCCGCGCGATAAATGTGCGTGCCCCTCGAAACGTCGGGCAGGACCATCAGCAGCCGGACGCCGATCGACGTGTCCGCTCCTGGAATGAATACGTTGGAGGCGACGGTTCCGAGCGACCTTCCGCTGTTTTCCTGGTCGCCGAAGTGGATCGCCGCGGTTCCGGGGTTGTAGATGACGTTGTTCGCGATAAGTGCGCTGACGTCGCCTTTGACGAACGGACTCCTGCGGGTGTTATGGGCGAAAAGGTTCCTGAGCACCGCGATCCTGCGGGTGTGATCGCCGATGAGGAAACCTTTCGAGTGCTCGCCTTCCGGATGGATGGATTCGGAAAGATTCTCTGCGACGATGCAGTTCGAAACCGTGATGTCCCGCGGCCCCACGTTCCAGGTGCTCATCCCTTCGTCCACGGCGAAACTGACGCTACAGTGGTCGATGACGACGTGGTGGCTGTCCGGGCCGTCGATGCCGATGCCGTCGCGACCGCCTGGGTCCGGTCCTTCGGGATCGCCTCCGACGCGGACCGCTACGTGCGAAATCAGGACGTCGTGGGTGTGAACGCGAATTCCAGCGCCCGTAATCGTGATCCCCGGCGGCGGCGCCGACTCGCCCGCGATCGTGACGAAAGGATGGTTCACGTCGAAATCCCGCGTGACGTGAATCGTTCCCGCAACCTCGAACAGAATCGTACGAGGTCCGTCGAATTCGATCGCACTCCGGAGGGAACCTTCGCCGCTTTCGTCCAGATTCGTGACGAGGATCGCTCGCCCGCCCCGTCCAGCGACAGTGTCCGTCCCGAAACCTTCCGCACCCGGAAATACGGGAAGTTTGTCCGAAAGGTCGCGGGCCGCGTCGGTTAGCTCTCCCTGCGCCTTCAGGTTTCCCGGCGCACATGAAACAAGGACAAGACAAAGTAGAATGGCCCAGTTAACGTTCAAGGTATTTCGCTTATCTTTGCGGCAGTATTTGCAACCGTTTACGGGGTGGGAACGCGGACGTCCCGTCCGCGAAATCCATCAAGCGTCCTCGATTGATGGATAAACAAGGCATCGTTTAACCGCAAACGCCAGTGGTGAAATAGAAATTGCGCAGACGAGGACGTCGGCACTCCCAGGCAACCCCGTGAACGGTTACCAGTATTTTACAATCAGAGACAATAATCTATTTATAGCTTGCTCCTGTATATTTGTGAAAGATAGTTTATAAAAGTTGTCTGTGCAGTTTGCTGATAGCTGGTAACTTGATAATCGATTCGGAAACTATCATACCGATAAAACAGGACAAAAAGTTCCCAGCATGCCAGATGTACTTCGTAATCACCTTTGTACCAACGACTTACACTACATCGGTAACTTTGTTGCGCGGCTTTTCTTTGTTGGTACAGTGGTTGCATGACTGAATGACAGAAGAATTTTCCGTTTTTGCGTTCTACAGACAGGATCAAAATTATGAAGCTTAAGAAACTTTTCAAATGGGTTGGTATTCCGGTCGCAACGCTCGTTCTTAGCGCGAGCATCGCGTCCGCGCAGATTCCCGGCTTCGGCGGTGGAAACACCGGCAGCGGCACGGGTGGAATCGGCATCCCCGGATTACCCACTGGCGGCGGCACCGGCGGCGGACTTCCGATTCCGATTCCAGGCATCGGCGGCGGTACTGGTGGACTCCCGATTCCGGGCTTCGGCGGCACCGGCGGCGGTCTTGGCGGACTCCCGATTCCAGGCATGGGCGGCACCGGCGGCAGCGCAACCCCGCTTCCTTTCCCGATTCCGGGTATGGGCGGAAACACCGGCGGAGCGACGGGTGGACTTCCGATTCCGATTCCGGGCATCGGCGGTACCGGCGGCGCGGCTACTCCCCTTCCTCTTCCCGTCCCGCTTCCCGGCGGAACCGGTGGCGCGACTGGCGGACTCCCGATTCCGGGTATGGGCGGCGGCACCGGCGGACTTCCCATTCCAGGCGGACTCCCGATTCCGGGCGCTGGCGGCGGTAGCACCGGTGGCACAAACACGGGTGGCGCGACTCCGGCTCCGGCCCCGACTCCCCTCCCGATTCCAGGTGGCGGCGGAATTCCTGGCGGTCTCCCGCTTCCCGGCGGCGGTGGCGGCGTAGTTCCGGCTCCCGCTCCTGCACCGGCTCCCGGTGGCGGCGCTGGCGGATTCGGCGGACTTCCCATTCCAGGCGGACTCCCGATTCCGGGCGCCGGCGGCGGTGCCGCTGGTGGAGCACTCGGCGGACTCGGTGGAATGGCTGGCGGTCTTCCCGGTGGTGCTGGTGGCGCACTCGGCGGACTCGGTGGAATGGCTGGCGGTCTTCCCGGTGGCGCTGGTGGCGCACTCGGTCTTCCCGGTGGACTCGGCGGAGTCGCCGGTGGTCTCCCCGGTGCGGCTGGTGGAGCTGGCGGTCTCGGTAGCCTCGGCGGTCTCGCGGGCGGACTTGGCGGCCTCGGCGGACTCGCCGGTGGTGCGCTCCCGAGCCTTCCCGGACTCGGCGGCGCCACGACTGGCGGCGCGGCTGGAAGCCTCGGCGGACTCGGTGGACTTCTCGGCGGCTTCGGCGGCCTCGGTAATCTGGGCGGCCTTCTCGGCGGACTCGGAAACATTGGCGGTCTCCTCGGCGGACTCGGTGGCGGCGCGCTTCCGAGCCTTCCCGGACTCGGCGGCGGCACCGGTGGTGGCGCGGCTGGCGGACTCCCGATTCCGGGCGGTCTCCCCGGTGGACTCCCCAGCGGGCTCCCGAGCCTTCCCGGACTCGGCGCACCGACTACTCCCGCTCCGACTACTACATCCGGCAGCGGAACCAACGGTCAGTAATCGCTGAAAAAGCAAAATAGAAAAAGCCCGGTTTAACCGCCGGGCTTTTTTTATGCTCCGATTTATTGATTGGGTAGGTCGCTTCTGGCAAAGTTCGGATCGAAACATCGAACGTTACTGCCGAACGGCTGCTTAAAGTTTCCGGAGGAATAAAGTTTGTATTTCGCGATGAGTCAGAAATTAGTCGTCGCCGTCGTTCTGTCGATGGCCTCGCTCGCTACCTGCTCGCGGGTGGGGTCGCACGAGGATGTGGCCGACGATTTGAACACGGAATCAGCTCCGAGCGATTCGTATTCGCCAGGGTCCAGCGCGGGAAGCTCGATTTCGCGTCAAACGAAATCGAATATCGACTGGACTATCGAGACTACTCCCGACAGCGAGACGGAATTTTATCAGCGCGGCGCTGCGAAAATCGACGATTCGGTGCCGGAAACGATGAACAACGCGATTCGAGACGCGACGAAAAATATCGAGCAGAGACTGCTGCCCGCTGTTTCGGGGGCGCTATCCGAAATCGTGTCCGCGCGCATTCGCGGCGGCGTTTACCAGGTGGAGCAACGTCGCCTCGACGAGTCGATACCTCTCGAGTACAATCGCGCGCAGCTCGGTTTTTCCTCGGACTCGGGCAGGATTTCGCCCACCGCGGATGGCGCGGCAACCGTTCTCGCACGCGCGATGTACGACGCGAGCGTCGCCGACAGCAAGACCATCGGAAAAACCCAGTACGTACTTTTGCGTCTCGAATTCGACGCGCTGCTCGACTCGCTGGAAGGATACTCGGTGGCGTACATCACGTCGCGGAACGGAAGTACAGTGGATATTCGCACCGACCTTGAACAGATCCTCCGCCAGCGTCTCGGAATTCAGATCCCGGCGCCGGTGGCGAGCGAAACCGAATCCGCGGAGTAGCAAACAACGCCTGAAGTCATTTCGTGAAGATTGTCGTGCGCTTTCTTCCGAAGACCGCCATTGCGCTTTCGATCGTTTCCTCTTTGGTGTAGACGAGGACGCGATCGCCTTCTTCGAGGACGGTATCGCCTTCGACGATACTCGCCTTGCCAGCGCGAACGTACGCGCCGACGAGAGTTCCACGGGGAAGGCCGACATCCTTGATCTTTCTGCCGATGATGCGCGCGCCTTTTTCCACAATGGTCTCGACGCATTCCTCGTGGGTTTCGTGGATGAGCTTGACCTTGTTCACGCTTCCTTTGCGGAAGTACTGGAGGATCGAACCCACGGTCTCGATCTGCGGGTTGACGACCGCGCCGATGTCGACGGAATTGAGAATCTGCTGAAGCTCCGCCTGGTTTGCGAGGATCAACCTGCGGGTGGTCCCTTTCTGCCTTGCGTAAAGCGCTGCCGCGAGGTTTCGGTCGTCGTTCGCGCTGAGCGCGCAGAAGAAATCGGTGTCCTCGTAGCGGACGTCGGTTGCGATCTCCGGGTCCTCGGGCTGGCCGCGGAGCACGCGAACCTTCCCCGGAAGTCTGTCAGCCGCCCGTTCCGCGTCGCGGGGATTCGGAATGATAAGCTCGATCTCCTTGACGTTCATCTCCTCCGCGATCCTCCTAGCGGCGTTTATCGCGATGCTCGTCGCGCCGTAAATCGCGATGGTATCCACCGGCTTCGGTTTTTCGTCGATGAGGCGGATGAACTTTTCGCTGTCGTCCTTCGTAAGCACCACCGTGACGATGTCTCCGTCGCGGAAATGGTCTTGACGCGCGTTCGGGCGGTAGCTCTTCCCGTCGGCCTTTATGCTGATGACGAGGAAATTCATTCCGAAATCTTTTTTCGCCTGCTGGTTCGCGGCTTCGATGGTTTTTCCGACGAGCCAGGACCCCGACTTGAGACGGTACTCGCGCACGAGGATTTCGCCGCCCGCGAAGTCCGCAACGAGAGATGCGTGCTTCGCCTCGATCAGCCTGATCAGCGTTTCGACGCTGAGTTCGTCGGGATTGATCAATCTGGTCGCGCCAAAGTCCGATGGCGGGACGATGGACGAATCTTTTGTAAGCTCGAAGTTTCGAACTCGGGCAATCCTCGTGGGAACCTGGAACTTGGACGCGATGATGCTCGATACGATGTTGACCTCATCGTTGTTCGTCACCGCGATCATAATGTCCGCAACCTTGATTCCCGCCACCTTCAGCGTGGCAGGCGAGGTGCCTTCGCCAAGAAACGCGTCGCAGTCGAGGCGGTCCTTGACTCGTTCGATCATCTCTGGATTCGAATCTATGACGCTGACGTTGTGCCCGTCCTTCGAAAGATGATCCGCGAGGTTGTATCCGACCGCGCCTGCGCCAACGATTATGATCTGCATTCTTTAAGCGAGTCCGTTTCCGAAATACCAACTGAAGACTCCAGATTATCGCAAACCGCGCGGGAAACCGCCAGAGGTTCGAGCAGTTTTAGCGCTTTAGGTGTCGTGTCAAAATAAGTTGGCACGCCGCCTAACCACTACCATTCAGATCGACGAGCGCGCGCTCGATCAATTCAAGAAACAGCGTGGTCGAGCTGAGCATCGCTTTCGTGTGATCGAAGTCCCGACGGACTTCTTTCCGCGCGCGCTCCTCGTTCGTAAGCGTCATTGCGCGCAGTTCGCGATCCGCGCGGAGTCTTGCAAGTTCGTCGCTTCTTCCAAGATCGCGTATGAACCGTTCGATCGACGCGTTCCCGATGACTGCCTGCTTGCGCTTTTCGAGTTCGAACTTCGCTTCCTCGGATGGACTCTCCCCGATCTTTTCGTAGTCCTTCGCTAGTATTTCGAGCCGGTCACGCGCTCCGCCGACGAGGTCATTCAGCTCCGAAAGCCTCTTTTTCGCGTCGACAGCGCTGGCGCGACCTGCTTGCGCGATTTCGCGGAATCTCGTTTTGTCGATTTTCTTCGTGAGCGCCCTCTTCGCGGCGACGTCGAAACTTTCGATTATCGTACCCGGAATCTTCGCGCCGCCTTCAGTGCAGTCGTAAACGCGGGTCTTCGAACCCGTCACTATCGCTCCCAACTCCGGAACGTAGCTCGCAAAATCCGGCGTGGTGTAGATAGTCCGCCCCTGCACGTCCTCGATTAGGGCGAGGTTTCGCTTCAGACGGATCAGGCGTTCGATCTCGAGCTTCTCGAAACTGGTAAACTCGTTCACCTCGCCGCGCCACTCCTGAAAGAACGCGCTTCCGGGAACGTGCGTAACGTGCGCGGTGTAGCTGAGGTCGAGGCCGACGAGTATTATCGGATCGCAGCCGAAATAGAGCAGAAGCTTGAGCGCGTGGTGAGCGACGGAAGAGCCGGGTTCGATAATGCCGTACGCGCCGTCGGGGATGCCCGCGATTTTGAGCATCATCTCGTCCTCGTGGAACACCTTCGGCCCGCGATACGCACGCACGGCTTCGTGGCTCGCAAGAGGATCGCAGAACAGCGGAACTTCGGTATCCTCGGACGATTCGAAGTACCTCCGGCTGACTCCGTGGAAGTCGCAGACGTTCGTGAAATCCGGCTCGATCCCCGCAGCGACTGCGGGAAGGCGCGCGGTGCTGACGACGCCGACGATTGCGTGGTCCTGCGCTTCGCAGACCTTAGCGATGTTCTTCGAAAGCGACGGTCCCGCGCATACGAGAATCCCCGGCATCCCGCGGCACGACCCCTCGAAACTCTTCAGCGTGGCAGCCTTTGTGAACGCATCGAGGTTGAACACGAGGTTCTCGTACTGCTGCGTCGTGACGAGCAGCGACGTCTGGAAGATAACGCTTCCGCCCGCGATGGAATTCGAAATCCAGGCCGCGATTTCCTCATAGCCTTCGCGATCGATCTGAAAACTGGGGGGATGGCGGACGAAGTGGGCCTGCCCGCCGAAGATCATCGTCCACTGGGGCTCGAGCGCGCGGTAGACGTCCGCCTCGCTTTCCGCGACAAATATCCCGAGCCTTCCGTCCGCGACGTCCGCGCTGAGGTCGAGCACTGAAAGCCCGGCTTTCAGGATGCTCTTCGACTTTTCGAAGACGAACACGTTCGCTTCGGATGAAATCGTTTTGAGAAGCTCTGCGACGTGGTATCCAAGCCCGTAGCCGATGACGATGTATGTGTCCGTCGGCCCGCGCGGTAGAGCCTGTACGAGCCGCGTCGCCTCCCGCGTGGGATCGTATTTCGAGTTCAGCAGCACCGCCTTCCCCGAAGGATCCGTCAGCCATGCGCTGACCGCGCCCTTTGGACCGATGACGAGACTATCCGACGGAAGTTCTGACGCGCCCGCGACGCGTTTGAACGTCTCCGGAAATCTTCGCGCGAGCGCTTCGAGGTTTTTTTCGAGGACGGTTACCATCCGGAATTAAGAGTTAATAATTGGGAATTAGAAATTGAGAATTATTAATTGTTAATTAATAATTAGGTCCGCTATTCCTCCTGAATATCTTCGATATCGTTCCCATAATGCTCGTACGGGCGTCGTCGATCACTGTGTACATCACCGGGACGAGGATGAGAGTAAGAAGAGTCGCGCTGATCATCCCTCCCATCACGCAGGCGCCTAGGCCGTTATACTGAATCGGGCCGCTGTTAGTACCGCCGACCGCCATCGGCAGCAGTCCGAAGATCGTCGTCGCCGCGGTCATAATGATCGGGCGGAACCGCACCGCGCCGCTTTCGATTATCGCGTGTTCGCGGGAATAACCTTCCTTGCGCAGCCTCGTGATCTTGTCCATCAGAACGATGGCGTTATTGACGACGATGCCGACCAGAATCACGATGCCGAGGAAGAACATCACGTCGATGTTTATTCCGATCACCCACATTACAATGTACGCCCCGAGGAACGACGTCGGGATGCTGAACATTATCGCAAGCGGAAGCGTGAAGCTCTCGAACAGCACGCCCATCAGGATGAATACGAGCAGAATCGCCATGAACGCCGCGGTGCTCGACATCGGACTGTCGCCGATGAACTCGAACCTGTCGCCGAGCGAGATTTCGTAGCCGCTAGGGAGCTTGAACATGCTGATGACCTTGTCTAGTCCGTCCTTCACCTTGAGAAGGTCCTTTTCCGTCACGTAAACCGTCACGCCCATGCTGACCTTCCTGTTTCTGTGAAAGATGGCGCGGTGAGTGTCTACCACCTCGTATTCCGCGAAGTTCCCGAGGCTGGTCACTCCGGTTTCCGTCGGAATCTGCATGCTGAAGAGCTGTCCGAAACCGTCCTGATAGTCCGCGCTGTATTCCATTATCATCGGGAGGTCCTCGCCCATATAGTGGAAGTCCTTCAGCCTCGATCCGGAAAGACCGAAGCCGAGGATCTGCGCGACTACGTCCGGATTCACTCCGGAGACTTTCGCCTGATTTCGGTTCACGCCTAGCTGCACCTCCTGATACCCCGCCTCCTCCTCCGAGTCCACGGCGGAAACGAACGGCAGCAGCTTCACCCGACGCACGAACTCGTCGGAAATCTCGGTCACTAGGTCACTATCCCGACCGCTTATCTGGAGCGTTACCGATTCGTCTTCCTCGTTCCCTCCGCCGCCGCCGATGCGCCCGCCTCGATGCCAACCGCCCGTTTCGAAAGTGACTCCCGCCGTCTCCGGGCACATCAGGATTGCTTCGTCCAGAATCTCGTCCTGGTCGCGGTTGGCTTCGTTTTCGTCCGTCAGATAGAACGTGAGGTTGACTTCGCCGGGCTGGAAAGTCGAGCGCACGTATTTGATTTCGAGCTTCTCTTTCGTCTCCTTTTCGAGAAACAGTTTCTCGATCCCGTTCGCGAAATCCTCCGTCTCCGCCCAGGTCCACGTATCCGGACAGTCCGCGTAGATTCGGAACCTTCGCTGCTCGCTCCGCTCGCGGTCGGTCATTCCGATGGACTCCGACGCGACCACCGCGACACCTGCGAATACGAAAAGAATAAGAGCCACGCCTATTCTGTGTTTGATAGACCATTTGAGCAGCCTTATGTAAACGTCCCGCGCGAACGAGATGTAGCGATGCTTCGAGAGTTCGTCCGCGTCGTCCGGAACCTCATTGGTCCCAGTCGTCGTCTCGCTTCGCTTTCTCCGGAGCAGAATCAGCGACGCTAGCGGAATCAGGATCAGCGCGATGAAAAGACTCGCGAGCAGCGCAAGGCATATCGGGATTCCGATTTCCTTCAGATAGTCCGCCATCAGCTTCGAAAGCACGCCCTCCTCCTGGAAGAAATACATCGGGAGGAACACGACCATCGTCGTCGACGTGCCCATGAAAATCGCAAGCGCGACTTCCCCGGCGCCCGTGACTATCGCGTCCCGAAGCTTCGCTCCGCCGCGTTCGATCTTCGTGAATATGCTCTCGACGACCACGATGGAGTTGTCGATCAGCATTCCGACCGCGAGCGTGAACCCCATCAGAGACAGCAGGTTTATCGACATTCCGAGGAAGTACATTATGACGAGCGCCATCGTGAGGCTAGCGGGGATCGACAGCGTTACGATCAGCGTGAGCATCGCTTTTCGCATGAAGAGATAAAGGATGATCACGGCGAAGATCGCGCCTATTATGCAGGTCGAAAACAGAGAATCCAGCGAACCCGTTATCAGCTCTCCGTCGCTGTGGAACGGATAGAAGTGGATGCCCTTCAGTTGCGGGTCAGCCTCGAGTTCCGAAAGCACCTTCTCGATCTCCTCGGAAATCAGAACCGAGTTCGTGTTCGTCTCCTTGTAGATTTCCATCTGCACGAGCATCTGCCCGTTCATCCTGTCCTGCCAGTCTCCGACGGCGTAGACCACCCGCGCCCCGGGAATCCAGATTTCATTTCCGTCGTCTTCTGAAGCGTAATAGCCGGCGACGTCCTTGATCCGGATTCCGCCGCCGAGGTCTATGTCGTTAAGCTCCGGAAGGGAATCGATGCGCCCGTCGACGCGGACGTAGTATTCGCTTCCCGCCTCCGTGACCTTGCCGACGCTCATCGCGAGGTTGTCACGCGAAAGCACCTGGAACGCGGTCGCAAGGTTTATGCGGTGCGATTCGAGTTTCGCGCGGTCGAACTGTATGCGCACCTGCTTCTGGAACATTCCGGAGAGATCGATCTTTGCGACGTGGTCCACCTGCTCGAGCCTTTTCGCGATATTGTTCTCGATCAGATAGAACGGCGATTGCACGTCCTCGTCGAACGTTATTCCGATGTCGTACACGGGCTGATCGTTCGGATCGAACTTGTGCACCGCGAACCGGTCCACTCCGTCCGGAAAATCGGGCCGGAGTCGTTCCATCCTGTCGTATACCTCCGCGTACGCCGAGTCCATGTTGACCTTGCCGTCGAAGAATATCAGCACCATCGCGCCGCCGGAATTAGACGTGCTGTAGATGTCGGAGATTCCAGAGATGGTTCCGAGTGCGTCTTCCACCTTCGACGTGATCTCGTCCTCGACCTCCTTCGGGTTCGCAGTCGGATCGAAATACGGCACCTGTATGAACAGAACCGGAAACTGAAGTCCTCCCGGAAGAAGTTGCACGGGCATCCTGGTAAACGCTAGAAATCCCGTCACGATCACCGCGATGATCAGCATCGTTATGGTGACGGGTCTCTTGATCGCCGCCAGTACAATCCTGCTTTCGAGTTTTCGCTCTCTCATTTCAAATTTCCTTGGACGCAAGGAATGTACAGCCGGAACGCCGATTACATAAAGTTAATTACGTTTTTTCGGGGGTGCGCACGCGGATTTAGGAATAGTTTTTCGCGCGAAATCGCCAAGTCGCAAAGAATTCGGAAGGGAGAATCGAAGAGGTTCGAAAATTCTCTGCACACTCCGCGGCTCTGCGCCGAAGAATTTTGGTTCCTGCTCGTCCGGGTTAGGAGCCTCAAAGTAATAAGCGGCTTTTGTGGACATAGACGACCGCGGTCCCAGGTGCCCACGATAGTTTCTTATTCCATCTGTAGTTCGCGCATCTTCTCCCAGAGACTCTTGCGTGAGATGCCGAGCACGTCCGCGGCTTTCGCCTTCTGGCTGGATGTGTACTTCAGCACCTGACGGATGTGTTTGATTTCCGCCTCCTGCAAGACTTCCTTCAGCGGGCGAAGATCGACGGAACTCGTCGCGGGACGCTCGCGCCTCGTCGACGCGGGCTTTATGAGGTGCTCCTTCTTCAGTTTGTCCGAGCCGCCTGAAAGAGCGACCGCCCGTTTGATCGAGTTTTCCAGTTCGCGGACGTTTCCGGGCCAGGAGTAGCTCATCAGCGCGATCACGAGATCATCGGTCAGCTCGAACCTTCCGTCCGGAGCGTACTTCTTGATGAAGTGGTTCGCCAGCAGCGGAATGTCTTCCGCACGATCCCGAAGCGGAGGAATGTAGAGCGAAATCACGTTCAGCCGGAAAAAGAGGTCCTCGCGGAATTCGTCCTCCTTCACCATCTCTTCAAGATCGCGATTCGTAGCGGCGACAAGCCTGACGTCGATCTCGCGGGTGTCGTCGCTTCCGACGGGAGTCACGGTGTTCGTCTCGAGCACGCGCAGCAGCTTCACCTGCAAGGACATCGGCATCTCGCCTATCTCGTCCAGAAAGAGCGTCCCGGTCGACGCGGTCTGGAACTTGCCTTTATGATCGCGGATAGCTCCGGTGAACGCGCCCTGCTTGTGGCCGAAGAGTTCGCTTTCGATTATGTTCTCGTTGAACGCGGCGCAGTTGACGGCGACGAACGGTTTCGTCGCGCGATCGCTGCGACTATGCAGCGCGGCGGCGATGAGTTCCTTGCCAGTGCCGTTTTCGCCCTGGATCAGCACGCCGAAGTCGCTCGATGCGATGCTTTTGATCTGATCGAAAATCTCGCGCATCTTTTTCGACTGGCCGATCATTCCGTCGAAGTCGGTGACCGACATTCCCTTCAGCTCGGCGAGTTCGTTCCGGACCTCGATCATCGAACGCAGTTTTTCGAGATGGACGATGACCTCGCGGTTGTCGAACGGCTTTTTTATGTAGTTCTCAGCGCCCGCGCGCATCGCCTCGACCGCGCTTTCGATGCTAGCCGCGGCGGTGATGACTATCACCGGAAACGCGAGGTTCTTCTCCTTGATACGCTTCATCAGGTCGATTCCCTCGATCCCTGGCATTCGCACGTCGGTGATCAGACAGTCGAAATCCTGGTTTTCGTACGCTTCGAGGGCTTCGACTCCGTTGCTGACTGTGACAACGTCGTGCCCGGCTTCCTTCAGCTCGTCGGCGAGGGTGACTCTTATGATTTTTTCATCGTCTGCGAGAAGAACTTTCATTGTGTATCCATCCTGAGACCGTGGGCGTTCTCAGAGTATCAGGATCATACACCAAGGAGGCGGAAGAAAATAATCTTTCAATTTAGGTGTCGTGCCCGAAATATGAAAATTCTGATCGCTCCATGGCGCGCGAGGACTAAAATCGTAACTGTTCACGGGTTGTTTTGGCGCATAGTGGCTGTTTTTGTTCGTAGTGTGCTCGTGAGAGCATATGTTTTCAGTTCGCGGCATCCTATAAACGCCTTACGGCGTCACTACGAACGCATTTCACCCCGTGAACATTTACCTAAAATCGTCGTCGGCTGCGCCCGCGGAATCGAAATATGTTTCTACCGAACTCTCAGAATTCAGGAAAAGGCGATGGCGAGAAAGCCCTCCGGAAAGCCGTCGCGAAGGCCGAGGTGGTCGTCGTCGGGAAGCCGCCCAGGTGGTGGACGAAGCCGCTTGCGCTGCTGCTCGGATTTCTTGTCCTCGCGGCGCTCGTCTTCGCGTCTATGATGTACTTCGAGGCGTCTAGATACGTTCTCATCCACGATCTTGGCGACGAAGATCCGCTCGTCGCGGACGCTGCGCGGGACAAACTCCGGAGCCTTGGCTCGGACGCGCTTGCGTTGCTCGAAGAAGCGTTCAGCCATCCGCGGCATCCTTCGGGGTGGACGCAAATGAAGCACGAACTCCTCGGCTGGACGTTCCGCGATCTCCGCCGCCAAGCGGTGCGGCTCGCGTACGAAATCGCGGAACCCGCGGAGGTCCGGAAGATCGCGCTTAGCCATCCTGACTTCGTCGTCCGCGAGGAGGCACTCCGCGCGGAGGCGTTGCTGCTCGAAGACGCGCCGATTTCGGAGACCCTGACGCTGATCTCCGATCGAGAGCGCGAAGTCCGCGGCGCCGCGATGTTCTATCTCTGCGGGTTCGAGGATGACGAGAGCGTCAGGGTTTTGGCCGAGAATTTCGAAAAGGCGGATAACAAGATCGAACTTCTCCGTTCGATGAAGAGCCGGGCGTCGCTACGATTTCTACAGATCGTGCTCGATTCCAAAGACGAAACCGCTTCCGTGCAGGCGCTCGTCATCCTCGCGAGCCGCCGGGAGACGATCGCGCTGACAAGGCTCGTCCACGGCTACGGCGATCCGGAAATCGAAGCCAGCTTCGGAAAGAACGAAAAACTCTTCGCGAGGAATCCTGTGCTGGAGGCGGAAATATTCGAAATCCGGAAGTACGAGACGCGCGCCGCGGAAGGAAGTCTCTTCGGCGAAATGCCCCGCATTCGCGGTACAAACCTCGAAAACCAGACCGCGAGAGTAAGCACAGTCGAAGAGCGCATCGGACGCGCGATTATGAAAGACATCATTCTCGGATATCGCGAGGCAGGCGCGCGCGAGGTTCTATCGCAAAGTTTCGACCACGAGCGATACTACCTTCTCGGGGAGCTGATCGCGCCCGAGTACAGACTCGAGGCGACGCTATACTTCGTGATGGAGCTTCAGGGCGGAAATGAGCAGCGGAAAGCGAGGGCGCGGTCGATGCTCAGGGAAATCACCGGCCAGATTTTTCATAATGACGACGACTGGATGGAGTACTATCGAATGAGGCTTGCGGAAGCGAAGGAATCCGAAGAAAATCCCTGACCCGCGAACTTCTCCCGTCCCGGACGGCTAAAATCAACCGAGGAGTAACGATGCAGAAAACAATCACGGTTATCCTTAGTTCGGCGCTGATTCTCGCGCTCGCCTCCTGCGACAGCGGATCGAGCCGACTATCGGACGAAGAACTCCCGCAGGGTGTGACGTACCCGAATAATCCGGGCGAGAACGAGAACCGTTCCGACGATCCGCAGATCGAGTTCACGGTTCAGGACAATGTGGAAGAACTCGCCCCCGCGGAGAGCGCTACAAGCACTCCCGGCGAGTCGAACGAAGATTCGAACGATGAAAATCCGGGGCCGTTCGATGGTATGCCTTCGCCGGCGATAGGCCCTGATGACGCGGACGTCCGGACGCCGCCAGGGCAGGAGAATCCCCACGCGAACGAGATGGTTCATCCGTGGGAAGACGCAGTCAATCAGGAATGGTGCGAGTATCTGACCGAAGGCGACGTCCTGAAGTTGATCCAGGTGAACGATACCCGCGGCGAGCGCGTTTTCTTCGCGGTGATCAACAAGGTTGCGGGGTCGGGTTCGAGGCCGGGGTACATTTCGCCGCCGGTACCGAGTTCGAGGAGCATCACTGCGGACGCATACGAGAGTCTTGCGCGCGCGGAATTCGAAGACGCGCTCGAGATCGACGTCATCAAACTGCCGGGAATGGGCGATCGCGAGTTAAGATGTCTGAAGCGCACGACCGGCGAAACCGTCATCTGGTATTCGCCCGAAGTCCCGTGCGAAGGGATCGTCCGCGTTGTGACAAGGGGCGTGCTTCGCAGGGAGCTTGTCCGCTTCGGCGTCGGTATCCCGCCGTGGACCGGCGCTCGATGATAGTGGAAGCGGTGGCGTACTTCGTGCGCCCTTTGTGCTGACGAACGCTTGTAGTGTGCCCGTAAGGGCATATAAACGCCTTACAGCGCGACTACGAACCTCCGGATTCACGCCGGACCGGCGCTGTCCGAGGCTGGCGGTTCCTGGTTTTCTCCGCCCGGGTCAGCCGAATCCGGAGGTTCGTCTCCGCCAGCTTCCTCCGTGGGCGCGTGTTCCTGAGACGGTTCCTCCTCCGCCCTCGGCTCGGATTCGATTCCGCTCCTTCGTGCGCGCTCTTCCGCCTCGTGGGCCTCGCGGAGCTTCTCTAGCGCGCGTCGTTCCTCCTCCTCGATCTGACGGTCGAACCAACCTGTGTCGAAACGCGCCTCCCGTCCCGACGGCTGCCATTCGCCGTTCGTTATCTCGACGATGGTTTTCGAAAGCGGGCTGTCCCTGCGCAGATACGGCTGGTCCGGAACCGAAATATGCCACTGGTGGGTGATGTCGGGAACTTCGTCGTTATTCGGATCGTAGGCGCGGTCGGTATCCCGTGCAGGTTCGCGGATCGCTAGTACGACGTCTTCGCCCGTGGCTTTACCGTTCTCGCGCCATTCGACGAGAAGTAGCGCGCGGTCGGGAGTGTCGAAGCGTACGTCCTTCAGTCTCGACTGATGGAACAGCACGATCGCGCTCTCGATCTTGCCCCAGACGAAGGTTTCGAACATGAAAAAGCTGCGTTCCTGCTCGCGGTACGGAAGGCAGTGCCAGACGATCGACTTCGGAGAGTACTCGTTCAGCGCCTTGTACTTCGCGCCCGAGTATGTTTCGCCCGCGACCCTGCCCGCCGTGTATTCGAGGGTGCTGAACAGAACCTCCGGCGTTTCGAGATGAAGTGCTGGAAACGACGCGCAGGAGTACAGAA
>JANLHZ010000081.1 GCA_024653775.1 Planctomycetota bacterium | reverse complement strand
AACCGTTCACGGGGTAGTTCGCGTTCGTAGTGGCGCCGTAAGGCGTTTATTCGATCCACCACACCGCGAAAATATGCTCTCACGAGCACACTACGAACAAAATCCCGCTATAGACTGCGATCTACCCCGTGAACACTTACCTGCGAACTTCCTATATGTCAGGGGGCATTACCTTCGGGACATGCAGGGTCGCGTTTCGATGTCATCATGTCGGAATTGCCTTGCAATCCCGAACAAAAACGCAGGCGACAAAATTCACAGCATGAGGCGCGCCGAACACTATTGGGTCCGTCCCTATTTATTCAAAGCGCGGCGGCGGCAGCAATTGGATGCATCTGGAGTTCCCGTGTAACCGCGCGTTCAAGTTCCGCCATCGAAAACGGTTTTTTCAGCCAGCAGATCACGTTCGGAAGTTCCAACAGTACTTCTTCCATTTTGTCGTCGATATAAGCGGATAGTACAATCGCGCGCAACTGTGGGCAAACCATGTGCAGTGATTTTAGTGCTTCCAGACCGTCCCATCCGGGCATGCAGAGGTCAACCAGCGCGAGTTTGTAGCTTTCCCGCGTTGCCGCGCGGAACGCCTCCTGGCCGTCCTGGCGAACATCCACGGAATAACCATACCTTTTGAGCGTATTTGAAACCAGCTTCGTCAACGGTTCCCAATCCTCCACGTAAAGGATGTCGGTCATTTGGTATGGAGTTTCGATGGGCATCGCTCGCTAAACCACTGCGTTTCTAAGTCCGTAACATTAGACAGTTACATTATACACCTAAATTCGACTGCATCGAAAAAGCATAGATAATTGTAGAACTTTTTTATCTATGCGTTCATCGGCATCGAATGCAGCACGCTTTGTATCGCTTCCGGAAGAGCCTCACATTCGGCGGTGAAGACTCGCGCCGCGAGAGTATCCGGAGTGTCGCCGCGGATGATTCTGACGATTTTCTGTAGGATGATCTCTCCTTCGTCGAGTTCGTTCGTTACGTAGTGCACGCTGCACCCGGATTCCTTGTCGCCGCTCCTGAGAACTGCGTCGTGGACATGGTGGCCGTACATCCCTTTGCCTCCGAATTTCGGGAGCAGCGCCGGGTGGATGTTTATGACCCTGCGGTTCCATGAGTCCGGTACGATGAGTCTGTGTATCAGTCCCGCGAACACGATCAGTTCCGGTGCGGGTTTCGCGCTTTCGACTGCTTCGACGACGTGGCGGGAGAAATCGCGATCGCCTTTGTACTTGCGCCTGTCGATGACGATCGTTTTGATTCCCGCGTCCCGTGCGACGTCGAGTCCCTGCACGCCGGGTTTCGAACTTACAACGATGGAAATCGCGCAATCGAGCTTTCCAGATGATATTCTTTCTACCAGATTCGCGAGGGATCGGCCGGTACCCGAGATTATCACCGCGATTGATCTTTTGTCTGCCACAGCTTTAACGTCAGATGACTTTCAAAATCGGCTATCAGCGTCTATTATTATGAACCGTCCGCGCGAGTCACGTTAATTAAAAACAAATGCTCGCGAGGCTCACCGGAACCGTGAATGATCGGGACTCTTTCCGAAATCGAGCGCCAGAAACTGACTCCGGGAAATCGTGTCACGGTTCTTCGGGACGGCGATGAATATTTTCCCGCAATCTGCAAGTCGATTCAGGACGCGAAGCATTACATCCTAATCGAGCAGTTCATCTATCGTAACGACAGGACAGGCGCAGAGGTCGGAAGCCTGCTCGCGCAGAAAGCTCTCGAAGGCGTGAAGGTGTACGTGATCGCGGACTGGGTTGGGAGTTTCGATACGCCGGACGAGTTCTTTCGAGAGTTTGAAAAGCACGGCATCGAATTCGGCTGGTTCAATCCGATCTCGATGGTCCGCAGAAAGTTCAGGCCGTTCAATCTGAGGACGCACCGGAAGATCGTCGTTTGCGACGGATCGGTCGGGTATCTCGGCGGAATGAACATCGCGGACGACTATCGCAGCGTTAGCGACGGTGGTCGCGGCTGGCGGGACACGTCAGTCAGAATCGAAGGACCGGCGGTGAAAGTTCTCGTGGACTGTTTCGTCCAGGCGTGGGCGAGATCGTCGCACGTCAGGATTCCGTACCACTCGCTTAGGCAGAATAAAATACCGCGCGGCGACGCGAATTGCGCGATTATCGATAACACCCTTAGAAACAGCCGCCGGACGATACGCAGGGTGTACGCGGAGGCTATAAAACGCGCGGAAACCGAGATTTTAATAACAAACGCCTACTTTCTGCCGGACCGGAAATTCCTGAGTCTTCTAAGAAAAAAGAGCCGCGCGGGCGTGAAGGTGCGGCTGTTGCTGCCAGGTGTCAGCGATGTCAGATTCTTCACCGCCGCGACGAGGCACCTGTATCGCGAGCTTCTTGACGATGGAGTCGAGATATACGAGTTCCAGAACCGCGTGATGCACGCGAAAACCTGCGTCGTCGACGAGATCTGGTCCACCGTCGGCTCGTTCAATCTCGACCAGCGCTCGATCCGCGGAAACCTCGAAATCAACGCGGTGTTCTTCAGCGCTATCGTTGCGAAGACTCTGCGGGATCAGTTCGAGGACGATCTGAAAACGTCGAAACGAATCCTGGTGGAAGACATCGAAAACAGACCGTGGACGGAAAAGCTCGCCGGGTGGTTCCTTTATCGACTCCGGGCGCTGCTTTGAGTAATTACGAATTACGAATAGTAGTCAGTTAATTCTTAACTCTTAACTGGGTAAGTGCCAGCGCTCGTCATCTACGATAAGGCCGTCGCGGATTGTCAGTCTGCGGCTGCCGAGCCTGGAGGCTTCGAGGTCGTGCGTGACCATTATAAACGTGAAGCCCTCGTTCTTTCCGAGTTCGCGGATCGTTTTCAGAATCTCTGCCCCCGTGCTCGAATCGAGATTGCCCGTGGGTTCGTCCGCGAGCACCAGCGGCGGTTTCATAATTAGCGACCTCGCGATTGCAACCCGTTGTGCCTGCCCTCCTGAAAGCTCCTCCGGACGATGGGACGTGCGATCTTCAAGGCCGACGAGGGCCAGGAGTTCCTGCGCCCTCGCCTTGACTTCCTTCGTAGGTCCGGATTCGAGCAGCATAGGAAGCATCACGTTTTCGAGCGCGGTCAGGCTCGGCAGCAGATTGAAGAACTGGAAAACGAGTCCGATTCTTCTGCGCCTTAGCAGCGAGAGTTCGTCGTCGTTCATTTCGCCGGTGGAAACGCCGTCGATGATGACCTTCCCCGACGTCGGCGTATCCAGCCCCGCGGCGAGGTGTAGCAGCGTGCTCTTGCCCGAGCCGGATGGACCGACAATGGTCACGAACTCGCCTCTATCGAGGGTGAGACTCACGCCGCGAAGCGCCTCGACGGACTTTCCCCCCTGGGAGTATGTTTTTGTGACGTCTTTTAGTTCGAGCAAATTAAGAGTTCCCGCTGGATTCAATCAACGTTGTAAATCTACATAGTTACCGCCCAATTCGCTACGGGGAGTAAAAAACAGTTGACGCTACTATCTTCAGATCGCACAATTATCTATTCACATCAGGATTCGCAACGGAAACGTCAGGAGTCAACACATGAAACATTTTTGCACATCGCATGTGTCAGAGCTTCCTTTGAAAGATTTTGGTATGGGGGGGGGGTAATCTCTTGAACCGTGGAAAGCTCATTTCCATATCGCTGATTGCCATTATTTGTCTTTTCAACTCCGAGGTAGTTTCTTCATCGGTAAACCCGCGTTCCGAGATACCGCTAACGAAAGTTCCGAAGTCGGGGGTTCATAATCTCGAAGGCATTTGGGTTGTCGAATCGAGAATAGGTCAGTCGGAATGCGACGACATCGATGCGCATGCCACGCTGCTGTTTCCCATCGGATACTCCGAGCCGTTTCTGATGACGCAATCGGGAACGTTTCTTCAGGGCGCTCCCCAGCCCGATGACGGCACGAATTCGGGTTCGGGAACGATAAGCGGCAATGTTGTTTCTTACGAACTCCACACAGTGAATGGACCTGATAACGCGGACAGCGTTTTCGAAGGCTCTGTAACAATCGATGGCTCTTTGTGTTTTTCGTATTCCACGAATGAAGTATGTCTTCTTGAAGGAACTTACACTGGAAGTGGAACGCATTACTATACGGTCACCTTCCCGAACGGAGAGACGGTGCGAAAAGCGGATCGTTGTACATGGAGCGGGGAATTCACCGCTTATAGAGTCCCGCGCCCGGAGAGCTTCCAGTTCAGCGCGACCAGCGGAACGCGGAGCGCGTCTTCCGGCGGCAAGCTGGACGTCTGCCCCTGCTCCTCCATAACCCTCGCTCAATCGTTTCTATTACCTGTACTTGGAAACGACTCTCTGGAAAGCGCGCTGCTTGAATCGCTGAACTTCCAAGGTTCAGGCATGTCCGAAGTTTCACCGGGATTCGACGAAGTGTCGGTTACTCCAAGTGGGTGGATGAACGTGCGGGACGAATATAACGTAACGGGGGCTGGCAGCTTTTCAGCAGTTTCCGCCATCGTCGACGGAGTGTCGCTTTCAACCCATATCGATGTAAGAGTGCCGGATGCTCTCAGAATCGTGCGGAGTTTAATTCGTGACGAAGATTCGCTTCCTGGTCAGGAGTTAACCGACGTCGAGGAGTTCATCGAGATTCCGAAGGACGAATTCGTTTTCCTCGCGGCGTTCCCCGCGTGGACCGGACCGGATGGCATCCTGAATCCATTCGGAACCGGAGACGACCTCGACTGCGTCGATAACGTTGTGTTCGGAGACGGCGGATTCGATGTCGAACTTCAAAGCTCAACGCCTCGACGCGGGTTGCTTTCGATTTCCTCCGGAGTCTGGAACGTGATGGGCGATTCATTCACGGTAGTAGCGATAAGCGCGGAAAAGAAAGGCGAAGGCACGCTCTTTATAAGCTCGCTTTCGCAATGCTCCGCGATTCCTCCGCTACAAAGGCTGATCAGGATTTTCGTCGGCAATCCGCTTTTCGTCGCGGATTGCTCGGACATCGGCAATGAAACCTCGCTGATCGGATGTCCAATTGTTTGCCAAGGGGAAGCCAGATGGACGTACAAGACAAAGTTCTTCGATACGAAGGACCCAACCGCGCTGATCCAGATCGTAAAGTTGAAATACACGGTTACATTCGAGTTTCATTCAGGTGGAAATCTTTTCAGCGCGGAATCGTTCAATTCTGTCCGGGAGGAAGGGTTTCTGAACAACATTCGAACCAATCAGGTGCGAGTAAACGGGAATCAAGCCTTGTACACAGCCACCACCGACGCCGCGGGGCTGAGTTTCTATGAAATCGACATTGTCGCGACCCTTAGAGATATACCGGAATTCAAGAACTTTGGCGCAAGTGTGACAGTATCCGTCCGCGTTGACCAGGTAGACCTTATTCACAACCGCGTCCAGTGCCAGTTAGATCTGGCCGGCAGACCGAAGGAGCAAATATATACCTCCATTTTCAGGGATGAAGTGAAAATCTCCCTTTGCTTAATTGTGCTGAGAAATGAACCCAACAGGTTCGACAGACACGTCGGCATGGGTGGTCTTTCCGTTCAATCCGACCTTTTCAAGTATCTGTTCGACTTGGTTCCGGGAAGCGATCCGAACAATCCGGAGTATCGAATTATCCAAGCTCATAGAAGAGAGATCGAAGACTCAATAAATGAAATCTGGCGCAAAGTGTGCGTGATATTCGAGATAAGGAGCATCGTTCACCTGAAGCTCACTCGCGCCGACGAAAACCAGATTATCGACGCTAATGGAACAGCGCATATTCTCGTTTCGAATCCGGAAGACAGCACGGGACCTCTGGATACGAACACCAATGGCGCGTCGTATCTCTTGGACAGAGCCACATACAACGACGATGACGAATACGGACGAGCGGGTCAACAATTCGAGCTTCCGTCCGTGCTGGCAAAACACGGAACCGTGCGGGACGGCGAAGACGTAAGCAACGTCACCATTCCAGGATGCATTCCGATTTTCATCATGAACTCGGTCCAGTCATCTTCCCGTTTCATCGACCCGAACAATCCCAATCCTGTGAATCATACGCTCGGTATAGGACTGACGAATTATTCCAGTCGCGACAATTCGGAACTGGAAATCGTAAACGGCGAAGTTCGCGAGGGGAACCTTCCTTTTCCGGTCACCGGAAATCCAGAACCCAGGACAGGCGTTTTCATCGGCGCCAATGCGTTCGATCCTGGTGACGCCGGTCAGTTGCCAAAGGTTTTTGCGCACGAGCTTGGTCACATTTTTATCGGCGCTGGACATAGGAGCGATTCGATCATGGCGAGGGACGTGGCTCTGCTTACGAATTCGATACCTTGCGACATATTCGAGCCGATGGGTCTGATTTCACAGATTAAAGCGATTACGGGTGAATAGTGACATTTCGTAAATGCCGCTTCGTTCGCGGAGAATATTAATTTTCCCGGATTTGACGAATTGACTTCCGCCTGTTGTTCTACGAGTGGCGAGAGGCTACAATCCCCGTTTTCGAATTAGGTAGGTACGAAGAATAGAATTTATTCTTAACGCCTACTACAGGTCGCGATTAACGAGATGGAAATTCGGAACGTACCAACCACCAAGATTCTCGAAACCTTCGAGAATGAGTATCAGCACCGGGATTACGAAATCCTGATCGAGATTCCCGAGTTCACGTCGGTCTGCCCGAAAACCGGGCTTCCCGACTTCGGCGAGATCGTCATCCGATACGTCCCGGACGAACTCTGCCTCGAGCTGAAAAGCGTCAAGTATTACTTCGTCGCATACCGAAACTTCGGGGTGTTCTACGAGCACGCGGTGAACCAGATCCTCGACGACCTTGTAAGCGTATGCCATCCGAGGAGGATGATCGTGGAAGGCCACTTCGCCTCCCGCGGAGGAATCACAACGTCCGTCGTCGCGATGCACCCGGTTTTCGAGGAAAGCTCGATTCCGCAAAGCGACCGGGAGTAATTCGAGCCACGATTCTATCAACCACCAACTGACAACCGACAAACGTGGAATCCAAAAATCGAAATTTGAAGATCGAAAGCCAACTGGAGCCGACGCTGTCGATCAAGCGTCCCATCGGCGTCGTGATGATCACGCTGTGCGTGATGGTCTTCGGCTGGATGAGCTACCAGGGCCTTCCGATGAACCTGATGCCGGAGATCGACTATCCGACGCTGACGATCCGCACCGAATATCCCGCGGCGACTCCGATGCAGGTGGAGGAGGACGTTTCGAAGTTGATCGAGCGTCAGATTTCGAACCTAGATAACCTCCAGACAAGCTCGAGCGTCAGCCGGGCGGAGATGAGCGACGTCGTACTCGAGTTCAAGTGGGACACGGACATGGACAAGGTCGTCCAGCAGGTACGCGAACGCGTCGATACCCTTCGACTTCCGGACGGCGCCGCGAAGCCGATTCTCCTCCGCTACGATCCGAACTTAGAGCCTGTGATGAGACTCGCGCTGACGATTCCCGCGGACGAGGGCAAGAACTCGCTTTACCGTCTGCGCGAGATCGCGGAGAACGTGCTCGAGCGGGAACTCGAAGGCGTGGACGGACTCGCCGCGATAAAGATCAAGGGCGGGCTGGAGGAGCAGATCAGGATTTATCTGGACGAGGAGGCGCTCAAGCAGCACGGCCTCAGCGCGCCGCAGATTTCCGCGCAGATCGCAAGCTGGAACCGCAACTCTCCGGTCGGGACCATGACGGAAGGCCAGCGGGATTTCCTAGTGAGGCTCGCGGGCGAATTCGAGAATATCGACGAGATGCTCGATCTCCCGCTTACGCGCCAGCAGTCGAGTCAGGGCGCAGCGGGAGCGACGACGCCGTTCGATTCGTCGGAGCTTACCCTTCGCGAGATTGCGGACATCGAGCGGACCCACAAGGAAGAAAGCGAGATGACCCGCGTCGACGGAAAGCCCGCGGTGGTGATCGAACTATATCGCACCGCGGACGCGAACATCGTCGCGCTCAGCCAGCGGATTCGGGACAAGCTCTTCGGGACGGAAGATGACCGGAGTCTCTGGCTTTCCCAGCTAATTTCGGAGGCCCGCACCGCGGCGAAGCGCGATCGTCTGTTCGACCACGCCCGCGGCATCCTCGAACTCGCGGATTTCAGATACAGGGACGAGGATTCGAAGAAGGTCATCGACGTCGCAAGGCGCGAAGTCGACGAAATCTACCAGGAGTGGGAGAAGGCGAAGACCGACCCGGAACTCGCGCGAAGGCTCGAGGAGCAGCGGAATCAGGCGCAGCAGAGTCAGTCCAGTCGGGGTCAGTCCAGTCAAGGTCCATCCCGTGGCGGTCCGCGTGGGGGAGGGATGCCTTCGAACGAGGACGTCGTCGTCAGGTTCATCGAGAAGGAGCTTCCATCCGACGCTAGTCTGACCATCCTCTCCGACCAGAGCGAGTTCATCCAGGGCGCGATCGACGAGGTGACAAGCGCGGTGCTCGTGGGCGCGCTGCTCGCGATACTCGTCATCTATCTCTTCATCCGAAGGTTCTATGACACGTTCATCATTTCGCTTTCGATTCCGATTTCCGTCGTCGTCGTGTTCGCGCCTATGAAGATGTTCGGAGTCTCGCTGAACATAATGTCCCTAGGCGGGCTCGCGCTCGGCTGCGGTATGCTCGTGGACAACTCCATCGTCGTACTCGAAAGCATTTTCCGCTGCCGAAGCGAAGGCGACTCCGTGATCCAGAGCGCGGTTCGCGGCTCGAAGGAGGTCGGCGGCGCGGTGATCGCTTCTACGCTGACTACGATCTGCGTGTTTTTACCGCTGGTGTTCGTCGAGGGAATCGCGGGACAAATCTTCGGCGACCTTTCCCGGACCGTGGTCTACAGTCTCGTGGCGTCGCTGGTGGTCGCGATCTTCATCATCCCGATGCTCGCGAGCCGCTCGGTAGACATCACGAAGTTCCGCCCGACGAAAAGCGATTTCTTCCGCCTTAAGTCGGTGGAGTTCCTGAAGGAGCAGTTCCGCGATTTCAAGATTCATCACGCGATACTGATGCCGCTGTACCTTGTTTCATTCGTTATCTACGTCGTGCTGGAGCTATTCTACAAGTTCGCAGTGCTCCCGCTTCTGATCTCGGGAGCCGCGATAGCCTGGTTCGTGTTCTTCATTGCGCGCTGGACGGCATTCATAGTTCTGTTCCCTTTCGCGCTTTTGTTCCGCATCTGCTACGGCTTCGTCGAAAAGACCTATGCGCCGCTTCTGAAAAGCGCGCTCACCGCGAAGTTCGCGGTGCTGCTGCTTGCGGGCGCGCTGCTAGCGTTCTCGGCGACGCTGATCCCGCTGCTCGGATTCCAGCTTCTTCCGGACCTTCAGCAGGGGCAGTTCCAGATGGTGGTGAACCTGAAGCCCGGGTCCGACATAGACGACACCGACGCGGTCGTGAAGAAACTCGAGGAGGCGATGATCCCCTACATAAAAAAGGACCGCGCGGAGATGGATAAGGTCGATGCCGGGGAAGGCGGGAACGTAGCGGGCGGAGATGCTTCGGGCGTCAAAAAAAAGGAAGACGAAAGCCTTATCGAAGCGATGTTTGCGCAGGTCGGGGTCGAGCCGACGAAGGACGCCAAGACCGGCGAAGGCGAACACACCGCGAAGATCACTATCACGATGCGTCCAGAAATGGCGACGGAGCGTAACGAGCTTCTGCTGCGCGATATTCTTTCCGAGGTCAGCCGTCAGCCCGAGGTCCACGGCGCGCCCGAATTCATCCATCCGACGCTATTCAGCTTCAGCGCGCCTGTGGAGGTCCACATCATCGGGCACAATCTCGACGAAATCCGCGCCCTCGGCGTGCGGGTCCGCGATGAACTCCAGACCCTGGACGCGCTCACGAATACCACCTGCACCGTCGCTCCCGGACTCCCAGAGGTCCACATCCACCTCGATCGCTCGAAGCTCTCGAACTACGGTATAGCGCTTTCCGACGTCAGCGAAAGGCTGAACCAGATGATCGAAGGCGTCAGCTCGACGAGTTTCAAGGAGAAGGACGAGCGCATCGACATTTTCGTCAGCGTCCAGCGGGAATTCGCGGGTGACGATGGAAGCGTCCGCCAGGCGATCGAAGGCATCGACCACCTGCGCGAACTCTACATTTCCCCTGGGCAGAGACTTTCGGACGTGCTCCTTTCCGAGATCGTCCCTGTGGTAGCGGACGGCGAACAGCAGCTAAGGCTTATCGACGGACTCAGGTTCATGGAAGGTCCGAACGAGATCCGCAGGATCGAAGGACAGCGCGCGGTGGTCGTTACGAGCGAACTTTCCGGGTTCGACCTCGGCGCGGCGACGAATCAGATTCGCGAGCGCATCGGGGACATGGTCGCGTCTCCCGACTGGCCGGCGGAAACGCGCTACCAGATCGCGGGCCAGAGCCTCGAAATGGAGGAATCGACAAACTCGCTGATTCTCGCGCTGATCCTTTCCGCGTTCCTCGTGTACGTCGTGATGGCGAGTCAGTTCGAGAGTTTCGTTCAGCCTTTCATAATCATGTTTTCGCTACCGCTTGCGTTCGTCGGAGTCGTCGTGACACTTTTCGTTTGGGACATTCCGGTGAGCGTCATAGTTTTCATCGGCGCGATAATGCTCGCGGGTATCGTCGTCAACAACGCGATCGTGATGGTTAGCTACATCAACCAGCTTCGCGAGCGGGGAATGGAGAAATACGAGGCGATCATCACCGGCGCGTCGGTTCGCCTACGGCCGATATTTATGACGACGTTCACCACCGTCCTCGGACTGCTTCCAATGACGGGCCTTGTGAACTTCGGCGCGATGTACGCGTGGATCGTCAAAACCGTTTTCGGCGAGGGAAGCGACTTCTATGGTAACGTCGCGCACTATGCGGTAGCGGCGGCGAGTCAGGGATCCGAGATGCGCGCGCCGCTCGCGATTACCGTCATCGCGGGCCTGCTGTCCAGCACGATTCTGACGCTGTTCGTTATCCCGTGCGTCTACTCGGTGATCGATTTTTCTGGTCTGAAGAAGAAACTCGCGGAAGATTGACGCCTCGCGGATTTCGTAAATAAATTCTGTAACTGTTCACGGGGTAGTTTGCGTTCGTAGTGGCGCCGTAAGGCGTTTCTTTTATCCTCTACTATCTGGAAATATGCTCTCACGAGCACACTACTACAGAATCCCGCTATAGACCGCGATCTACCCCGTGAACGGTTACTAAATTCTCAGCTCCTCCGAAATCTGAATTTCATCCTCGATACCGGACGCTCGAATCAGGATGCGCTTCGAACTTTGATTCCCCTGCCGCGGAGATAGTCGCGGAGGCTTGCGACGGTGTACGTCCCGAAGTGCAGGATTCCCGCAACGAGCACCGCGTCCGCGCCGCCTGTGGTGAGCGCGTCGAAAAGATGCTCAGGCTTTCCCGCGCCTCCGGAAGCGATCACCGGCACGCCGACTTCGCCAGAGATGAGCGAAGTGATTTCGAGGTCGTAGCCGTTCTTTGTTCCGTCCGCGTCCATGCTGGTGAGCAGGATTTCGCCTGCGCCGCGCCGCTCGGCTTCCCTCGCCCATGAAAGCGCGTCGATTCCCGTGGGCCGTCTGCCGGCGTGGGTGACGACTTCGTAACCGCTGGCGATTTGAGATTTCAGATTTGAGATTTCAGATTTGGATTCATTCGTAATTCGTAACTCGCAATTCGTAATTCCGTCTGTCCCCTTCTTTACGTCAATTGCGATCACCACGCATTGACACCCGAACCTCCCGGACGCCTCGGAGATGAAGTCCGGATTCGCGACCGCCGCGGTGTTGAGGCTGACCTTGTCCGCTCCGGCGCCGAGAAGCCTTCGGATGTCGTCCACGACGCGAATACCTCCTCCCACCGTCAGGGGCAGGAAGATGCTGTCCGCTGTGCGCTCGAGCGTATCGAGAAACGTCTTTCGTCCTTCGACGGTAGCGCTGATGTCTAGGTACACGAGTTCGTCCGCGCCCTCGTCGCAGTAGCGTTTCGCAAGCTCCACCGGATCTCCGACGTCGCGGAGCGAGGCGAAGTTCGTCCCCTTCACGACCCGGCCGTCTTTAACGTCGAGACATGGAATGATTCGGGACTTCAGCATTTTCGATTTTTGATTTTAGAAATAACGTCGGCGACCTGTTGACAACAAAGCGTAGTTGCCAAGCATCCATAATTAACTACCGATCGAAAACAGATTAAAATCAAAAATCTGCAATCAGAAATCAAAAATGAAGTCAGACTTTCATTCTCTTCAGTTCCTGCCCGACGCGCTCGTTCGTGGTCTTGTAATCCCTGCGCGGGCTTCCGGTGAACACCTGTCGCGGGCGGGCGATCTTCTGTCCCGGCTCCGTGATGAGTTCCTGCCACTGGGCGAGCCAGCCGACGGTGCGCGGAATCGCGAACAGGACGGTGAAGAAGTCCTTGCGGAATCCCAGCGCTTCGTAGATGAGTCCTGAGTAGAAGTCTACGTTCGGATAAAGCTTGCGCTCGACGAAGTAATCGTCTTCGAGCGCGATCCTTTCGAGTTCCGTCGCAATCTCGATGAGCGGATTCTTGCCTGTCACGCTGAAGACCTGGTGCGCGAGCGTCTTGATGACCTTTGCGCGTGGGTCGTAGTTCTTGTAGACGCGATGCCCGAAGCCCATGAGCTTGACGCCGCTGTTCTTGTCCTTCACCTTGCGGATGTATTCCGGGATGCTGTCCTTGCTTCCGATCTCGGCGAGCATTTTCAGGACCGCCTCGTTTGCGCCGCCGTGGAGCGGGCCGTATAGAGCCGCGATTGCCGCCGCGGTGGCGCTGAAGGGATCCGCATGGGAGCTGCCGACGACTCGCATCGCGGTCGTGCTGCAGTTCTGCTCGTGATCGGCGTGGAGTATGAACAGCACATCGAGCGCGCGTTCGAGGATCGGATCGACGCTGTATTTCCCGAGCGCGATCTTGCGGATCATCTGCAGGAAGTTCGCAACGTAGCTTAGGCCGTTGTCCGGGTACACGTACGGAAGGCCGACGAAGTGGCGGTACGTGAACGCCGCGATGGTCGGCATCTTCGCGATCAGACGGTAAATCTGAATCTCCCTGCTGCGCTCGTCGTGGACGTCCTTCGCGTCGGGGTAGAAGGTCGAAAGGGCGCCGACGGTGGAGAGAAGAATTCCCATCGGGTGCGCGTCGTAGCGGAAGCCTTCCATAAATTTCTTTATGTTCTCGTGGACGAAGGTGTGCGTGGTCACCTGGTGGGTGAACTCGTCGATCTGCGCGTCGTTCGGGAGATCGCCCTTCAGCAGCAGGTACGCGACTTCGAGGAACGTGCTCTTCTCCGCGAGCTGCTCGATCGGGTAGCCGCGGTACTCGAGGATGCCCTTGTCGCCGTCGATGAACGTGACCGCACTTTCGCAGCTTGCGGTGTTCGTGTAGGCGGGGTCGTAAGTCATCATCCCGAAATCGTCCGGCTTCACCTTTATCTGCCTTAGATCGATTGCGCGGATGTTCTCTCCGACGATCGGAATTTCATAGTTCTTTCCTGTCCTGTTATCCGTAACGGAAAGAGTATCTTTCGCCACCATTGATACCTCCCTTATTATGAGTTGCCTCGGATTTCCATCGAAGTGGAGCAAAATCCCGGCATTAAGCTTGTAGTTCTGCCAGTGCAAATATTATTAGTGGACAATTCGCTTTTCCATCAAACCCGAAATTCTTTTCAGGCGTGAGTGGGGCACAGTAATGAATAGAGAATCCATTCGTACTTTCGCGCTCTTCTTCGCGTTCGCCTTCATTTTTCCCGGATGTGGGAACGAAGACCTCAAACTCGGCGGGACGTTCAACGGGGATCTCAGAACCGGCGACGAAAAACTCGCCAGCGGGGAATTCATCGACTACGTGACGTTCTACGGAGAAGCCGGGCAGATCGTCAAGATCGCGTGCGAATGCGAATCGGGCGAGGATCCGGACTTCTATCTGATGGTCTTCAAGCCGAGTTCGTGGGAGGCGAACGTCAGCGTAATCAGCGCGGATTTCGAGATAGACGACGTCGACGCCACGCGCGACGGCGTTCAGGACTCCCGCAGCCCGGCGATGACGATCCGACTGTCCGAAACCGGAGTCTACCGCATCGGCGTAACGACAAAGGCAGCGGGAAACTCCGGGCGCTACAAGGTTTCGCTGTCGGAAGGCACGGAAAGCGAACTGACGCCGATGTTCTGAATTCCGCCTTCCGCCTTCTGCCTTCCGCCTTCCGCATTCTGCATTCTGCATTCTGCACTCTGCCTCTGGAGGTTGTACTAATTCGGTTACATCATATTCGGTTTGGTAACGATGTATGCCGTAAATGTGGAGTTCGGCCCGGAAACGTCCTATAATGCGTTGGACTCGAATTTGCGATGGGTCGTTGTGAACGCCCGATCCTGAAAAGCAGGTGAAAGGGTAGCCATGAAATCGAAATTAATCGTAGCAATAATATTGTCCGCCTCGATCGCGAGCGAGACGCTGGCCCAGGGACTTTTCAACCAGTGGACGCCGGCGCCGCCGACGGGGGGGATATTGGGGGGCGAACCTTCATCGTCGTCGAGAGCGCCGTCGGCTCCGGTGCCTGGAAGCTCGTCCGGTAACACCAGCAGCGCGTCGTCTTCAGGGGGATCGCCTCCGCCGACGAGTCCGCCGCCATCGAACGATTATTCCTCAGGCGGAGGAGCCGCGGGCGTTCCAGAGTATACGCCTCCGTCTCAAGGTGGGGGATCCGCTCCCGCCATCGGCGCTCCGGAGGCTATCGGGAGGCCGTCCGGCGGCGGTTCGGCAGCCGCGCCTTTAGGACCCGGCGTGGCGACGACCACAGGCGCCCCGCAGGGGAATTCAAGCTCTGCCGCGGGTGCGCAATCGACTGGTCGATCTACCATCACCTCCGGAGAGTCTGCGGATTCGTCCGCGCAGGGTTCGTCCGCGCAGGGTGAAGTCGTCACCGAGGTCGATCCGACGCTGCTCTGGCAGAGCTACTGGTTCAGCGGGAATAATCAGGAATTCCTTCCGGGCCACGCGCTCGGTTCGCCGACGAGTCGCGCGCTCGATGATGAGGTCTACTCCGTTTTCGAAGCCGCCGCGAAGGATCCGGATTTTCGAATCCGCACCCTCGGCGCGCTCGCGCTAGGCGAGTCGGCACAGTCGGAGTCCGCGAAGGATCTGCTGCTTACGCTCGTTCGCGACAGAGACGTCAGAGTCCGGAGGACGTCAGCCCTGGCGCTCGGACTTCTCGTTCGCGAGGACGCCGCGGAATCCCTCATAGAAATCGTCAGGAACGAGCGGGAGGAAGCCGGAGTTCGCGCGTATGGCGCTATCGGCCTCGGATTCAGCGCCGCGGCGGGAATCACGAAGGCGGACGAAGCGCTTCAGGAACTCCTCATCGGGATGACGTCAGCGGTGAACGTCTCGCTCGCGTCGGGAGTGATAATCGGAGTCGAGATCGCTTTCACCGGCTCGGAGAAGCACGCGGAAAAGCTCGTTCCTCAGCTCCACAGGATCATAACGAACCCCGCGTATCACTACGTAGTTCAGTGCTATGCGGTCGGCGCGATCGGGAAACTCAAAGTGTGGGACAAGGACCTCGGCCTGATGCCGCTGGTGTCCGTTATTTCGAACGAAGGGGTGGGCGCCGAGGTCAGATACGCGGCGATCATTTCCCTGTCATCGCTCTACGACGTTCTTGACGAGAAGGACGCGATACAGGTGATCAGCTTCCTTCTGAGCCGCGTTGGAGCGGACGGTACGAGAGGCGCGGAACGGGATGAATTCGCGATGAATCTGTCGCTTATCGCGATCGGAAAGTTCGTCAGGTACGTGCGCTCTCCGGAGAACGATCAGGTTCGCAGAATCGCGATCGACGCGCTCGGTTACCATCTGGGCCGCACGACTTCGAGGTCGTTCAGCGCCATCGCGCTCGGACTTGCGCAGGACGAGCGGGCGGGTTCGCTTCTTTCCGCGCAGCTTGGCGCAGGCGACCCGGCGTCGCGAGGCGCGGTCGCGGTCGGACTCGGGCTTCTCGGCAAGGAGGAAAGCTGCAACGGACTTTTCGACCTCATCGGCGATCGCAGCAACCCGGAACTCCGCGGCTACGGAATGCTCGCGCTCGGACTTATCGGCGGCGACAACACGAAAGCCGCGATCGAGACGATTCTGCAGCGCGATTCGCGAAGACCGGAGATCGTCTGGAACGCGATCATCGGGCTTGGGCTGCTTGAGGACGACGCGGACAGCGTGGACGAAACCCTCCGCAGCTTCCTCACCCACGAAAGCGCTATCGTCCGCGGCGGCACAGCGGTAAGCGTTGGCATAGTGCGACGGGCGAGCCTTTCGAGCGACATCGTGCAGGTGTGCAAAGTCGAAAGTCAGGATCTTGTGCGAATCCAGCTAATCTGGGCGCTGAACAGCATCCACAGCAAGTTCCCTGCGAGCGCGTGGAGTCTGATCTCTCGCGGCCAGAACTATCGCGCGATTCCGGACGAACTTTCCGACCTGCTGCGCGGCTGAACATTTTATTCGTGCCGTCTACGAATTATTTGTACGATTACTTGTGTTAGTTCGCCGAATCACCTGACGCGGACGTGCCATTCGCGATTTGGCTCAGCCGCCAGCGGCTCTCACGGTAAAGATGACCATGCCACGCGCAGGGTCCGCGGCAGACGCTTCAATCAACGGGTTCATCGCACGTTCAGGACTACATTTCCTTCAGCTTTAGTCCGTGTTCGGTGAGCTTGATCTTGACTTCCTTGAGACTCGTCGCGCCGAAGTTGCGGAGGCCGAGGAGCTCGCTCTCGCTACGCGCCATCAGATCGCCAATGGTCTTGATGCCGAGCTTTTCCATCACCTTGCGCGATCTCACGCCCAGATTAAGGTCGTCGATCGATCGATTGTAAATGTCTGCGTTGCCGGTTTTGGCGAGCATGTCCCGCGTCTCCTGACGAACCCTGCGCTCTTCCTCCTCCTTGCGCTGGCCGAGGCGGAGACCCTTCGCCTGCAGGATCGCCTTGATCTCCGTCAGGCTAGTTTCGCCGAAGTTCTTGAAGCTCAGAAGGTCTGCCTCGGTCTTGCGGATGAGGTCGCCCAGGGACTCGATCTTCATCTTGTGCAGGCAGTTTCTGCTGCGGACCGAAAGTTCGAAGTCAGTCACCGGAATGCGAAGTATCTTTTCGAGCTTGTCTTCCCGTGCGGACATTTCCTCGTCGAAGACCTCGTGCACGGAAGCCTGCGCGTCCTTGAAGAACCTCGACGCCCAGGGGTGATTCGGATGCTCGCGAAGAATCGACGCGTACAGCCTTTTCGCATCGTCCCAGCGGCCCGTATCTTCGTACAGAGTTCCGAGGTTCATCAGCGCGCCTGTAAACGTCGGCGCGTGCCGGCAGAGCCTTTCGTACATCCGGATGGCTTCCTCGTCGAAGCCGCAAAGGTCCAGCAGGAACGCGTCTCGAAACAGCGTCCTCGTGTGATTCGGGTGGAAGACGAGTATCTGCGCGTACGCATCGAGCGCCTTCTCGAAATCGCCTTTGCGCTCGAGAATCCAGGCGTCGAGGTACCTCGGGTGCGGACTGTCGGAATCCTCCTTTCGAAGCTCCTTGATCGCCTTTTCGACCTGGGAAAGCTCTTCCCGATCGACATAGTGCAGAAGACACTCGAGCCGCTCGACCTTCGCCTCGAACTGCGTCGACGCGCCCATCTTGCCGATCAGCTTTTCATAGAGATCCGCCGCTTCGCGATACCTTCCCGTGCGATAAAGAACGTGCGCTCGGATGTAATTCATAGTCTGCGACGAGCCGCTGCTGGAATCGAGCTTCCTGGAAATCTCTCCGAATCTTCCAAGCCCGAACATAGCGACGAAATACCGCTGGTCCGGCTTTTTGCTTTCGTACTCGGAGACCACGTCCTTGAGCTTCTTCTGCGCAAGCGGACTCTCGCATACAGACTTCCGGAGCGCTGCAAACTCCGCTGCGGAGATCGCTTCTTTTCCAAGCGACGCGACTATTTCCCTGACCCTCTCGTTTTCGTTTACAGTGGACGTTTTAGTGCTTTCCATCTATCGGGGCTCCATTGTTGCAGACCGAGGCGTATAACGTCTGGAATGAGACGCGTGGCCGGTATTGAAACGCGGTAGTGTAGAACCGAGTTTCAGGGTCGTCAAGCGGAGGGCGAATTAATCTTCGTTCCGCTCGCACGGGATAGCATTACATTATATTCGTACCGTCTACGAATTTATCGTACTATTACGAACGGCAAGCAGTATCGTACAGTAAATTCGTAGACGGTACGAATTTGCTGTACGATTATTATTTACAGCAAATTCTTTCCCGATTTACCTAATCCCAATATTCGAGGTTTCTAATATTGATACTATGTTGAAAATCAGTTCGCCGGAGGATAGACACAACATGAACGCAGTTCCAAAGGAATTCAGCAAATTGAAGCGAGAACGAATACTTGTCATCGAAGACGAACCCGATATTTCGGAACTCATCACGTACAACCTCGAAAGAGAGGGTTTCGCTGTGCTTCAATCCGAAGACGGCCTCGGCATTTCCGAAAAGATCAAATCGCACAGTCCGGACCTGATCCTGCTCGACCTCATGCTCCCCGGCGTAGACGGGATAGAAATCGCCCGAAAGCTCAAAAATGACCCTGTCACCTCCGTCATCCCGATTGTGATCGTCACCGCCAAAGGCGAGGAAAGCGACATCGTCCTCGGTCTCGGCCTTGGCGCGGACGATTACGTCACCAAGCCGTTTAGTCCCAGGGAACTGATCGCTAGGATCAAGGCGGTGCTGAGGCGCGGTCCGCTGAAGGAGGAACGCGAGAAGGGCGATCGGATCGTCCGCGATGGTCTTGTGATAGATTCGGTCAAGCACGAGGTGAAGGTCGATGGAGTTTCGGTCACGCTCACCGCGACGGAATTCCGGCTGCTTCATTATCTCGCAGCTCACCCGGGTCGGGTTTTCACTCGCGATCAGTTGATGTCGCGTGTTATTGGCGAGGATGTCTTCGTAGTCGACCGCAACATAGACGTACACATACGAAACGTCCGTAAAAAAATAGATGCGTACAAAGACTTTATCGAGACCGTCAGAGGCGTCGGTTATCGTTTCGCGGACGATGAGTGATCAGTAGCCGTTTCTGGTGGTGCTGTCCGGCTTTTCGTTGAAGTGAATTCCGAAAAGGGCTTCCATTTCGTTCAGCAGGCGCTCGGCTTCGAGGCCGTGGGCTTTCAGCAGGAACACGTCCCCCCTGCGTGCCTGCAACGTAAGGAGGTCCATTGCGCTTTTGCCGTCGACGCACCTTCCGTTGACTTCGACGGAAAGCTGCGTATCCGGGAACTTCTTTACAAGATTGACGAACTCGGAGATCGGCCGGACGTGTAAAGTGTCATTTTTAAGTACGACTTTGCGTTCCAGTTGAGCCTGAGTCACCTGCTGATTCTCCTGTTACAGAATTCCGCGGTCCTGCTTTGGACCTCTTGGGTTATAGTGTTCCTTCGCTTCCTCGTAAGTTTCTTCCGCGCGTTCCGGGCCCGCTCCAGCGGCGGGCATCTCCGCGTTCGACATAGCGCGTTCGCCGCGGTGGTGGTCCTTGATCTTCTCTTTTGCGCGTTTGAGGAGCCTCGCCATCTTGTCGACGAGAAGATCGATCGCAGCGTACGGATCCTGATCCTGGACTTCGCCTACGATCGTGTTCCCCCTCGCGGCTGCAATAACCATTTCCGCGTGGAACTTGCCGTGCTCCTCGTTCATAACGATCTGAATACTGTGGACTCCTTCAAAATACTTGTCTAGCCGGTTTGCCTTTTCCTCCGCATAAGATTTGACATTATTCGAAATAGCGTCGCTTCGAGCAGTGAACTCTAGTCTCATCGCGATTCTCCTTGGAACGGGCGCACAAATATCGAGCGCGCCCTTCTGGGTTTTTAACCGATCACAATATATATTATAACCCCTTCGGTTCACAAACCAAAAAACAGGTGAACAAATTACCAGAATCATGAACAACCTCAGGATTGTCGCATAAATGAAAGCTGTAATCGGACTAGGGAACCCAGGTCAAAAATACTTCGGCACGAGGCACAACGTAGGTTTCGACGTAGTGGACGTCCTCGCGAGCCGAACATGCGCTAGCGTGTCGAAGTCGAAATGGAGCGCGCTTTACGGGGAAGCGACAGTCGGCGGCGAAAAGACGATTCTGCTGAAGCCGATGACGTTTATGAACCTGAGCGGAAACTCGGTGCGCGGGCTGTTCGATTTTTTTAAGCTCGACCTTTCAAACCTGATAGTGATTGTAGATGATGTCCACCTTCCTCTCGGGAGGCTGCGCATAAGGGCGCATGGTTCTCCAGGGGGGCACAACGGTCTTCGGAGCATCGAAAGGGCTCTTTCGACCAGCGGCTATCCGAGGCTTCGTCTCGGGGTCGGAGGTCCGGGAGTGCGAGAGCTTAGCGACCACGTCCTTTCGAAGTTTTCGAAGGACGAGACGGCGGAAAAGGAGAAAATGATCGAACAGGCGGCGGACGCAATCGAAAAATGGATTACGGAGCCGTTTTTAAGAGTGCAGGAATTTGTAAATCGCGATCCCGCTCCGGAGGAATGATTCGGAACCGGGGGCTTTTCGGAGCGTAAACCGAAATCCCGCGGGATGGCAGAATAAAGGAGTTACAGTGAAGTTTTACGAAGCAATGTTCATCGTGTCGAACGACGTCGCGGTCAAGGAACCCGACAGGGCGAAGTCCCTCGTAGAGGGCGTTGTCGGCAAAGCCGGCGGGATGATCGTCCGCAGCAACAAGTGGGACGAGCGCAAGCTCGAATACGAAATCGACGGCCATCGCAGAGGTACGTATTGGCTGTGCTACTTCAACGGGCCGTCCACGGCGCCCGCGGTAATCGAGAGGGAGGTGAACATCTCCGAAAATCTGATCCGCGTTCTTGTCCTCAGCAAGGAGAATGAAAAGCAGACGATTCTGAAGAAGCTCGCCGAGAGCGACATCGTCGCGGCGAAGAAGAGCGTCGAACCCATTACTCGTGGAGTCGAGATCGACGTCGAAGACGACGTGGACGATTAGTTTCCAATTGCGGTCGATGGTCTTTTCTGGATCTGAAATCTTCACATAACGCTGCAAGCAAACCTGACCCTCTGCCAGGGTAGAGATGATCTTCGGACTAAATCCACTACTCCTCGCCGCCGGGCCTGAAATCCCGATCCTGCGGGACATCCTCGTGATTTGCGTTCTTGCGATCGCGATCACGTTCATATGTCACAAGCTGAAGGTGCCGGTGATCGTCGGGCTGCTCGCGACGGGCGTGCTAGCGGGACCGCACGGCCTCTCGCTAGTCAACTCCGAGGAAGGCGTCGAGATGCTCGCGGAAGTGGGCGTGGTGCTGCTGCTGTTTTCCATCGGCATAGAGTTCTCGCTGAAGAGCCTGCTCAAAATCAAGAAGCTCGTCCTCTTCGGCGGGACGTTGCAGGTCGTTCTGACGATCGCTGCGTGCTACGGCGTCTTCCTCGCTCTCGGGCGCACCGCGGAGGAGGCGGTTTTCGTCGGCTTCATCGTGGCGCTTTCGAGCACGACGATCGTGCTGAAGGTCCTGCAGGAGCGTGCCGAGGTCGACAGCCCGCAGGGGAAGAGCGCGCTCGGAATACTGATTTTCCAGGACATCGCGGTCGTCCCGATGATGCTACTGATCCCGGTGCTAGCGGGCGTCGAGAAATCGACGGACGAATCGACGCTGATGCTGATAGCGAAAGTTCTTGGGATCGCGCTGCTCGTTGTCGTGGGCGCGCGCTGGATAGTGCCAGCGCTTTTCTACCAGATCGCGCGGACAAGGAACCGCGAAATTTTCATTCTCGCGGTGGTAGCGATGTGCCTGCTCGTCGCGCACGTGACGCAGATGGCGGGGCTTTCGTTCGCGCTCGGCGCGTTTATCAGCGGGCTGATCATCTCGGAATCTGAATACAGCCATCAGGCGCTAGGGAACATTCTTCCGTTCCGCGACGTATTCACGAGCTTCTTTTTCATCTCCATCGGGATGCTGCTCGACGCGAGCTACCTTCTTGAGGAGCCACTGCTGATCGCGCTTTTCGTGCTCGGTGCGTTCCTTCTGAAAGCGATCATTGCGACGCTTTCCCTCGTGATACTGCGGCTTCCGCTTCGCAGCGCGGTGATCGCGGGGCTGTCCATCGGGCAGATAGGCGAGTTCTCGTTTCTTCTCGCGAAGATCGGCGTCGACGACAAGCTGCTGCCAGAAAGTTACTACCAGCTTTTCCTTTCGTGCACCATAATGACGATGGCGGCGTCGCCTTTTGTAATGAAGCTCGCGCCGAAGCTCGCGGACGCGATGGCGAGGCTTCCTCTTCCGAAGAGGCTGATAGAGGGATCGATTTCGATAAGTTCGCAGCCTGCGTTCGAGGGGGAGAATCATCTCGTGATCATCGGCTACGGCGTGAACGGCAGGAATCTCGTTCGCACGGCGAAGGGCGCGGCCATTCCTTTCGTGGTTATCGAGATGAACGCGGAAACCGTCAGCGGAGAGCGAAAGCGCGGCGTCCCGATCTTCTACGGCGATGCGACTAACGACGCGATCCTGCACCACGTAAACGTCCACAGCGCGAAGGTGGTCGTGATCGGGATCAACGATCCTCCGGCGACGAGGCGGGTGACAGAGCTTGTGCGCAGGATGGCGCATGGCGCCCATGTGATCGTCAGGACGCAGTATCTTGCGGAGCTCGAAGCGCTCTATAAACTCGGCGCAAACGAGGTGATACCCACGGAGTTCGAAACTTCCATCGAGATCTTCGCGCGGGTGCTCGCGAAGTACCTCGTTCCGAAGGCGGACATCGAGAAGGTCATCGCTGAAATTCGCGAGGGCGGCTACGAGATGTTGAGGTCGATTTCCGACAGCGCGTCTGCAGAGACGGACATCAAGGTGGTGATGCCGGGGATCGAGATTTCGTCTATGCGCGTCGAGGCTGGCTCGGAGTGGGCGGACAAGACCCCGGCGGAAATCGGGATGCGCAAGGACTTCGGCGTGACGCTGCTCGCTATCAAACGTGGTGACGGGATAATTTCGCATCCGGATGCGGAAGAAAAGATGCTTGCCGGAGACGTCGCGTTCGTTCTTGGACTGCCAGAGAAAATGCGCGCCGCGTCGGACAGATTCAGCCCGCGGGGCGATGTCGAGCCCGAAGGCGCCGCGCAGACGTGATTCGTGTCAGCTAAGCGCCGCTTCTAGACTCTCCACTATCCGTTTCGCAGCTTTGCCGTCGCCGAAGGGATTTTGCGCGGACGCCATCCTTTTATACACGTCGTCGCTACGGAGGATGTTCCGCGCGGCCTCTATGATTCCCGCGGACGTCGTGCCGCCTAAGACCGCGGCGCCGCAGTCGATGACCTCGGGACGCTCGGTGCAGTCGCGCATCACGACCACGGGCACGTGCAGGCTGGGCGCCTCCTCCTGGATACCGCCGGAGTCGGTCAGGATCAGCTTCGCGCGCCTCAGCATCCAGACGAACGCGCGGTATCCGACCGGCGCCGCTAGCTTCACGCGCGACTTCCCGAGCACGCTTTCCGCGACCTTCTTCACGTTCGGATTCGGGTGAACGAAATAGACGAACTCGAGGCCCTGGAACTCGTCGGCGAGCGTTCCGAGCGCCCGGCACATATCCTCGAGCGCCGCGCCGTGGCTTTCCCGTCGGTGGGCGGTGATGATCACGACGGGCTTCGAAAAATCGATCTGCGCGAGCTCGGGGCTATTCGAGAGATCGTCATTCGCGACAAGTTCCGAAGTCCAGAGCAGCGCGTCGATGACGGTGTTTCCGGTGACGAGAACTCGGTCCTCGCTGACGCCCTCGCGGAGCAGATTCGCCTTCGCCTTCGCAGTCGGCGCGTAGTGCCAGCTCGTTAGCAGGCTCGTCACCCTTCGGTTCAGCTCCTCCGGATACGGACGGAGCATATCGTAGCTGCGAAGCCCGGCCTCGACGTGAGCCACCGGGATTCGATTGTAGAACGCCGCGAGGCTCGCCGCGAAGACAGTCGTCGTGTCGCCCTGGACCATCAGCGCGTCGGGTTTTCGCTGCACGAGGACTTCCTCGATTCGCTCGAGAATGCGTCCCGTCAGCGCGCCGAGGCTCTGATTGTGCGTCATCAGCGCGAGATCGAGGTCCGCGGCGATCCCGAAATTCGAAAGCGCGTCTTCTAGCATTTCGCGGTGCTGCCCGGTGCTCCAGACTTCGAGTTCGAACGCTTTTGACGCGCGCGCCTCGCGAATGACGGGCGCGAGCTTCACGACTTCCGGCCTGGTTCCAAGAATGACGGCGAGTTTTTTCATAGTCTCATAATTAAGGCGCAATGAATTGTTTTACAAACTTTCTAGCGACTTCTAAATCAGGATCAGTCAATAGATTTTTATTTTGAAGTACCGCTTTTACCCATTTTGAACTTCGTCCGCCCCGCTCTTCACGAATCCCTAAAGTTTTAACTACACTTCACTTCAAATCTTCCCGGAGCGCTATGAGGGTCCGCGCGAAGTCTTCCGGGACCGGCGCCTCGAATGTGACGAACTCACGTTTCGCGGGATGGAAAAGAGTTATCGATTTCGCGTGGAGCGCCTGACGGGAGATCAGGATTTCGTTTCCGCCCTCAGAGCGGAGTTCGTTCGCGCGCAGCTCGAACTTCGACGTGTAGAGGTCGTCGCAGAGAATCGGATGGCCGATGTGGAGGAGGTGCACGCGAATCTGGTGCTGCCGGCCGGACCGCGGCCTCGCGACGACCAGCGTGTGTGCGCGGAACCTTTCGCGTACCTCGAACTTCGTGAACGCCTCGCGGCCAGACCATTTGTCGATACACATTCGCTCGCGATGGACCTTGTTCCTTCCGATGGGCTGGTCGACGATGTTTTCGTCGAATCGAATCACGCCGCACGCGATTGCGAGGTATTCCTTTTTGACGTTGCGATCGCGGAACTGGGCCGCGAGGTGGCGGTGGGTCTTTTCGTCGCGGGCGATGACGATCGCGCCCGAAGTGAACTTGTCGAGGCGGTGAACGATGCCCGGGCGCTCGCAGTCTTCGTGAAAATCCGAAAGCGTGCGGTAGCGATGCAGAATCGCGTTGACCAGCGTCCCGCGAATCTGGCCGAAGGTCGGATGCGTGAGCATTCCCGCGGGCTTGTTGATTACGGCGAAATATTCGTCCTCGTAGATCACTGCGAGCGGGATATCCTCGGCGATGATCTCGATCGGCTGTTTCTTCGGAAGCGAAAGTTCGATCGCCTGGCCGGATTCGACCTGCGTGGACGGCTTCAGCGCGAGCGCGTCGTCGATCCGGACGCCTTCGTTTTTGATGGCGTTCTGCAAAAACGTGCGCGAGTGCTCCGGGAACCGCGCGGCAAGGAATTTGTCCAGCCGGACGCCGTCGAATTCGGCGGAAACGTCGACTGTCATCGCTTCGACGTCGTCGTCGTCCGGAAGTTCGCGTGATTCTAATTCCTTTTCGTCAGTCACTTTCTTCCTTTAATTTCGCGAGTTCCGGAATGTACCATAGCTTGAGCTATGTCGCGACAGCGATTGCGGCGTTTCTTCTACGCCGCCGACCAAAGCGCGCAGGTCTCAGTTCAATCACGATGCTCGACGTAACCGAAATCCAAAAGCAGATTTATGAGCGCGCCTCGAAACGGGCGCAGGCGGCGAAGTCGTTTCCTGAGTCCCGTGCTGCGCGAATCGGCAGCGAGCGGATCACGTTCAGCGAGGATATGCTAAGCGACCTCGCGTACCTTCTCGATCGCTACGACACGTCCAGCCTGCCGATGATCAACTTCCACGGCGTGTTCGTAACGATCGGAAAGAAAATCCTCAACCGTCTGATGCGGTTCTACACCTTCTGGCAGGCCCGCGTTAACGGCGCGATGGTTCGAATCCTGAAACAGCTTCCGCAGAGGTTCGAAAGCATCGAAACGCGGCTTGCGAAACTCGAGCGGGAGAACTCGGAACTTCGCGAGGAGATCGAACGTCTGAAAGGACGAGGCGATGGATAAAAAGAAAATACAGGCGATGGCGTATCTCGCGTTTGGTTACGCGAAACACCGCGTGCGACGGCTGTTCAAAAAGAAGGACGCGCAGCTCGCCGAGTTCGTTGAAGAGTTCGCCGAAGACGGCGTCTATCCGCTCCGCGTGAGGCAAAGCGAACTCGTGAAGGAAAGCGCGCGCTGCCTTTTCTGCGCTCAGATTTGCGAAAGCGTCTGCCCTGCGCTCGCGGTTCCGGAGGGCGTGGGGTTCCGCGGGCCGATGCACATTGCGACGGTGTTTTCCCGCGGGCTGATCGATCTCGAAAAAGCGATGCCCGGGATGGAGGCGTGCGTAGAGTGTCAGAACTGTGTCGACGCGTGCCCCGAGGACATCTCGATCGTCGAAATAAAACACTTTGCGGGCGGAGTCGATCGTGGCTTAGCGGTTCCCCGCGAGGAGATGAAGGCGCCGCGCGGGGGGCGATCGATGAAGGAAGCGTTTTTCGGGAAAAAGATCGCGGTGGCGATAACCCGAATGGTTGATCGCGAAGGCGCGAGGAGGCGAATCGGGGAGCTTCTGCCGGAGAGTTCCGAGATTCCGTTGTCGAAAGCGATGCCGGTGTTCGTGGGCAGGGAAGGCGAGGTGAACTCAGCGATCGCGCGGAGAGTTCTCGAAGAAGCGCGGGACCTCGCTGCGGATGCGCTCGTCGTGACGTCAAGGGGAGTGAAGGGCGCGCTCAGAAGGTTCCGGAAGAAGGACGATCCGGAAATCCTCGAACTTTCGGAAGTGTTCGAATCCTCGTAAGCGATTGATTATGATTCTCAAATACACGGAAAGCGTTCGCTGGATCTCGAGAGCGAGGCTTCCGATACGGAAAGAAGGACTAGGGTGGCAGTTTCAATCGACCTGAAGGATCAGATCGCCCTTGTAACGGGCGCGTCACGGGGAATCGGGAAAGCGGTGTACGAGACTCTCGCCCGCGCGGGAGCCACGGTCGTCGGCGTCGCTCGTAGCGAAGACGCGCTCAAGGCAAACGCGGACGCGCTCACCTCGGAAGGGCTTTCCGCGGACTACGTCTTCGCCGACATCGGCACGAAGGAAGGCACCGCTAAGATCAGGAATCACGTCTCCGAGAAATACGGCAAGGTCGAGATTCTTGTCAACAACGCCGCGGTGACGAAGGACAACCTTATGATGCGGATGTCCGACGAGGATTTCGATTTCGCGATCGACGTCAACCTGAAAGGCGTGTTTCGTCTGACACGCGACCTTCTGCGGATGATGACCAAACAGCGCTACGGACGGATCGTGACGATCGCTAGCGTCGTGGGCCTCGTCGGCAATGCCGGCCAGGCGAACTATGCCGCGAGCAAGGGCGGCGTGATCGCGCTGATGAAGACGCTTGCACGGGAGGTCGGATCGCGGAACATAACCGTAAACGTGATCTGTCCCGGCTTCGTCGACACCGCGATGACCGCGCCTCTCAGCGACGAAATCAAGGCGGCCGCGGCGAAGGAGTCCGTCCTCGGAAGGTTCGGCACGGCTGAGGAGATCGCGCACGGCGTGCTTTTCCTCGCGTCGAAGGAGGCGTCGTACGTTACGGGAACGACGCTCGTAATCGACGGCGGACTGACCTGTAGATAATTACGAATTACGAATTAATCACGATCCCTGAACCGTGACTTCCGCATTCTGCATTCTGCATTCCGCATTCCGCATTCTGCATTCCGCATTCTGCATTCCGCATTCTGCCACTACCCACCACTCACTGCGCGTCCGCGCCGAGGGAGCGGATGATGGACGGATACGTTTCGAAGAAGAAGCGCGTCGTCCATTCGCTGAAGAGCAATTGAGAAACCGCGCCGACGGAGAGGAACAGCCCGAACGGAATCCGCGCTCTGCCGGGACCTTCGCGTTTACGAACAATCAGCACGAACACGCCGCCGATCGCGCCGGTCAGAACCGCGACGAACAGCGCGACAAGCGTGCTCGAATAGCCGAGGATTCCGCCGATCATCGCAAGGAATTTGATGTCGCCCCAGCCCATGGCTTCCTCGCGGAACCAGAGCCTACCGAGCGCGCCGACGAGAAAAAGACTCCCTCCGCCCACGAGGATTCCGAACACCGAGAACGCGAACCTCGCCGCCACGGGATTCGAAACGTAGTCCGCCGCTCCGTGGTGAAGCTCCGGCACGAGGATCGACACGAACGGCGCGAGGAACAGCCCGCCCATCGTGATTTCGTCCGGGAGTATCGACAGAGAAACGTCGATGAACGACGCGATCACGAGCGCAGAAGCGAAAATCGCGTACACCGCGAATATCCCGAACTTCGGGGTGAAATGCCCGTCTTCCGTCACGAGGAACTTCCACGCGATCAGAAAAAACAGCGCGCCGGTGATCGCCTCCACAAGCGGATACCGCGCGCTGATCTTCGCTGCGCACTTCCGGCATTTCCCTTTCAGCAGCACGTAGCTCAGAACCGGAATGTTATCGTACCATCGGATCGTCGACTTGCATTCGAGGCACATCGATCTCGGCGCGACGATCGACATGCACTGCCGTGGAAGGCGGTAGATGCACACGTTCGCGAAACTCCCCACGAGGAGTCCGAGCGCCGCGGCGGAAACGATCATCAGTATTGCGACTGGTTCCATTTTCGTATTCTAAAGCCGTGCGCGTCCGCGGGCAATCGAAAATGACGCCTGAAATCGGGTTCTTCATTCGGGTCTCCCAGGAGAAAGTGTACACCGTTTCGATGGGATACTCCAATTCCAATAGATTACCGGGATTCGTCACGCCGTTTTCGTCGATG
>JANLHZ010000250.1 GCA_024653775.1 Planctomycetota bacterium | reverse complement strand
CGTCGTGCCTTCGAGTGGAATGTTTCCGACATACGTCATGATTTGCTCCCATTTATGCCTGGCTGTGCTGCTGAATGTAGCACAGGAGAGTTTTTTTTTGCAAGTGTAATGTTTTTGATTCAAAGAAATTTTTGAGATCTTAACGATGTTTGCGTTTCCTGGCGCTCATACCCCTTTTATTTATGGCAAAACGAGGTCGATACAGGTCGAAAACCAAAGGAAATCCTCATCGGACTTCAAATTGGCGTCTCCGGGATTGATTTGCACAATTCGACTTCAGGAGTTAAATTTGATGTTCCGCGACCGCGGGATTATTAGTCCGCGGGCGCGAGAGGTTCGTATATAATTGTGGAGGAATCGATATTTACCCCCTTGTGAGATCAAAACCATCCCTCCTCGGGAACTTAATGACTGAAACAAGAATCACAAGAAGTTTCCTACTCGCGCTGGTGGTGACGCTCGCGCTCGGCGCAAACGCCGCGATCGCGGGGGAAGCTTCCGGGGAGCAGCAACTCCCCGGCTGGCGGGAAGAACTCATCTCGCTGCCCCACATCGAGCAGGCCCAGGACCTTTTCGACGAACTCGGCATCCTGCTGATGCGCATCAAAGCCGAGGAAAACCCGTCGATCCGGATGGACCTCTGGAACCGCCTCATCGACGGCTACGAAAAAATACTCGATCAGTACGGCGCAAAGCTGTACTACAAAGCGGACTCGCAGACTTATGTCGGAATCAAGCAACTCGTGTACGAAAGATTATTCTCGCTTCCCGCGGAAGGCCGGGAGATTCTGTTCGCGCGGAACGATGTCCGGGCCGACATTTTGTTCGAAAGCTATGAGCTACGGGGAGATTATTCCGCTCTGCGGGAAATCGCTTCGAATTACATCTTTTCCGACACCGCAAAAAAAGCCCTTTTCGTCCTCGGCTACAGCGCTATGGAGCGCGGCGATCACAGCGAGAGCTTCGTCGCGTTCTCGAATCTGCTGTCGTGGTTCGAAGACGACATTCAGGACAGCGTCACCGAAGTCATCGCGCTGAAGGCTCGCGCGTCGCAGCAGCTTCTCGACGTCGGCGCGGCGACGGAACTGATCGAACTCGTCAAGACCAGATACGCGGACCGGGAAGTAACCATCGGAAATTCCTCCGTCCTTCTCCTCGACTACCTGAAAGAGATAGTGAAGGACCTGACGGAAAACGATCTCGTCGAACGCCTGCCGGATTATTCCTTTCCGGGCGGGAACCCGCTTTCGACCGCGGTCGCGGAGATCGAAGCTTCCACCGACACTGTCGCGTGGGCCGCGACTCCAGCGCAGCCGAGGTTCAACACGGTTTCCCGCGGGCCGTTCAATCCGATGGCGTTTTTCGGAACCGACAGAAACGCGAAAGTCAACGCCGCGATCGCGAGGGGGAACGTGTACGTGTCTAACGGTATCACCGTGTCGTCGTTCGGGCTCCTCGGCAGACGACTGAACTGGCAATTCCGCGTAAACTTCCCGTACCAGACCCACAGGTACGACGAGGACGATCCGAAGGAGGCGAATTTCGTCACTGTCGCGGAAGACAAGGTCATCGTGAACATCGAAGAGCCGATGACGAAAAGGCCTGAAATTTTCGCGAGCGTGTATCTGGTCGATCTTCCGGAGACGGTTCGCCGGCTGACGTGTCTGAACGCGGACACGGGCGAACTCCTCTGGCAGGCCGGCGGAAGCGAAGAGATACGCCCCGAGCTGAAAGGCTTCTCCTTCAACAGTCCCGCGACTGTAATCGGACGGACGGTGTACGCTATCGGAAGCTTCTGCAGCGCGGACCTCAAACTTTCGCTCTTCGCGTTCGATCTCGCTTCGGGAGAGCTTCAGTACCGCATCTTCATCTGCCAGGGCCAGCAGGAGGTCAATATGTTCGGCTGGCCGCTGCGGGAGGTGTTCTGCTCATCGATGTCGTTCACGAACGGCGTGCTGCTGTTCTCGACGAACCTCGGCGCGGTGGTCGCGGTGGATACGCGTAGCAGGGTGATAAAGTGGGCGCACACCTACGAGTACATCCGCGTGATCCCTCCCGCAGACTTCAGCATCCATATGCGGCAATATAGCTGGTACAACAACCCGCCTGTAATCGTCGGCGGGAACGTCATCTTCACGCCCACGGATTCGAGCCGAGCGTACTGCTTCGGCATCGAAAGTGGAAACCTCGTCTGGACGATGCACCGAAGCCAGCTTATCCTCATCGAAACGGAAGATACCAGGCAGCACGTCGATTCGAACCTCCGGTTCATGAACGCGGACGACACGGGCACGGTCTACTTCACGGGAGACTCCGTAGTCGCGGTCGACGCGTCGAACGGCAATCAGATTTTCAAGTCGTTCCTTCCCGAGCGTGCGCCAGTCGTCGGACGTTCGGCTGTGTTCCGCGACTGCATCTACTCGCCGATCACGTCGGGCAGGATGTACAGGGTTTCGCGGTCCGGCGAAACCTTCTCGATGCGCCAGATAATGTCGGACGATTTCTTCCGCTACTTCGGGAACACGCCCGTGAACCTGATCGCGGTGGATCACGTGCTCGTCGGGCTTTCGAACCGGATGGTCCTCGCGTTCTACGACGATACGAGAATGATGGAGGCCGCGGTGACGGCGCTTCGGAGGGACCCGCGCGATCCGTCGCTGCACATTCGCATGGCGGAGCTTCGTTCGCAGCGAAGGGAAATCGCGGACGCGGAATCCTCCTACGAAACCGCCCGGAACCTCGCAAGGCAGTTCCCGTCCGCGCGGACTCCGGAAATCGAAGGCAGGGTGAGGTCCGGACTTTACGTTCTCTACACGTCCGAGGCTCAGCGTCTGCTCGCGGAATCCCAGAACGCTCCGAGGAATCTGGTCGAAGCGAATCTCGCGAAGGCCCTCGATCTTCTGGACAAAGCGCTCACGACGACCCGCGGAAACGACGACGCGATCCGCGCGCTGCTCCTTCAGGCTTCCGTTGCGAAGAGGTTCGCGGTCTACAAACCGGAAATCCAGGAAAGATTCCTCCTGGCGATGCGAAACCTCGCCTCGCAGTATCGCGGCGCGATGTACGAATTCGAAAACCGCGGGCTTATGCGCGTCGGACTCTACTGCGCGATTTCCCTCGCGGAATGGTACGAGGAGAAGGGCGATTTCCCGAAGTCGATCGAATGGCTGCAAACCGTTATCGCGGAACATCCCGACGAGCACTTCCCCGACGGAACTAGCGCGTTCGAATTCGCGCGGAAACGAATCGCTGAAATGATCTCCCTGCGCGGAAGGGACATCTACCGGAATTTCGATCAGGAGGCCGCGAGGATATCGGACAACGCGATCGCTATATCGAGCGCGCAGGGCCTCATTTCCGTTCTCGAACTATATCCGAACGCGCTCGCGAGACGAAGAACCATCGAAGCCCTCGCGGCGCTGCTTCTCGAAGCCGGGCGGGCGAAGGAGGTCGTGTTCCATCTTTCAGGATACCTCCGGGAAGCTCCGGAGCAGGAGGACACCCTTACGATAATCTGCTTCCTCGCGCGGGCGTATTTCGCGCTCGATATGCAGGGCGCGGCGAAGAGCTGCCTCGACTACCTCGAATCCAGATTCGCGGGACAAAGCGTCAACCTGAACGACGAGATCGTCAAAATCGAGGAGTTCGCCCTCCGGCAGCGCGCAAACCTCAGCGTCACCTTCTCGGACGATGAAAGCGAAACTCAGCCCACGTTCACCGTACCAGAGGGAATCCTTTACGAGGAAGAGTTCATCCAGACCGGACCCGTGCAGGTGTTCCCCGTGACGGGTCGCGTTTCCGAGGCGAACCGCGGCGCCGTCTACGTATCGGCGGATGCGCAGCTTCAGAAAATCGATCCGGTTTCCGGAGAACTCTTGTTCGCGAAGCAGCAGTACGGGACGCGAATCATCGAACTCGTCGGCGTTGGTAACGATCTGCTCGTGCTCGCGAAGGACCGCGTCGGGCTGCTGAAGGATTCTACCGACGAGGAGCTGTGGTTCTACGACGCCACCGGAAACGAAATTACCTTCGCGACTTACAAGGGCGGGCTAGTCTGCCTGCTACAGGGAACCGGATCGACCAACAGCTACGATCTCGTGATGCTGGATTCTCTCACCGGAATCGAACTATGGAAAACCCGGATCCTCGGCACCCAGTTCTTCCGCAAGATGATAATAACGGACAGCTTCGTGGTGCTTCACTGCAACTTTCCGGCTTCGATTACCGGATACGATCTCGTCACGGGCAGACCCGCGTACCAGCTCGTCGACGCGCAGCTTACCCCGCTGATGCAGGACCTCATCCCCGCCGGTGGAAACGTCGTTCTGATGATGATAAAGAACACCTCCGTCGTCGCGATAGACTTCGAAAAGAAAGCCGTCGCGTGGCGGCTCGACGACTCGATGCTTGCGTTCAGAATGATCGAAACCGATCTTCCGCGAAGAAAGCTCTACACCTTCGGAACCGTCTCGAACGAACCCGTGATAAGGTGCTACAGCCTCGATAACGGCTCGTACCTCCATTCTTTCAGACCGGAGGGTAGAGGTTCGTTCGAATGCGTGTCTCTCGACATGCTCGAAGGAAACCTGCTGCTGCTAAGCCGCGAAACCCCAGGCGATGGAGCCGGCGGACTCTCGCTCTATCAAAGCGGAACCGTCAGGACTCAGTATCAGACGGCACTTCCGGGCGGTCCGACGTGGCGATACATACAGAATCCGGTAATCGCGAAGGATCACATCGTCATCACTTCCATCGAGACGAACACCACGCAGATCCTCGAAGGCAACGTGCTGCGAATGTCGACGGTCTACAGACTCCACCTCCACGCGATCGATAAACGCACCGGACGGATCGTCTGGCACCGGACCGAGGAGAGCAGCCGCTATCCGACTTTCTACCCCGCGTTCGTGAACGATTTCGTCGTCACCCTCGTCGGAAGCAAACTCATCGTGTACGGAAAGTCCGAGTGAGGGCGCGTAACATAATAAACTTTCAAAAATTGCGCTCGGATTTGCGACAGGTTCGTTTCGCGCGAGGAAGCCAAACCGGAATCGTAGCAGTGGTTACTATGAGCCATTATCTCGATGTTATGGGGCGACTGAGCGCGGGACGAAAATGGCGTGAATACGTGATGCAAGATTGAAAGGTTTGTAACTGTTCACGGGGTAGTTCGCGTTCGTAGTGGCGCCGTAAGGCGTTTCTTCGATTCACCACATTGCGAAAAGATGCTCTCACGAGCACACTACGAACAGATTCCCACTATAGACTGCGATCTACCCCGTGAACAGTTACAAAGGTTATTATGTTACACGTCCTGAAGTCCGAAGGCTACCGGAAGCTGCTGAAATCCCTCGCCGGGAGCCTCGAAAACGAGTTCGCCGCGAATGGAAAGCCACTCTCCGCGCGGACGCTCGATCGATATTTCGGGATGATTTTCCGGCTGATCCTTACGCTCAGGGAAGATTTCGCGCGGGACGAGAACGCCCCCGGAAAATTGAAAATCTGCGCCCAGCCGCTCGAACGCTACATCTCCGCTACCGGCGAACTTCCGGATAGATTCCTCGCGGACCTCCTCGAAGCGATCTCCCCCCTGCGCGGCAAAGCGAGAGGCTCCGCGAAAAAGAACCTCGGCGTGTTCTACACTCCAGACTCGGTCATCGACGAAATCCTGGACCTCGCGTCGGACGAAGATTCGACCGCGCCGATGAAAATCCTCGATCCCTCCTGTGGCGGCGGCGCGTTCCTTCTTCGTGCGTTCGAGCGCGCGATTTCGGACGAGGAATCCCGCGCTGGTCCGCTTCCGCTGGAACGAAAGATCGAGCTTCTGTGGAGCAGTTTTTTCGGAATCGACGTCGACCCGGTAGCGGTGAACGTCGCGAAGCTGACGCTATTGCTTCGCGCCTCGCGGGATTTGCCGAAGGATTGCGAACGTCCGAGCGCGGAGAAGCTTCTCGAACTCGCGGAAGAACTCGCAATGAACGTTCGCTGCGCCGACGCGCTCGACCGCAGATTCGATCCGTTCCCTCCGGAAATTCGTTTCGACGCGGTCATCGGCAATCCGCCTTATCTTTCGTTCTCTGGCCGCGAGCGCGGAGAGTTCGACCGTAAGCTCGAAGCCCGGCTTGCGCGGGATTATGAAGCGGAAGGCTGGCTCACGCTGCAAGGCTGCTTCATCGAACGCGCGGTGACGGATTTCTCGCGGAGATTCGTCGCGTTCATCGTTCCGGACCAGATCGCGCACCTTGCAGGTTACGATCGCGTTCGCGCAGTCGTGACAGCGAACGCAGGACTGCGCTTCGTCAGGTTTCTCGGCGAAGACGTCTTCGAAAGCGCGGTGACGCCCTGCATGATTTTCGTCTCCGACAGGAGCTATCGCGGACCCGCGAGAATCCTCCGCGCGGACGGCTCGTCGTTCGAAAAAGCTTTCGCGGGCAATGAACCGTGGACCCGTGGCGCGGGAGGATTCGAAATCCGCGTTCCCGACAAACACTTTTTCCTGGGCGACCTCGTGAAGGACGTCGGCGTGCATACCGGGAACTGCGCGTCTAAGCTGATTTTCGAGTCGCGGGGAACGGGCCGCGAACCCGTGCTTGAGGGAAGGAACGTTTCGCGGTACTCCTGCTCGCCCACGAAGAAGTTCATCGACCTCGGCGCGCGCAAAAGCGACGGAGACTACTTCCGCGTGGGCCCCGTGGAATCGTTCGCAGGAGCGAAGTTCCTGATTCGCCAGACCGCTTCGCGTCCGATCGTCGGCCCACGCGAAGGCGCCGTGTACTTCAGAAATTCGCTTCTCGCGCTGTACGAGCCGGAAAACGACTTCGGCTTGCTTTACGTGGTCGCGCTGCTGAATTCCGAGCGAATTGCGCGGATCTACCGCGAACTCGTCCACGAAGCCGGGCAGCGGAACTTCCCCCAGGTGAAGATCGGATCGCTGCGAAAGCTCCCGCTGCCGAAGCCGCCTGACTTGGGGACTCACGATACAATCGTCGCCCTTGCAAGAGACTGGACTTCGTTAACGCCACGGGACAAATGTTCGGAGCTGGACGGCGAAATCGAAAAGCTGGTCGATTCCATTTATTTCGGGCGTCGCTAAAGTTTCATGGCTATAATTTCGAGTTCTTAACTCTTAACTCTTAATTAGCGAATGCGCATCGCTCTCGACGCAAAATGGTATCATAAGGGTCCGCCCGGTGGACGAACCTATGTCCGGGGTATCGTCGACGAAATACTACGCGACGACCGCGGCATCGAGTGGATTCTGTTCCTGCGCGAAAGCGATCCGCCATTCGAGACATCGGGCAAGGTCGAGTCGCGGAATCTGTCGATCGATAACACGTTCCTTCGCGCTAAGTTCCAGTTGAAACCCGCGGCTGAGAAAGCCGGCGCGAACGCAATCGTGAGCCACACAATCGCGACGAACTCGAAGAACGCGCTCAACGTTCCAATCGTGTATGACGTGCTATTCAAGAGCCACCCGGAACTTTTCACTTTCAGGGAGCGAACGTATTTTAATCAACTCGCGAAGACCGTCAGCCGTGCGGACGCAGCGATCACGATCAGCCGGTTTTCGCGCGACGAGATCGTGAGGCACCTCGGCTTGAGTAAAGAAAAAATCCTGCTCTGCTATCCCGGAGTTTCGGATCGCTTCTCGGGCGCCGTTCCCGCCGAGGAGGATAGAAAAGTCCTCGCGGACGCAAAAGTGAAGGGTCCGTACGTACTGTACGTCGGACGGCTCAACGTGCGCAAAAACGTGCCCGTGCTCCTCGAAGCGTGGAAGGACGTCGCAAGCCGCGATCACACCCTCGTCCTTATCGGCGCGAAGGACGAATCGGACGCCAGAATCGATCCGCTCCTGCGTGACCCGCTTAATTCGAGCCGCGTGAAACACATTCCCTGGGTCAGCGACGACGCGCTGCCGGCGTTCTACAGGTCCGCGGACGCGTTCGTCTATCTCCCCACGGCGGAAGGCTTCGGCCTGCCCCCAATCGAGGCGATGAAAGCGGGAACCCCCGTCATCTGCTCCAAGGCGGAAAGCCTGCTCGAAATCTGTGACGAGGCGGCGATGATGATAGATATAAATCCATCGGAGCTAAGGTTCGCCATAGATCGTGTGCTTCACGATAGCGACCTCCGTTTCGGACTCGTCGCGAAAGGTTTTAAACGAGCCGAGCGATTCACCTGGCAACGCTGCGTCGACGACCTCGCGAACGGACTCGACGGACTGATGCGAAATCGCGCGTGAGGACTCGCTCAGTCGCTTTCGTCGCTAGTGTCAATGTCCCGCACGAATTTCCCGAATACCTGCTCATCAACGATGTTCTGCATTATGGAAAGTCCGTCCTCCTGAACCGTCAAATACGTCGAGGCAAGCAAAACCACCCTTCCAGATTTACCCCTGGTAGTCGCAGAAAGAAATTCAAAACTGTCGCCTAGACCGATATCGACAGGTGCTGCCTTGAAGAAACTCCGGAATCGTCCCTCTACTCCTGCTATCACGTGGTGTCTTCTTCTTTCGACCCCTTCCGGCGGTTCATCGAGCGCATCAAGCAGTATATTTTCACCCTTGAGCGCATACGACCCTTCGGTGGAGCTGATTAGCGGTTTGAAAATGCGTTTTTTGTCGCCTTCGGGAATCAGACTATCGATACTCGAGACATAGTAGCACGAGAATTCGTCCATTCCGCGAGTGACGAAATCAAGGTCCACGCTCTCGCCATTAACTAAAAATGCCGACTCTCCGAGGCTGAGGTAAAACCCGAGAGAAACATCCTCCACGGGTGTACCAAGTCCCGACCTGGTCCTCATCGGGATTGTCCTGCAGGATTCCGGACTTTCAACTACTATGTTCTGGTGGAGATCGAGGCCATAGTGTTCGAGCTGCTCGGAGATGCCGATGTCGAGCGATTTGAGACTCCAGGACGTCTCGGACTCCTGCTGGAAGAGATCGAATTTATGGCCGACGACGATGACGGTTTTTCCGGATATTAGAAACTGGTCGATCAGGAATCTCGCGATATCGTTCACGCTTCCCGTCGTAGGCTCCTGTCCAATGATCCTCGGTCCGAGTCTGCGGAAATCGCAGTCGACGGGCTGGAGGACGATCAGCACTTCGCACCTCGGATCCTGAAGAACCCCGATCGAGTCGAGCGTGCTTAAGTCAACGCTAATGGTTTCTACACACTTGTTCAGATCGACATCGAATTCCCGGAGTACGTCGAACCTTGCGGTGGCGCGCGTCCACGATTCGTAGACGCTGTTCGGAGTCGCCACCGCTACCATCGGCGGTTCCTGAGTATTTGCACGGAAAATCGTCCGCACTATGTCTTTTTTGAGTTCGTCTGTATCGACTTCGGCCGTTTCCTCGTCGAAAGGGATGTGTAAAGGCGCTTTACTGTCCGGAAATTCAGGCGATTCCACCACGATTCCACAGTACAAAGTCGCGGAGATCCGCCGTCTCCGACTCGCATGGATGTAGGTGATCTCTGGAACGGAATACTGGCGCACGATCTCGTCCACCTCCTCTATTCGAGCCTGATCGTTTTCGTCTTCGACGGTAAGATCGATAAAATTGACGGTCACGTTATCAGGGTTCAGCTGTCGCAGCGATTCAGCGAGATCGCGAACCCTCGCCATCTGTTCCCTGAACTCGTCATTCAGCTCTTCGGAAAACACCGTTATCGCACACTCGTGTTCAAGCGAACGGAGGATCGCGCCCTCGATCGCATTCCAAGTGAGTGGTTCCGCCCCTTGCGCAAAGACCTTTGAAGAACCGAGTACGAACAGAATCGAAAACAAAGCGGCAGCGAGTTTCATTAATGACTCCATTTCAAGATCGTGGATGGAAACGTCTGTGAATGTCTTTCAGATGGGAACCATCCACTTTCGTATAAACCTGAGTGGTTGCTATCGTCTCATGACCAAGGAGAGTTTGCAAGGTTCTGATATCCGCGCCATTTTTGAGCATGTGGGTAGCAAAGGAGTGGCGAAGCAGGTGCGGGTACACGCGCTTTTTGATTCCGGCTTTTTCCGCGACATCCTTCACGATGCGCCAGACGTCCTGCCTGACGAGAGGGTTGCCGCGGGTCGAGAGAAACAGCTCCGGTCGCGGGAATTTCCCGGCGAGCTTCGTCCGGCCGTGCTCCAGGTACTCCGCGATCGCGTCCCGCGCCTTGTCGCCTATGAATACGATGCGCTCCTTGTTTCCCTTGCCGAAGACCTGGAAGAATTTGTGGTCCAGATGAAGGTTTGCCGCTATCAGTCCGCAGACCTCGCTTGCGCGCGCGCCGGTGGCGTAAAGCGTCTCGAGCAGCGCCTTGTTGCGAAGTCCGAGCGCGGACGGATCGTGGATCACCGACAGCATTCGCTCCACCTCCGCGAGATCGAGCGCGTCAGGAATCCGCTCCGGCAGCTTCGGCGACTTCGCGAGATACGACGGATCGGTTTCGATGTATTTCTCCCGGCGCAGAAACTTGAAAAACGAACGCACGCTGACGAGCATCCTCGCGCGGGAAACGTTCGAAATCCCACTGGATTTCAGGTGCGCGAGAAAATCGAGCACGTTGTCCTGCGCTGCGTCCTTTAAGCCTATGCCCGCCTTTTCGAAAAATCCGAGGAACCGCTCGACGTCGCTTTTGTACGCCGAAACCGTCAGCTTTCCGAGTCCGGCTTCCGCCTGAAGCATGGACACGAAATCCGCAAGTTCGGCGCGATGCCCGGACTTATTCTTCACGTCGCTCACAGAACCTCACAGCCAAACGAAGCCTGAACCAAAAACTATCCGCAGATTACGCGAATTTCGCAGATTCATTTTTTTGTCCACAGATTAACACCGATTGACACAGATTTTTTCACAATCGCTACATCGATAAAATTAACCCCGTCAGGGGTGGAATGTTTGTAGGAAATTTCAAAAATCTTTGCCGGAAACGAAAAAGTGAAATGCTAGCAGTACGTTGCCTTCCGGACCGCCACAAAGTTGTCCGGCCCGGAAGAAAATTGTATGCCCTTGGTCCCGGCTTGATATATCATAAATTTGGAGAGAGGAAAAACTGGAGCGCACTATGTCGAAACTTCACAAAACAACGACGAAAGAACTCAGTCTCAACGAGGAGATGGTAACAGCGGAACCCGTCATCGACGACAAGGGCCGCGTACTCCTCAAGGCGGGCGTCCCGATGGACGAGAAAACCGTCAAGATGCTGAAGCGGATGCATGAAACGACCAAGGTCGTTCTCAGGAACAAGAACGAACCTGAAGAAGCGCAGGAGGAATATGTTTCGCCGACGGATACGAAGGAGATCGACGAGAAAATCAATAATTTGAAGGACCTGTTCAGAGCACACGTCAAGAATCCTATTATGGTCGCTCTTCTTCGGGCCGAGGTCGCAAGGATCACGGCGAAACCTTCCGCGTAACTGTGGACCGATTTGAATGCCTTACATCGTAAGAGCGAATGACAGGGAGTACCTTGTCGACGTCGAAATCAAACCCGGCGAAACCGTAGTCAGCGTCGGAGGCGAAACTCTGAAAGTCACGCTCGACGCCGGCAAACGCGGCGTCAGGAATGCGATAATCGACCAGAAACGAGTGTCCTTCGCGCACAAGAAAACGTCTTCGAAGACATACGAAATAACCTTGGGCGGCGTGACGACCGAGGTCGAGATCGAGGACGAAATCCTCGCGCGATTTGCAAAGGCGCGGGCGGAAATCTCCGGCGGTACGCGCGACGTTTCCGTCCGTGCGCCGATGCCGGGGATGATCCTGAAAGTGCACGTAAAACCCGGCCAGACCGTGAAAAAGAACGATCCGCTCGTGGTGCTCCACGCAATGAAACTCGAGAACTCCATCGCCTCGCCGAGCGCGGGTACCGTCACCGAGGTCCTCGTCAGCGCAAACGAAAGCGTCGAGAAAGGCGCTCTCCTCGTAAAGATCTCGGGAGGGTAGTCATTATAGTATACTTCGGATGGAGTAATCATGGGACGCATTATCAGTTCAGTTACGATCCAGAACATTGCAGATTTGGAAATGAAAATCCGCTGCGATGCCCTTGTCGATACAGGAGCATCCCAGATGGTTCTGCCAGCCGCATGGAAAGATCGTCTCGGTGATCTCCAGGAGATCGAAGCCGTCGACGTCTTGACGGCTACTCAGGAAATTGTTAAGGGATCGATCTGCGGTCCGGTGAAAATTCAAGTGGAAGGATTTCGTCCGGTTTTTGGCGAGGTCTGCTTCGTCGACATGAATCCTGCGGACGGACATTACGAGCCTCTGATCGGATATATAGTCCTGGAATCATGCCAGGCAGCAGTGGACATGCTCGGTCACCGCCTCGTGCCCGTGAAATATATGGATCTCAAGTAGACAGGCCTCGGCATGTAAAAAAGTTGCTCTTTGCGAGCGCGAGTGGCGGGATTATCATTTGCGTGTGGCAAGGGCATCCTGCCCGTGGTTCATCGGCGGGACGACGATGCCACGAGCGGAGTGGGAAATCACGGAGTATTTTATGAGCAAGACAGTATTTACCAAGGTAGATTACGACCTCGGAACGCTGGTGAAATACATCAGCCTCGGCGAGATTGGACTACCCGATATTCAGCGTCCGTTTGTCTGGAAAAACGCTAAAGTGCGTGACCTGTTCGATTCCATGTACAAAGGTTATCCTGTAGGTTATTTTCTATTCTGGCAAAGCGGTTTGAATGCCGCACAAAAACAAATCGGTGTCGAAAATAAGCAAAAGACGCCGCGCTTGTTGATAGTGGACGGCCAACAAAGACTGACCTCCTTGTACGCTGTGCTAAAAGGCATCGAGGTTTGGCGATCAAATTTTAAAAAGGAAAAAATACAGATTGCTTTCAACCCACTTGAAGAAAAATTCGAAGTCTACGACGCCGCTATCGGGCGCGACAGTTCATACCTTCCAAGCATTTCGAAATTGTGGAACGAGAAAACGAGACTTTCTCAGGTTATACGCGATTACACTTCGAAGTTGAAAGAATCGAGGGAAGTTTCCGAAATCGAAGAAAGGAAGATCGAGAGTTCTATCGAAATGCTGAAGGGACTGACAGGTTTTCCGTTTACTGCTCTAGAACTCGCTCCTGGGATCGCTGAGGGAGAGGAAGAAGCTGTCGCGGATGTCTTCGTCAGGATCAACAGCAAGGGAACGCCGCTCAAGCAGAGCGATTTTATTCTGACTCTGATGTCGGTGTTTTGGGACGAGGGGCGAACCGATCTCGAGGAATTCTGCCGTGAAGCTCGAACCCCTTCGAAAGGAACTGCGTCGTCCTTCAATTACTTTATCGAACCATCACCGGATCAATTGCTTAAAGTTGCAGTTGGTTTGGCATTCAAGCGCGCGAGGCTCAAATACATCTATTCGATTCTGCGCGGCAAGGACTTGCAAACAGAAAAATTCAGCGACGAGATGAGAGAGCATCAATTCGCGCTCTTAAAGGATGCTCAGAGCAGGACGCTCAATCGCCAATACTGGCATGATTTCCTGAAGTGTGTCAGGCTGGCCGGATTTCGAAGCGCCGGCATGATCAGTTCAAGGAACAATTTGCTGTTCTCTTATCTTCTTTATTTGATTGGAAGAACAGAATTCAAGATTGCGGATAGCGAACTTCGACCGATTATCGCTCGTTGGTTTTTCATGGCTGCAATTACTGGTCGGTACACGAATTCGCCGGAATCCGTGCTGGAATCCGATCTTGCACGGCTTCGAGATGTGAATTCGAAGGAGAGATTCGTTGAATTGCTCATTCAGCTTTGCGAGATCAGGTTGACGAACGACTTTTGGAGCGTCACCCTGCCGAGCGATCTTGCGACTTCCTCTTCCCAGAGTCCTTCGCTATACGCGTATCACGCTTCGCTTGTGCTTCTCGACGCGACCGCTCTTTTTTCGAAATCAAGGCTGTCCGACCTGCTCGATCCGTCGATAAACGCCAATAAGTCGGCGGTTGAAAAGCATCACCTGTTTCCATTGAACTACCTGAAATCTCGTGGTTTCACGTCGATCCGCGACACAAATCAAATCGCGGACATCGCGCTTGTGGAGTGGAGCGACAACTTGAAAATATCCGACCAGGCGCCAGCGGACTATTTGCCTAAAATAAAAGAAGGGTTTTCAAAAGCCCAGCTTGAATCGATGTGCCGTTTGCACGCTCTCCCCGAAAATTGGGAGAACATGGAATATAAGGAATTCTTGGTGGCTCGTCGCGAGCTTATGGCGAAGGTCATCGAGGATGGTTACAAGAAACTCACAGGATTTGACGTTCCGAGTGAAGAAAAAACAACCGAACTCGGCCTCGCTGAGTTGCTAAAAATTGGCGAATCGGACGCAATCGAGTTCAAGTCCACCCTTAGAATGAATCTGCACACGGGGCAGCCAGACCCGCGGATGGAGTTATCCGTTCTGAAGACGCTTGCCGCTTTTCTTAACACAAATGGCGGAACCCTCGTTGTCGGGGTGTCGGACGACGGCACGTCTGTCGGAATTGATGTTGACGGTTTTGGAACGGAAGACAAGATGAGCCTTCATCTCGTCAATATCGTGAAATCGCGAATGTTGGGTGGTCAGCCAATGACGGTTCTGCACCCTCGATTTGAAGACAAGGATGACTGTAGAGTTATGGTGATAAAGTGCGATAAATCGCCGACGCCGGTTTACGTGAAGGACGAAAAAGTAGAGCGGTTCTATATCCGCACAGGTCCTTCTACTGTTGAGCTTGCTGCGAGTCAGACCGCTGAGTTCATACAGCACCATTTCAAACGTTGATCGGGTTGCGCCAAACAAAAAAAGTTGATCTTTGCGGGCGCGCACGCGGGGATTATCATTATTGCGTGGCACGGGCATCCTGTCCGTGGTTCATCATAGGACGCCGATGCCACGTGCGAAGGGAACCGAATCGGAGAACGAAATGAGCATACTCGTCGATAAGAACACCAAGGTAATCACGCAGGGAATGGGCAAAACAGGCCAGCTTCACGCAAAGATGTGCAAGGAATACGGAACGCAAATGGTCGCCGGAGTAAAACCCGGGTCCGCGGGGACCGAAATCGAAGGGATGCCGATGTATAACACCGTAGCCGACGCGAAAGCCGCGACGGGCGCGAACGTGAGCGTCATCTACGTCCCGCCGGGGGGAACGAAAGGCGCGATCATCGAGGCGGTCGACGCGGAACTCGATCTCGTCATCGCGATCACCGAAGGCGTGCCCACGCTCGATATGGTCGACGTGATGCGCTATATCGAAGGCTCGAAGACAAGACTCATCGGTCCGAACTGCCCCGGAGTCATCACTCCCGATGAATGCAAAATCGGGATCATGCCAGGGCACATCCATAAAAAAGGACACGTCGGCGTGCTCAGCCGCAGCGGGACGCTCACCTACGAGGCGGTGTGGCAGGTCGGGAACAAGGGCTTCGGGCAAAGCTCCTGCGTCGGAATTGGCGGCGATCCGGTGAAGGGCACCGACTTCATCGACGTGCTCGAAATGTTCTTCGAAGATGGCGAAACCGAAGCGGTGGTGATGATAGGCGAGATCGGCGGAAGCTCGGAAGAGCAGGCCGCGGAGTTCGTTCAGAGCCATCCGAAAAGGAAGCCTATGGCGGTATTCATCGCGGGTCAGACCGCGCCTCCGGGAAAGCGCATGGGCCACGCGGGCGCGATAATCGCGGGTGGCAAGGGCACCGCTAGCGACAAGATCGCTGCGTTTGAACGCATCGGCGTCCCCTGCGCCCGGACCGCCGCCGACATCGGCGACGCGCTGGTCAGCGTTTACAAGGGATAACGGACAGCCTCTGCGTCACTTCTGTAAGAACTTTGCGACGTTCATAGTGAACTCAAGGAGATCGTCGAGGTACGTCACGATCACTTTCTCAAGTATCTCGACATCGAGTTTGTGATATGCGTGAATCGCGATATTTCGAAACGAAGCCATCCTTTTCAGCTTCTCCGCAAGCTCCGCATCGATAACTCCCGCCTGCTCGATCAAGGCAAAACTTTCCGCGCTGCTGGAGGGGATTCCGAGCGACAGAATCTTGACTAGATGATTGGTAAGGTCGATCGATTGCTCGCACGCTCTTGTAACATTCAGAACGGCCGCGTCCTGTCTCGTATGATCGCTCGCGAAATTCTCTCCCGCGGCGGAATGCTCTTCACGCGCTCTACCAACGCATCGTTCGATGCTCTGGATTTTGTCGATGACGATGTCGTTCATCTATGAAACACTCTTCCGGTCCTCTCGAATTCATCCACCAATTCTTTCCGTTCTTCGTTCAGCTTTTGATAGTACGAGAGCACAAGCATTTCAAACAGGTCAACTGCGTACTTATCGCCACTGAAAATTCTCCTGCCGTTATAAGCGACTTCCTTCTGAAGAACAGTGGACGCGAGTCTCAGGTTGACAAGGTCCACACTTCGGCCCAGCAATTTTTCCAGTCCGAATTGAAGCTCCCCGAACCTGAGGGAGCCTGCCGCTTTCGCCTCATCGTGGGGGAGCAGCACCGCTATATCGACGTCGCTATCCGCGCGCTCGTACTTCGTCTCGAAAGACCCGTAAAGATAAATCGCCTGCACCGACGGATGCATCATCGAGACGGTTTCGACAATCTTATCCGAGGCATCCATCGTTTTCCTTCCCGCATCGCTTCACTGTCGAGGAAGTCCTGTTTTAAAATCCACTGTTTTTATCCATGCGCGGACGGGGATGTCCGCACTCCCATTTATCAGAAATCGTCGCCGAAGGGGTTGTCCTGCTGCTGGTCCTGCTGTTCGTTCTGATTCTGTTCGTTCTGGTTCTGTTGGCCATTCCTGCCCTGCGCGAGACGATCGCGGATCGCCTGTATCTGCTCGGGAGTGAACTGCTGCTGCGCGCCTTCAAGCTGCTGTTGCGCGTCGGCGGGAATTTCCGACGGAATCTGAGTGCCGTCCGGAAGGGTCTGGCCGCCCCCCATCTGCTGACCGGTTCCGTTCTGCTGGCCTCCGCCTCCGAACATTTCCTGAAGCTGCTGCATCGGATCGCCGCCCGCTCCCGGTCCGCCGCCGTTCTGTAGTGCGTTCGGATCCATCCCCGCCGGTGGCTGGAGATCCTGCACGTTCTCCGGAAGTTGGAAGTCCGGCACCTGCGGCGCATTCTGCTGGCCGAGCGCGTTGTTCAGAAGGTCCTGGAATCCCTGCCGGAACCCCTGCATCCTCTCCGGCGTGAGCACTTCGCGCACCGCTGAATACTGCTCCTGCTGAAGTTCATCGCTGAGGCGCTGATGCTCCTCCTCGGTAATGAGTCCGTTTGCGAGGTCCTCATCGATCTTGTTCTGCCTCGTCTGCACGCTTTCCATGGAGGTCCGCATATTCTGAAGCTGACTTCGCTCCACGCCTAGAGCGCCGGAGATTCCTTCCTGCACGCGATTCTCGATTTGCGCGCGGAACTGATCCTGCTGTTGCTGAAGCGCGCGCTGTTGATCTTCGCGGTACTGGGTAAGTGCTTCCTCGATAGTGCGCTGGGACGCGAACTCCGCCGCGCGCTGCATTTCAGCTTCATACTTCTGCTGGTCCTCCGCAAGCTCTGCGCGCATGGTCGAAACCATCCCCGCGAGTTCCGCCTGCTCGTCAGCCGAAAACTCTGAAAACTCGCGCGCGGAGAGCGAATCGCGTATGTCGTCCCGAACCGTCGTCAGCGGCTGGATCACCTGATCGTGCTGGCGGATGAAATTCGTGTCCTCCTTGTGCGATCTTGCGATGTCGCCTATGCCCTCCGTCGCCTCTATCACCTCGTCCTTGATGTTCGCGATCTTTACCTGCGAGTCGCTCGAGTTTTCTTCCGCGGAAAGCGTCTTGTACGCGAGAACGGTTCCGCTAGAAAGCCCTGCGACAACGATGAGCATGAAAATTTCGGTGATACTGAGGCGCATGGTATTCTCCCGCTGCGTTATTTATAGTTTTGTAATTCTATCCCGGATTTTTGCGAACTCAATGCCGAATCTTCCTCGGCGGTAACTTAATTTCGAGCGCCCGCACCATTTGTTTGAAATATTCTCAGTTTTTGTCGAGCGCCGCGCGAGCGAGCGCCGCAACGACAACCTGACGCGCTCCAGCCTTCAGGAGCGTGTTCGAGCATTCCTTCGCGGTCGCGCAAGTCGTTACGATGTCGTCGATCAGAAGTACACGCTTTCCCTTCACTTCTCCCGCCGCTCGAAAGGCTCCCTTCAGGTTTTTGAGCCGGTTCGCCTTGTTCAGGCTGCTCTGCTTCTTCGTCTTTCTGACTTTCGCAAGAAGCCTTTCGTGAGGTTTCAGCATTTCGAAAGCGATGTGTTTCGCGAGGGTCTGAGTGTGGTCGAATCCCCTGAAAAACCAGGAGAACCCGATCATCGGTACGTGGGTGATGACGTCGAATTCATCTTCGAGACCGAGCGCTTTGATGCGGTGAACTATCATGCTCGCGAGCTGCCGCGTAGAACCCTGGCATCTCCCGAACTTCCACCTCTGAACGAGCGTCTGCCACGGACCGCTGTACATTGCCACCGCGCAGGTCATCTCGAAACCGGAATCGCGGATGCAGTCCGCGCACGTTATTTTCGGCCCGAAACCGTAGCTGAGCTTCATTCCGCAACGGATGCAGACGTCGTCCTTTATGAGCACGATCTGCTTGGCGCACGAGTCGCAGATTGCCACTTCCCCAGGAAACAGCGCGTCCTCGCAATTAATGCAGTGCGCGGGGAAGAAAAGTTCCAGAATCACTTCGACGCCTTCGCGTAGCGCGCGAAGAATCGGACCCGGCTTTCTTTCCTCTGAAACGACTGCGTTCATATCCGCCTTTTTATTTTCTGGATGGTACAATTGATATTGGAGGAATTCAATATCTTTGGCGGCATGGAAAACAATAAGGTAACTGTTCACGGGGTAATTCGCAGTCTATAGCGGGAATCTGTTCGTAGTAGCCTGTAAGAGCACCTTTTCGCAATGTGGTGAATCAAAGAAGCGCCTTACGGCGCCACTACGAACGCGAACTACCCCGTGAACAGTTACCAATAAGGAGCTTGAAAATGACTATAGAACGCGCACTCAGACTAATCGCCGGATTTTTTGTCGCGTCTAGCGCGGCTCTTGCATACTGGCATAGTCCGTACTGGCTTATTTTTACCGGCTTCGTCGGTCTGAACCTGTTTCAGTCCGGATTCACGAACTGGTGTCCGATGATGTGGATTCTGAAAAAGGCCGGACTCGATGGCGAAAAATCAACCACTGGGTCGGATGAGGAATCTCATCGCAAACAGATGGCTGGAACCACAGTCTAATCTCCGCCAGTACCGGACGGATTCATTTCCGCGATCCAGCTACTGACAAGCTCGACTGCTTCTTTGTGAACCGTGGTCCTGCCAAGTTCCGGCATCATAGTTCCAAGCTCGGTGGAACTCATCCTGTGAACTATAATTGACTCCGCTGGATTTCCAGGCTCGATATCGTGCAGGAATCCCCCGGTTGCAGGTCCGGCGGAAACCGAATTTCTTCGGACGCCGAACTTATATGGATCAACCTGTGAATAGCGCAGGTCGAGACCCGCCGTGCGACCCGGCCCGGCGGGGTTATGGCAATGGGCGCAATTGATTTCGAGATATGCCCGCGCGCGCTCCGCTATAGTTCCTGAATTTTCATCGTCCCATGCGGGAATACTATCTATAGTCGCAATTTCCGGTACATCCGATAGTATTCCACTATCGATCCACTTTGATAGTTGGTTAGCTTCCGCGCCGTCCGGATATTTAATAGTATTATTTAATTGCCGGGCTACGGGACCTATAGGTCCGAATTTCCCGTGAGCATCGTGACAGGCTTTGCATTGATTAGTATTAGGGACAATATAATTGATATTATTTGTTTCGCCGTTCGCGTCAATAAAGCTGACATTTGTTATAAGTCCGGTTTTTTTCAATGTGGCGTCGGTTTGCGCTTCATTCCAGATATAAGGCAGAACGTCCCAGCCGCCGGGCCGAAGAATCAGAAGCCTCGTTTCGATAATTCTTTCGCCTTTCGATGGATTGCGGAAATCGAGTGGAAACGCAAACGTTTTTGCGATTATAGTTCCGACCGGAAAATCGAAAGGCAGTTCCGGCATATATTTCGCGCTCTTTCCCTCCGGCATCCACACATGGCGATATTTTACCGCGTAGTCTGAAAACAGCGGAGTGGCGAGATCATAGTACAGCACGTTCTTTCGGGGTTTGTGAGGAGAACCGTCGAATAGATTGAATGCGGACAGACGCTCAGGCGCGGGATCGTCAGGATTGAATCTTACTTCGTCCGCCGGCTGCGGGTTTTCCCTCGAACAGGAATCTAGCGCCAGTGAAACGGCAAGCAAAATCAGACTTGCTATCAACGCGAATCTTCCTGTGGCGTGAGACATGTTTTCCTTTTAAGAAAATCTGTAACTGTTTACGTAATGGGAACGCGGACGTCCCGTCCGCGAAATCCATCAACCGTCCTCGCTTGATGGATAAACAAAGCCTCGTGTAACCGCAAACACTAGTGGTGAAATAGAAATTGCGCAGACGAGGACGTCTACACTCCCAGGCAACCCCGCGAACGGTCACAGAAAATCTTATAACCTCAGATAATTCGATTCACGGACGAAATGGAGAAGTTTCACATTATTTCAGGCCTTGCAGGGCAGAACGGAATGTGGTATTCTTTAATTGTCAAAGGCGCCCCGATCCTCACTGCAATGCCCGAAAAAAGATCCACCCGCGCGGAACCAGACCGTGTGAACGGCGTCGTGACTTCGTTTCAGGATCTGACTACAAAATCGCGAAAATCCGACGGCGTGCTGGCGGAAGTGCGCGAACTTGGCGCAAACGTCTCCGACACGCTCGCATCCATAAACGAAGCGGACCAGAAAAAGCTGATTCTCACAATCGCGTTTGCGATGATCGCATTCGGGGCGCTGCTCTTCGTCGTTTTCGGCGTCATCGACACGAACGCGCGAGACTCCGTAGGTGAAATCGCGGCTTTTGAAAGCGAATCGTTGTCCCCGTGGGAGGAACGGGAGCTTCAAAGGCAGTTCGACCTCGACCTGGAGACGTCGCAGGCAATGAACGCGAGAGCGCCGGAGATCAGATTCGTCGAGACACCCTCCGTGAACAATGCAAGGCTGCTACAACTAAGGATGCGATTCGAAGTCATCGAGTCGACAATCAGCCCGGAGTTCACAAGCAACTACCTTCCGGACGCGATCGCGCGGGATGTTCCGCGCATCGTTCTGAAGCCTAACCCGAGCTACGATTATCGCGACCCGGTTTTCGTCAGCGGAGCCACCGGTCAGGCGGCGAGAATGACATCGAGACGGATTCTGGACAGCTTTCCCGCTGAAGAGTCGGTGGGATCGCTCATCGGACGTATCACAGACTTCCCGGAACCCCCTCGTGCACCGGTGGCGTACGCGCCGCCGCTCGAAGCGGACACTCGGATGGCGTTCGTTTCGCCTCTGACCGCTGAAGAACTTCGAAGGGCGTTCCGGCCGGAGAAGATTTATCCGGACATTCTCGTCCAGGCGAATCAAGTTTCGAGCTGGATAGCTTCCGCGACCATCGAGCAGGCAATCAGAAACGAAATTATAACGATTTCGAGGACGCCGACTCGTCGTGCGCCACCGCGCATGTCTATCCTGATGTTCGATCGCTACATTACGCCAAGCGTAGTCGATGCTATCAGAATCGACAGGGATTTCGAGGGATTCAGGTCGAATGCGAACGGCGACGCGAGGATGATAGCTTTACGAGACTTGAACGCCGAAGCGAGACTGCTTGGGCTTATCAAAATTCTGATCGATCTTGCGGACCCGAGGGCAGCCGAGATTCTGCGCGAGTTCGAAGGAAGCATTTCGGACGACGTCCGGAATTTTGCGACCCTGGCGCTGCTTCGCACGGAGGATTTCATCGAGGAAGTGAAAATCGATCAACCCGCGTACGAAAGTTACGATGTTCAACTGAAGATCATCTTCGAGCTTAGCAAACGCGAGGATCCGCGTTACGCGCCGGCGATGATCGATTTTCTGGCCTTCCTCGAATCGAGAGCGGTTGTAACGAATAACCGGCGGTCGATCGATACCGTCCTGGAAGCGCGAAAATTCGTCGCGCGGTGCATAGTGAAGACTCTTGGCTGGTCGCTTGGAGACGACGAAACGAACGCCGACCCGGAGCTGTGGCAGAATCTGCTCCAGGAAACCGCCGCGGATGAGCGCAAGCTACCGCCGGCGGGAAATCTGATCGGCGTGCACATGACTGCGACGCGGAATTTGCTCGGCAGAAATTTTCGCGCGCTGACCATCGACCTGGAGCAGGAGAAGATCCCGAAACCGAACTTCAACTTCTCGAACGACCCGACCGGCGGCGGATATGAACTTTCGCCGCTGGAACTGTTCCAGTTCGGCTATCAGTTCACGGACACGATGATCGGCGCGAGCCTCTGGGAAACGTTCGGCGAGAACATCCAGCGCTTCGGAACCCTGCACAGACTGATGGCCGCGTACCTTACAGGTGATTCCAAAATGGACGATCGACTTGTCGAGATTTTCGGCAGCGGCGCTCTCGAGTCGAGCAGGGCGATTCAGATCGATTTTTACTCGTCGCCACTTCGGACGGGCGCGGTCTATTTCGACGAGCCGACGATATTCGACGCGGCGATCGCAATCGCTGTAAAGCGAAGAAGCGTTCCCTGCGCGGCTTCGCTCCGGAAAATCGTTTTCGACAGCGCTCTTTCGAACGAGACGCGGATCAACGCGGGGCTTGCGCTCGGTTTTATCAAGCCGGACGTGGACTTGGTGGCGGAGCTTGCGAATTTTCAGACGATCGACCCCACGGCTTCATATCGCGATACGATAGCGCTTGCGACGATCCTGAATTCCGGGCACACGTTCGGATCGCTGGCTGAGAACCGCAATCCCGACAACTGGCTCGTATGGCTCGGCCACAAGTGAAAACGCCATCCCATTCGCGTGTTCGCCAGATCAGAAGAAGAACTGGAACATCTTCGAAAGCGGTCCGGGGAGCATATCGTGATAGATTCCGAGGCTCATCGCGTTGTTCATCAGGAACGCGGTGGATTCCGCGCTGCCGTAGGTGTATGACGGCGCTTCGCCATTTAGCGAGGTCAGCCCCGCGGTCGCGAGCCTCTGGAAGGACGCGGTCTCCGGAGAGACGTAGCCCTCGCCCTGCATGAATCTGTCGATCGCGTCGATGTGCTCGGAGAGTTTGTCGAGCGCGACGCCGATGATCTCCACCGCGGCGCGGGGATTCGAAGCAAGTTCCGCGAGTTCGCCCTGTTTAAGATCGCCAAGACCGAGCGCCTCCGGGGAAGCGTCGAGTTCCTCGATTAGATCTGCGAGCGCCTTGTTGTTCGCGATCGGGTCCGGACCATTCGTATTCGAAGCCGAATTTCCGAAGACGGTGAAGCGTAGCGAAGTCGAACCCGTAACCGAGTCGTCGATCCTGAGGTTCGCCTGCACGCCGCCGGTGTCGATGTAGAGCGTGTTTCCGGCGGACACGACCTGCTGCCCGTTGACGAACGCGATCGCGTCCGCGCCGTACGCGGTCTGGTCCGCAAGGGTGTTGCCCGCGGAATCGGTGAAGTTTCCTTCGAGGAGTTCGAACTTGGCGAACGATTCCGTCCCGACTCCCGATGTAGACACGAATTTCGCGGTGGCGCCTTCAAGCTCCGCGATCACTCCCGTCTGCGCGGCTGCGATATTGATCCTCGCGACGACTTCCTTCGCCATCGCGCCCGCGGGGATCTCGACCGTCGCAACGCCTTCAACGCCGGAAATGCGGATGGTCGACGCGGAATCCTGATCCCCGAACGCGGCTTCGATTTCCGCGGCACTCGCGGGAGACTGCACACTGATCGCAATAGTTTTGCTCGACCCGGTTATGTCGACGCTCGTGACGTTCAGGTCTGCGATTCCGCTGCTGACGTCCTTAACGTTGTCTTCGCTGTAATCTCCGATGAGGTTCCGACCGGAATAAGTGGTCGAATTGACGATCTGACCTATCCGGGAGAACGCGAGGTCCGTGATTCGATTGACGGTTTCCTTCTGGCTGTCGGAAAGCTCGCCGACGGAATCGACCTCGATCGCGAGGTTCTGGAGTTCCGCGAGTATGTCGACGATCTGCCCGATGCCCGTTGTGGCTTTATTCAGGATGGTGTCGGTGGCGGGAATGCTGTTTTTGAAAACGTCGAACTTGCCGCTCTGGAAATCCGCGTACACTCCGTACAGTTCCGGCGACTTGCCAAAGACGAGCTGCGTGACTTCGAGCATGTGCTTCGTCGGCTCAGGAGCGTGCCTTGCCCTCGCGATCTGGACCGCGTTCTGGAGGAGTGAAATCCCCGCCTGGCTTGTAGTTATCGGATTAAACATATTTTGCCCGATGATCCTGGGAATCGGCGCCTGATGGAACTATCGATTCTGACAAGGCTCGATTCCTGGAAAACGCCCGTCACAACATAAGTATAACATTTATCGGCGTTTTTGGCCTGGAACTTGAGGAACTACGCCAGGAGGGCGTGTGGGGATTCATACAGTAGTCTGTAACGAATTCGTAACGAATTCCGCGGTTGGTAACGATTGACGGTTCGATAACCGCGGCGTGGCGCACGGAAATGCGATTTGGGATTTCGTTCGGTGAAACACTTCCCAGGCATTCACGCCGTCTGGAAAATTCACTTCTATTTCAAAGGTCCGTCTTTGAGGGCTGAAAAGTTCCAGCAGACGTGCTGTGAATCACTGAATTGGCACAACAATAAAATATAGTAACTGTTCACGGGGTAGATCGCAGTCTATAGCGGGATTCTGTAGTAGTGTGCTCGTGAGAGCATATTTTCGTGGTGTGGTGGATCAAAGAAACGCCTTACGGCGCCACTACGAACGCGAACTACCCCGTGAACAGGTGAACAGTTACAAAATATATGCACGGATACTATCATGCTTTATAAGTATTATAATAAGAATAATTAGTTGATTAACTGATAATAGATAGGAAATTAATGCCTTAAAAGATTACGACTAAGGCTAAGTCTAAATTTTAGTCTACAATTCAGCCGGCAAAAACCATCCTTCTTCCGAGCGGCGTCGGTTTAACACGACAACTTCAACGTTACTGTTCCGGACACGGGTAAGATGCCCGAGCCGCCGGGCTACGTGGTTCGGCGAATGCCCACTGGTTCACAGAGTTTCGCAAAACGGGCACCGCGTTTGCTTTAAGTACCGCGGAGGGTTTGGACTCCTGAAAAAGGAGTTCCCGTGATTTATCGCATTTCGACAATAACTATTCTGTTCGTTCTGACGGGTCTGCTCTGCGATTCCGCGCACGGCCACGGCGAAAATTTCCGGGATTGGACGCCCCGGCCGCCGAGGCCGGAGAATCAAAGACCGCCGAGACCGGAGGTGCGCCAGAATCCCCAGCCTTCGCCAGCGGGAGCGCCGGAGGTGGTGCACGTCCCACCGCCGCGGGAGGTCTACGGACTTCCACCCGCTCCGGAAGCCGTGAGGTCACCTGTAGTTTCCGGAACTGCGGAATCGACCCCGGTCGCGCAGGATTCGAGCCACGAGGCTGTCACGACGACCTCCGGAGAGCCACTTCCCAGCGAGACGTTCGCGCAGACGACGCCAAGCTCGCAGGATTCGTCTCAAACGAGTTCGCCGACGCGGAGTCAAGCGCCGGAAATAAGTTCGGCTGCTCCTCGCGCGACGACGCTACCGGCGTCGCCAGCGAGGCCGTTCGACGTTTCGAGCATGCCTTCGACAGTCGATTCCATCTCTGACGTCCGTAGCACGTGGCGGGGATGGTGGAATTCAGGAAATCGCGAGCAGTTCGTCGCGTTCGGAGAGCCTTCGGAGGACGGCGATTACCGCGGGTTTTTCGAGATCGCAAAGCAGGACGCGGACGCGGAAATCCGCGCTGCCGCGGCGACCGGGATCGGACAATGGGGAGGAAGCGAATCGAGAACTATGCTCGAAAATCTTCTCGCGGACGAATCGACAAAGGTGCGCGCGTCGGCGAATCTCGCGCTCGGAATGCTCGGCGAAATCGAAGCGGCCACTCAGATCGAAGCGCGAATTCTCGATTCGTCCGAAGACCTCATCGTCAGATGCTACGGACTCGTCGGACTCGGTTTCCTAGCGGAACGGGAAAAGCAGCGCGGCGTCAGTCCAGAGGAGATTCTTCGCGTCATTCGAAGGGCTTTGGAAGACTCTTCCGCGAGGCCGGAGATTCTGATCGCGGCGATGAGCGCGGCGGAGATATCGAAAGACCTTTCCGCGTCCGAAAGCATCCGCGCGCTGACTTCCCACTACTCCTACGACGTCTCCGCCCACGCGTTCTGCGCGCTCGGAAAGATCGGCGGCGCGAACAACGCGGACTTCCTTTCTTCGAAGTTCGAAGATCAGCTTCTACGAACGTCGTCGAGGCAAGCGATCGCGATCGCACTCGGCGCGCTCGCGGCGGACTATCCCTCACGCATATCCGCGGAAAGAACGCTCGTGAAGATTTATCCAGTCTCGGCGGACAGCGAGAAGGACGCCTTCACGCGGCAGATGATGATGGTTGCGCTTGCGCGGTCGATTGGCGCTGCTCCCAGGCTCGCGGCAGGAATCGCGGACGCGCTCGAATACTATGTCGAGCAAGGCGAAACCGAAGATCGTGGTTACGCGGCGATTTCGATGGCGATAATGTCGCAGAACCGCACGATGCCGGCGCAGCTCGTCGAGAGATTCGTTCAAAAGCTTTCGAGGAAACTCACAGGCGGAAACGAAGTCGAGGCGTCGGTTCTCTCTGCGTGTGCGATCTCCCTCGGAATGATTGCTCCAAACAGAGGGGAAGCGACTTTCAGCGCTGTCCGGGATATCCTGAAAGCGAGGGCGCAGTATCGAGCCGAGGCCGCGGACGTTCGGAGAAGCTGCCTGACAGCGATGGCGATCGCGCATCGAAATACCGCGTTCCCGTGGCGCGCGGAGGATTTCGAGTTTTTCAGAGTGCAGCTCGCGGGAGGGAACGCGGACGTCGCGGAAGCGGCGTCGCTCGGACTCGCGATACTTCAGAACAGCGCGGAGATTCCGGACGAAGTCAGGTTATCGACTCTCGACTCATCCGATGCGACCATCCGCGCTGCGGCGGCGCAGGGGTTCGGGATCGCGAGATGCAAATCCTCAGCGAACGTGCTTTTGGAGAGATTCGCTCTCGAAACCGATTACCCGGTCCGTCTGAACATCGTTCGCGGCATTTCGGAAATTGCGAGCAAGTTCGGCTGCTCAGCGCGAAGTCTCACCGCTAGAAACCAGCACTTCCGCGTGAACGGAAACATGCTGCGGGAACTTTATTGACGCGGCTTGGTTTTCAGGGCTTCGACCTTCGATAGTATGCGCCATCTCTTCTGGAGATACTGGTAATATTACAATAAATTCGTAGACGGTACGAATATAATGTTAAATCAACGACGGCGGGAGTTATCATTTGCACGTAGGAGCGCCGCGGGGTAATTTGTGGGCACGCCCAGATACATACTTGGGGACGCTCGATGCCAAACCTCAGAATTATTTTGTTCATAGCCATTGGACTCGCGAACTTCGCGCCCATTGCGCTCGCGGAAGAAATGGACCGCAGGGAATGGCAGCAACTTCGAAGGCAGGTCGCCCAGATGTACGAGGCGGGGTCCGTGGAACTCGCGCCCACGGGGACTCCGCAGTACAGCGTCGAATACGCGCGGCTCGAACAGCTCCGAATCGACGCTGTGAGAATGCTCTCTGGAATCGAGAAGGCGGAAGCAACCAACCTGCTCCTCGACATTCTCGCCCGTGACAAGAGCTACAAAGTTCGGAGAGACTGCGTATCCGCGCTCGGCGAGACGACTCTTCAGGAATCTATAGAGGACCTCTGCGAGTACCTTTCGCGCCGCGGCCTGACGTACGAACTCGGGGCGCAGCTTCTTCTCGCGATCGGGCATATCAAAGGCAGCGACAAGGTCCGCGAGACTCTGACGAAGTTCCTCGATTCCGAGGACCATCAGCTCCTCATCGCGGCGGTCGACGCGGTCGCATTTTCCGAAGACGACTTCTACGTAGACAAACTCTTCGAGCTGATCGATCACGATATGTGGGCGCTTCAGCACGGCTGCGCGCGGGCGCTATCGAAAACCGCGAAGGAGGAGCACGTATTCCAGCTCTGCTCAGCGCTGCGGAAATCTAGCAGCAAACTCGTGAGCGAAATTCTCGTGGACGCGCTGAAGCGGATCACCAGCGGAAATCTCGGTCCCGACCCCGACGCGTGGGAAAGCTGGTGGCGCAGCGTCCTTCGAAACCGCGCCGCGGGGAACGCGTTCGTCCCCGGCGGTGGCGACTACGCACAGCCCCAGCCGCCGACGTACTACGGAATGAAGATTTCGAGCGATCGCATCTGTTTCGTAATCGACATTTCCGGGAGTATGTCCGATCCTGTGGACACGAGCGTTCGCGACAGATTCCGCGGGCAATTCACAGCGGACCCGCTCCGTCCCGACGTCACCGGCCCGCCGCCGATAGAGCCGGCGAGGATTTTCAGCAAGTTCGATCTCGCGGTCGCGGAATTCACCCGCGCCGCGTGGTTCCTTCCGGAGAGAACGCGGTTCAATCTCGTCGTGTATTCGAGCGGAGTTTCGCGCTGGAAAGACAAGCTCGTTTTCGCGACTCCCGCGAACCGCCAGGAAGCGATCGACTACATGAAAAAGCTCGGGCCGATGGGCGCGACGAACATTTGGGACGCGCTCGTCGAAGCCGCGCGGACCACGGACGTCCAGGAGGTACGCGCGAACATCGACCATCCCTACCACTATCAGAACAGCCCGGACACGATCTACTTCCTCACCGACGGCGTCCCGATGCTGAGCAAGTACGCCACCGCGGAAGAGCATCTGAACGCGTTCTACGATTTCAACCTCTCCCGCCATCTGATCGTCAACACCGTGGGCATCGGCGCCGACCACGACAAGATTCTTCTGCAGGGGCTCGCTGAAATGTCAGGCGGGACTTACGTCGACGGTGGCAAATAAGAAGGGAGTAGGGAGAAGGGAGTAGGGAGAAGGGAGTAGGGAGAAGGGAGAAGGGAGTAGGGAGCAGGGAGTAGGGAGCAGGGAGTAGGGAGAAGGGAGCAGGGAGTAGGGAGAAGGGAGTAGGGAGCAGGGAACAGGGAGTAGGGAACAGGGAGTAGGGAGTAGGGAGTAGGGGATCGGAAATTTGCTTCAAAAGCGCGGAATAGTGACTTTGGCTTTCTTTTTTTTCTGGCTGAGGCTTTCCGCCTGCGCTGTAACGAACGAACCCGCGACACTGCCGCCGCGGATCGAGGTGGTCGCCGAGCGGAATCCGATGGCCTCGGAAGCGCCAACGTCCCCACGGCAAAACGTGGAGCCGGAGCTTCCGGCGGAAGTGACGGAATTCATCGAAGGCGATCTCCGGAACGCGATTGTAACCCTGGTCCGCGATAGAAAAATCGGGCGGATCACGGTCGCCCTCGCGCAGCCTCTGGTACACGAAATCGACTCTGAGCAGGCGCGATCCGAGGTCGTCAAGTTCGAGCTTGAATCTCGCAGAAAGTCTCGGATCGAAGCGCTCGTTCGCGCGATCGAGTCGAAAATAGAGTCCGCGGTCGAAGGTATTCCCGGACTCGCGAAAAACGAGGTCGAGAGGGAAAACGGACAGAACTGCGCGCTTGTAGTCTCCACCCGGTGTTACGCCCTTGCGTTCTCGCCTGAAGGTCCGGAGCTTAAGTTCCGCGAGCATTTCATAATCGAAACGCGGCTGATCCGGTCGGACGGCGCCCAGCACGTCGTTCTGCACAGCGACGTCTGCGAATTCGAGGACTAAGAAACTATCGTAGGCACCCGGGACCGCGGACGTCATCGTCCGCAAAAGCCGTCAAACGTCTCGTTTGACGGCTCCGAATTATCGATGTCGATTGCTTGAGATAGTTTCTAATGGCGCCCGCATTAGTGTTCGTCACGATCGGCGCTAAACACTATTGGGTCGTCCCGGAAAACCAGGCAACTGGTTTCACTTAACGCTAACGCCAAAATTGGAACATTGGCATTTGTATGAACGAATCTATATGTACTGTATTTAAAGCACTATTAATACAATTCATAATTAATTGTATTAATAAAATCTGAATAGAATTACGTATCTATCTATAATATGCATTTTTTGTCTATTACTTTCATTGCCTACAGGGTAACAAGAATATCGCCTGAATGCAATCATCTTTCCGTCAACTTCTTTCAGGCCTGGTCACGGTGAACTTCCTATATGTCAGGTGGCATTACATTAGGGACATATCATGATGGCGTTTAGGACGCGCGTCCTAAGATGTCATCATGTCAGGATTGCCTGTCAATCCTGAACAAAAACACAAAGGACAAAATTCACCGCGGGAGGCGTGCCGAACACTATTGGGGCGCCCGTGTGAAAAAATCCAACTCCCGGGAAAACTGCGTCGGCACGGAATATCTCAGGTATAATTTTTTAGTTGAGGAATTCACACACATTCCGGTTTCCCAATAAATAAGCAGTTCGAAAGTCTTGCAGCCAGGAGCGAGATGTCTGACAACGAAACTAGCATTCTTTGCGCCGCAGAGATCATCGGAAATTCGCGGTATCTCTGCGTCTCGACGGGCGCGGGCGTGTCCGCGGAAAGCGGGGTGCCGACGTTTCGAGGCGCGGGTGGAAAATGGAACACTATCGATCCCGAGGACGTAGCGACGTACGAGGCATTCAGCCGCGATCCGGAGTTCGTCTGGAGCTTCTATAACGATCGAAGGGTGAACGGCGCGAGCTGTCGTCCCAATCCGGCGCATATCGCGATCGCGCAGCTCGAAAAACGTTTCGGGGACAACTTCACGCTTATAACGCAGAACGTCGATAACCTCCACCGCGAAGCCGGGTCGGAGCGGATTCTCGAAATCCACGGCAATATCTGGCGGGTCCGGTGCACCTGCTGCAACATCGAGTACGAAGAGCGGACGAATCCTCTTCCCGCCCGTCCGTACTGCAAAACCTGCGGCGAGGGCGCGTGGATTCGTCCCGCGGTCGTCTGGTTCGGTGAGACGCTCGATTTCGATCTGCTCTACCGGGCGAACAAGGCTCTTGAAAGCTGCGACGCGCTGCTGATCGTCGGGACTTCCGGGTACGTCTATCCCGCGGCGGAGTTCATCGTTATCGCGAAGCGATCGGGCGCGCGGGTTATCGAAATCAACGTCGAAGAGACTCCGAATGCGGGGTTCGTCGACGCGAAAGTGCTCGGAAAAGCGGGCGAGATGCTTCCGCGGATTCTTTCACGCATAACTGGAGAAGGCTGATGTCCATCACCGACGTAATCAGAATGCAGGGGAGGGTGAAAGTGCTCGTGGTCGACGACGATCGCGTCGTTCGCACGCTCATCCGCAGGATTATGGAGGATGAAGGTTTCGAGGTCAGCGAAGCCGAGGACGGCGAGGCCGCGCTCGAAGTGTATCGTAGGTCGAAGCCCGAAGTCGTCATATCCGACATCAAGATGCCGAAGCTTACAGGTCTCGAGCTGCTTGCGAAGCTGAAACGCATCGCGCCCGACGTCTGCGTGATTCTAATTTCCGCGTTTGCGGACATCGAAGCCGCGCTCGAAGCGCTGCACGAAGGCGCGGACGATCTGATCCCGAAGCCGTTCTCGTCGCCGGCGGTGGTCGCAGAATCGATAAGCCGCGCGATGAAGCGCAGAAGCGACGCCGCAGAGCTTGCGATGCTCCGCAATCTGAACACCGCGAAGGACGAATTCATCTCGCTCTTCTCCCACGAGCTTCGCACGCCGCTGACGAGTCTCGTCGGCTCACTCGACGTTCTGAAGGCGATGAAGGACGAGGTCGGCGACGACGCGTCGGAAATGATCGACGTCGCGGAAGACAGCCTCAGGCGTTTGAGGCACGTTGTAGAGACGATCTTCTTCGTGTCGCACTTCAGCCAGGCGAGCGTTTACGTCCAGAACTCCCCCTACGTGCCTTCGCAGATCGCTGAGTCGGTCAAATCGAGGATCGCTCCCGAAGCCGCGAAACGCGGGATTCGCATCGAAAATCAGGTGCAGGATTCCGGCGCCGCGCCTAAGGGGGACCGCGAACTTCTGGAACTCGCGCTTTATCACCTTCTCGACAACGCAGTGAAGTTTTCCGAGTGCGGTTCCACGGTCCGGATCGAAGTCGAGGACGACGGGAACCGCGTGAAGTTCATCGTCAGCGACAACGGTCCTGGAATTCCGGAGGACAAGCAGGTTGTCGTGTTCGACAGCTTCGTGAAGCTGGGGAAGACGATGGTCACGGGTTCCGTCGGGCCGGGTCTCGGGCTGACGCTCGTCAGGTACGTCGCGCAGGCTCACAAAGGCAAAGTCGAAATGAAAAGCGAGCCAGGCAGGGGCACCACAGTCGCGGTTTCGCTTCCTATGGACCCGAAGGCGTAAGGACGCGCATCCTAATCTTCATGTGCCGGGCACTTCCCCGTCGCCGCCGAGATGGACGCGCTACTTCGCGGCAGCCGCTTCGTTCACCCGAAGACGTAAAACCCGTCCGACCTCGAATATGAGTGTATAGACGGGAGCCTCCTACTCGCGACTTGAGGACGCGATGTCGAAGCCATAATTTATTATCTTTTCTCTTGCAAATGATAATGATTTGCAATTGCATATAACGCGGGTACTAAAACGGAGGAATCCATGTTTTCCCGCAGTACCCGTTCGAATAAAAAGCGCGATCCAAATCCGATAACCGGCATTGCGTTTTTTATCGCGCTTTTATCGTCGGAAATATCATCCGCCGAAGTTGCATGGCCGCGGGAATCTCACGAACTGCCGGATACCGTCGTCACCGCGACGCGCACGGAATCGGCAATACGCGAATCGCCCGCGGCGGTGCAGGTTGTTGACCGCGAACGCATCGATCAGAGCGGCGCGTATACCATAGGCGAAGTCATCGAGGAAACTGCGGGGATGGATGTCTCCGCCGAAGAGTTCAGTTCGGTCGGATCGCCGACGGGAGTGTCGATCCAGGGAATCGACGCGTCGCGGGTGCTGATCCTGGTAGACGGAATGCGCATCATAGGAGATCGCGCGGGCGTGACGAATCTCGCGGAGATCCCTCTTTATTCTGTCGAACGGATCGAAATCGTCCGCGGTCCGTCGTCGGTGCTCTACGGAAGCGACGCGCTCGGCGGAGTAGTCAACATAATCACCCGCAGGCCGCGGAATGAAATCGAAGGCCGCGTGGAGGCGGACTACCGGGAAAACGAAGCGTATCGAGGCGCGGCGCGGGTCTCTGGGCTTGAAGGCGTTTTCGAGTATAGCGCGAGCGCGGGATATTTTCATCGCGACAAGTTCGATCTCGACCGGAGCGACCCCGACACGAACGGCGACGAGATATATCAGCGGAACGGTAGCGCGGGCTTCGCGTGGACGCCGTCGGATAACGCGCGCGTCGAAATCGAGGGCGGATGGTTCGAGGAGTCGTCGAAAGGCATCGCGTCGCAGACTAACCTCGGGACGACGTTTCTTTTCGATACGCCCAAGGACACCCGGCGAATCGACGGCTCGTTTTCCGGCGATTTCGATCTCGCGGAGGACACGCGGCTGCGCGCCCGGGTCTATTCGAGTTCGTTTTCGCGCGACACCGCAAAGGCTCTTCGCGGCGCGCCGACGAACGACGAGCGCAACTCGATCGCGGGCATCCGAGCCGCGGAATTGCAGGTCGATCAGGGCTTCGAACTTGCTGGCTGCACTCACACCGTTACCGCCGGCGGCGAGTGGCGTCGCGAAACGCTTTCGCAGGATGTGCTCAAAACGAGCGTCGTCGGCGCGCTAACGAAGGCCCGCGAAATCCCAGGGCGCGGCTTCGCTCTCTGGGCGGTGTTCATGCACGACGAAATCGAATTCTCGGACGACTTCAAAACCTCGGTTGGCGCGCGGATGGAACACGATACGGCCTTCGGACTTCACGTCACGGAGAGCGTAAGCGCACTCTTCAGTCCATATTCGAATTTCAGGATGCGCGCGTCGGTTGCGACGGGTTTTCGATCGCCAGATCTGAAGGAGCGTTATTTCGATTTCGACCACAGCTTCCTCGGCTACCGGGTCCGCGGGAACGCGAATCTCGATCCGGAGCGAACGCTAGGCGTAAACGTCGGTTTCGAGTTCGAGCCGCAAGATGAGATCGCGCTGTCGGTGAACTTCTATCGAAACAATCTCTCGGATTTGATCGATAGCCAGCTCGACCCCGCTGAGTCCGCGGCGTCGGGTTTGCAGATTTTCTCGTACCAGAACATCGAAAGTCTGTACACCGAAGGCGCGGAGTTTCAAGCCACCTTCGAACCGATACCGGAGCTGACCTTTTCGCTCTCCTACGATTATCTCATCGCGAAGAACCGCTCCACCGGAAACGCTCTCGCCGCGCGCCCGGCGCATAAAGGGACCGCGCGCGTGACGTATCGGATACCGGGCGCGGGTATCGAACTGACGAGCGCGGCGCGCGCGAAAAGCAGCGCGTTCGTCGATTCGTCGGAACAGTCGCGGAGCAGGGGTTATGCCATAGTCGATTTCCGCGCGTCGTTCGAAATCGCCAAGGGATTCGAGCTTTTTTTAGGCGCGGAAAACATCGCGAATCTGACCCGCGATCCAAAGGTAGCGACCGACCTGCGCCCGTCATCGCCGCGGGAGGTCTACGGCGGACTTTCATACGAATTCTAACCATGGGTACACGTCACATTTGAAAGGAAAGACAATGAGAAGGAAATGGATGACAATGGCTCTGATTGCGCTCGCCACGGCGGGGATCGCAGCGTGCGAAAGTTCGGGAATTTCGTCCCCGCTTCCGAAGGCGGGCGGCAGCGCGCAGGCGCAGGAAAGTTCGGTGAGCGTCGCGTCCGCGAATTCGCCGGTGTACTTCAGGTTCGATGGCGAAGGCGTGAACGCGCATCGCGGGGGAACGCTCGGCGGATTTCAAGGAAGCGACGTCCGACTTATTAACCCCGTACACGGTTACGAAATCCCGCTCGGATACGGCTTTATTTCAAAATTTACTTGTATGTGTGTGTGTGTGTGTGTTATTTTTGCTCTCCGTCTTCAACGAATTTCTACTTTTTACGGGGATCGGAAATGAAAAAGAAAGCGTTAATCTTTGGATTATCTTTTGCGGTACTAGTCTTTGGAACCGGACAAATCGCAAGTGCGCAGACCCCGCTTCCCCGCGGCGGAGTTCGAATGAACCTGCCCGGTGGCGGCATGGGAGTGGACGTTTTACTGAGCAACGCGACCGGGTCCGACATTACGGACGTGACAGCGACAATCGACTATGACCCGCAGGTAGTGCCGCCACAGCAAGTTGTCAACATCACCAATGGCTTTTTTCAGGATGCCGACGGTGACGGGCTTACATCCTCAGCGGTTGGCGCCACCGCCCCATCGGTTCAAGTGGTCCTCGCGAATAATATAAAAATAGAAAATGGCAAGACGTTTCATTTAGTACTTGATTTTGATATAATGGTGCCTGCTGGCGACTATACACTGGAGCTTTCCGCAACAATTAATAGAAGGATTTTGCTTTCGGCAATTAACTTGACTGACTCGAATCAGGTAAATTACGAGTTGTCTATTCCGTCCGGTGGTTTCAGCTTGGAAACGCTGTTCGTTAATCAGACCGACCGGATAGTTGAAGCAGTAACGCTTTTCGTGCCGGGGGGAGCGATACTAGACCCGGGTAGCGTTTACGGCGGACCTTTCCCGATAGCAGAAACGTCCTGGGGCTCGGTACGTTTTTCAGGCGCACAAATTCTTCCTGGTCAGTCATTCGGATTTGGAGCGATCTGGGATCAAGGTTCGCCCGATTTTCCGAACAACGACAAGGCAAATGCACGGCTGGAATACGCTACGCCAACTCCAATTCCGCCACCGGACCAAGATGTTATTGGTCTCATTATACTTGGCGTCGTCATATTTACGCTGGTCGGATTGCTCATAGCCGCGATTCTTGCTCTCGCAGGACGAACGCGCGCCGCTCTCGTAGCTGTGGTTGCCACACTCGTGATTTCGATAATCGTGCTCGGGACGATTTTTCTTCTTAGCTACCTTGAACTTGTCGAACTGAAGTTTTGACCGCGCCAACGGCCCTGCGTATCTCGCGATGAGATCGGCTTTGTTGCATAAATCGATGGGCTTCTTTATTCGTGCCATCTACGAATTATTTGTATTATAATGTCCCATGTTTTCTATCGGAAGGAAAATTGCCCGGACGACGGCGTTCGCGCTCCTACGAGGTTTGCAGGTGTGCCCGTGAGGACATATAAACGCCTGGCGTCGCCGCTACTAACTTGTGAGCGGACGAGGTCTTACGAGGCACCCGGTACATCTTGGCTGCGCATTCCGGGGGCGCAGGCGTCTCGCCTGCGCAGTATTTAGGACGCGCGGTTTCCTTTTTCCTCCGGGAAATGGAGGAGTAAATCGCCATGTGCCGGGCACTCCCAAAGTGACCGGCACTTCCAGTTTGCAGCCGGGACGACTGCGCTACTTGCGTACGGGACGTTCGCACTCGATCAACTCGTGACCGTACCGTTTGCCTTTATCATTGACATTCGCGCACACAGCCATAAATTAGTCGTTACATTTATCGATTCCCCAGCCTCCCACCATATTGTAGAGAAACACATGGAAGAAAAAATCCGTTGCCCATCCTGCAACAAGAAACTGAAGGTCTCCTCCGAAAACTTCGGCAAGAAAATCAAGTGCCCGAAGTGCGACCACACTTTCAAGCTCGAAAAGCCCGCGGATGACGAGCCTGAGGCGCCCGCGGCTCCGGAGATCGAGGACATTCCTGCGCCGGTGGCAAAGAAAAAGGACGAGGAGAAATTCGAAATCGCGGACGACGACGATGATATCCCAGCGCCTTCGAAACCCGCCGCCGCGGAGAAGGACGTCACCCCGGAACCGGCGCCGAAAGTGGCCGCTACGAACCTCGCGCCGCCGAAGCTCGTTGCCTCGTCCGAGCACAGGCATTCGGACCTCAGTTCGCTTTCGGACGATCTTCTCGCGTGGTACGTGAACGAGCTTTCGGAAAAGAAAGCCGCGATCAACGACATCCTCGCGTCGAAGGGTTCGAAAGTCCGCATCGGCGGCGTGAAGGTCCGGATGGGACTTCCGATCGAGGCAACGTTCGAAATAGTCGACAGCTAGCCCGGCGGGAATTACGAATTAGGAATGAACTAACGACTGACCACACACCACAGCCGCCGACAACAATGACGCATTCTGACTTCTGCGTTTTTCGGGCTACTATTCCTAATTCCTTCTAATCTTCCCCGAACTTCCGGAGGCCGTCGGGGTCGATGATTTCCACCTGCCGGCCGCTGGTGCGTATAAAGCCGAGTTTCTGAAGCTTGGTGAACGCGCGGGAATTGACTTCGCGCACGGTTCCGAGAGCTTTCGCGATTTCCGCCTTGCTTCGCGAAAGAACGATTCCTCCGTTCGGGTTTTCCGGGTGCGCCTCCGCCTCGTGGAGAAGATAATGCGCAAGACGATGGGAAACGTCCTCCAGGGAGAGCGTCGCGACGAGATCGACGAGTTCGCGGTTGCGCTCGACTGTGTATTCGAGCAGCTTGCGAAGCGCGGCGGCGTTAGAAAAGACGTCATCGATCGCGGAGCAGCGCCCTATTTCGAAAAGGACCGAGTCTGACCGCGCAAGCGCGGACACCGGGTACGGTTTCCCCGCGAAGAACGGTCCGGACGCGAACATGTCTGCCGGACCGAAGAACTTCAGAATCTGTTCCCGGCCGTGATTGTTGCGCTTGAAAACGTGCGCCCTTCCTTTCAGGACGACGTAGAATCGATCGCAGATTTCGCCTTCGCTAAAAAGTATCGAGTCTTTCGATATTTTGCGAATGGTTCCCTGCTCCGCGATTTTCATTCGCTGTTCGTCGGACAGCGCGCCAAATACCGTCGTGTCCGCGAGAATGTCTGCAATTTCGTGGTGGTCCATTTTATGCTTTCAAACTTTGGAATAAATTGGCGAATCCAAATCGTTAGCATATTACAACTTCGGGCAGAAGTCCGAAGCGCCAAGGAGAAAGTTTATTCGGTTTAGAGTTTCTTTCGCGGAGGGTCAGGGTACTCTCCTTGTCGATTTCTCAGGTTAGGACGATCCGGATCGTATCGGAGCGCCCGGGTTTTTAGAAATGGAGTTTTTAAGGTGGCTAGAATAGCTGACAGCGTAATCGATCTGATTGGAAACACCCCACTCGTAAGGCTGAAGAAGCTTTCACAGGGACTGGGAACGACAGTCATCGCCAAGCTGGAGAGCTTCAACCCCTGTTCGAGCGTGAAAGACCGCATCGGACTCTCCATGATCGAAGACGCCGAAAAGCGCGGCGTTCTGAAAAAGGAAACGGTTCTCGTGGAACCGACCAGCGGAAACACGGGAATCGCGCTCGCGTTCGTCGCGGCCGCGAAGGGATACAAACTCATCCTGACCATGCCGGAAACGATGAGCGTCGAGCGGCGCGCGCTGCTGAAAATCTTCGGCGCGGAGTTGATCCTCACTCCAGGCGACAAAGGAATGCCCGGCGCGATCGCGAAGGCGCAGGAACTCGTCAGCCAAAACCCGAACTATCTGATGCTCCAGCAGTTCGAAAATCCCGCGAACGTCGAGGTACACCGCAAGACCACCGCGGAAGAGATATGGAACGATACCGACGGACAGGTCGATATCGTCGTCGCGGGCGTCGGCACCGGAGGCACCATCACTGGAGTCGCGGAGGTTCTGAAGAACCGCAAGGCCGGAATGCAGTTCGTCGCGGTCGAGCCGACGGGTTCTCCGGTCCTTTCAGGGGGCAAACCCGGACCTCACAAGATTCAGGGTATCGGCGCCGGGTTCGTCCCGAAGATTCTTCGAACGGACCTCGTCACCGAGATCGTCCAGGTCTCCCACGAGGATGCGGGCGTAATCGCGAGGAGGCTCGCGAGGGAGGAAGGCATTCTCGTCGGAATCTCCGCGGGCGCCGTCGCATACGCCGCGCTCGAACTTGCAAAGAGGGATCAGAACCGCGGGAAGAGCATCGTCTGCGTCCTCCCCGACACCGGCGAAAGATACCTCAGCACGTGGCTTTTCGAGCCATTCATGAACTGACGTTCTGTGAGTAGAGTTATGGTTACTTTGGATAATCTTGCGAAAGACCTCTCGCAGGGGTTTCACAGTATTGACTGGGCGACTGCGGGATCGAAGTCCTGCGGCACGAGGCCGTCGAGACATGAACTCGGCGCCATCGTTCGCAAAATCGAAGCGATTCTGTACCCTGCGTATTTCGGACCGCACAACTTCATTGGCGGGGACGAAATCCCGTTCATCCGCCAGACGCTGACGGAAGTCGTCCCCGCGCTCAGCGAGCAGATCGCGCGGGCGCTCTGTTTCCGTAGCGACGTCGCAACCTCCACCGAGCAGTTCGGTGCCCAGGTCGAATCCCTGCTCGAGTCGTTTCTCGGAAGCCTCACGAAAATTCAACATAAGGTCGCCGAAGACGTCACGGCGGCGTTTCTCGGCGATCCCGCGGCGAAGTATCCCGACGAGGCGCTCATCTGCTACCCCGGGATTCAGGCGACGATCTTCTATCGCATCGCCCACGAGTTCTACAGACTGGGCGTGCCGCTGCTTCCGCGGATCATCACCGAATACGCGCACAGCATCACCGGCATCGACATCCACCCCGGCGCGCAGATCGGAGATCGATTCTTCATCGACCACGGTACGGGTGTAGTCATAGGCGAAACCTCGATCATAGGCGACGACGTGCGGATTTATCAGGGCGTCACGCTCGGATCGAAAAGCTTCAAGGCAAACGAGGACCGAAGTCTCGTCAAGGGAATCATGCGCCACCCGATAATCGGCGACCGCGTCATCATCTACGCGGGCGCGACGATCCTCGGACGCATCACTATCGGAAGCGACTCCGTCATAGGCGGTAACGTCTGGGTGACGGAATCCGTCCCGCCGAAGAGTAAGATTTTGCAGGGCGTCCCGCGAATCGAAGGGTTCGAGTCCGGCGCAGGAATCTGAACACTTTATTCGTGCCGTCTACGAATTTTTCGTACTATTCTGCCAGACAATCTGAATATTACAGTAAATTCGTAGACGGCACGAATATAATGTAATGTTTTTGCCGGATCTCACCGCAACTGCTTTCGCGACGCAGATTGAAACATTGCTGGGTTTAACGATACAATGCCGTCTTCACTTTCAGAAGGAATCTATGTACGCGACTATCAACGGCTGCAATATCAACTACGAACTCCGGGGCAAAGGTTCCCCGAAAATAATGACTATGCACGGCGGACCCGGACTGTCGGACCTGAGCGAGCCGGTGACGTGGGTCGGACCGCTCGTGGACGAGCACGAGACGCTCTTTTACGATCATCGCGGCTCCGGAGGCTCAGGCGATCCCGCTGCGGAGACGCTGAACCACGCGCAGATGGTCGAAGACGCGGAAGCGCTTCGCAAGCATGTCGGATTCGGGAAGTGCGTCGTTTTCGGAGGCTCCTACGGCGGATTCCTCGGGATGGAATACGCCGCGAAGTATCCGGACTCCGTGTCCCATCTGATACTGCGTGGCACCGCGGCCTGGTGCGGACCGAAGGACGAGGCGCTGAACGAAGCGATGGCAAGAGGCGCGGAAGCCACCGAGGAAGAGCTTCGTTATCTCTTCGACGGCAAGCTCCGCGACGACGAGCATTTCAAGGAAATCTTCCTCGCCATCAGCCCGCTCTACACGAAAAAGAAGCCGGCCCGTGAAGACCTCATCAAGGCGAACGCAAACCGCAAGTGGCATTACAAAACCCACAACAAGATGTTCGGAATCGAGTTCCGGAAATACGACATCCGGAAGTTGCTTCCGAAAATCCGGGCGAAGACGCTGATCATCGCGGGAAGGACGGACTGGATCACCCCGCCGCGGTATTCGGAGGAGATCGCCGGGCTGATCCCGAACTCGAGGCTCGTGATCTTCGAGAATGCGGGGCACAGCGTGCATAAGGATTGTCCGGACGAGTTCTACAACCTCCTCCGCGAGTTCCTGAAGGGCGGATGATGGGACTCCTTAGGACGCGTAACGTAATAAACATTCAAAAATTGCGCTCAGATTTGCATCAGGTTCGATTCGCACGATTGAGTCAAACCGCAGTCGTAGCCGTAATTCCGTCGAGGATTTGACGATTGAGTGCGGATTGAAGATGGTGTGAATATGTGATGCAAGGTTGAAAGGTTATTATGTTACACGTCCTAAAGTTCGCGTACCACACATCGGGTTGTCTGCAGCACCGTCTGGAAGACGCGCTACGGATGATTGCGGACGCGGGATACGCGGGCGCGTCGATAACCCTCGATACGCACCATCTGAACCCGCTGACGTCGGGCGTGCTCGACGTTCGCGCGATCGAACTCGTCGTTGAAGAGCTGGGCCTTGAAATCGCGATGGAAACCGGCGCGAGGTTTCTGCTCGATTCGAAGCGAAAACACTTTCCTACGCTCGTGACGAAAGGCGACGCGTGGCTTTCGCGGCTCGAATATTTAAAGCGCACGATCGACGTCGCCGAGCGCCTTGGCGCCGGGTGCGTAAGTCTCTGGTCGGGTGTGAAAGAGCCTGGGACGAGCGACGACGAAGCGTTCGAGATGCTCGCGAAGCGGCTGCCCGCGATTATAGAATACGCAGGGAATCGAGGGATCGACGTAAGCTTCGAGCCGGAGCCGGGTATGTTCATCGAGACCGTCAGCGAGTGGCACCGGCTGAAAGACGCGCTCGCGGATCGCGGTCGGCTGTGGCTGACGCTCGACGTCGGCCACGCGCATCTTGACGAGTCGAAGACGATCCCGGACGCGATTCGCGAGAACATCGCGGACCTCCGGCAGATTCACATCGAAGACATGGTCCGCCCCGTGCACGAGCACCTCCCGCTCGGCGAAGGCGAGATCGACTTTCCGTCGGTCCTGAAAACTCTGGAAGACCTCGGATACGGGAATCTGATCAGCGTCGAGCTATCGCGAAACACTCACGACGCGCCGACGCGGATAACCGAGTCCATCGACAAACTCCGCGGCTGGCTGCGGTAGCGCAATACAACATTAAATTCGTACCGTCTACGAATTTAATGTATTATTTTGTCCGCCGACAATAACAGTACAAATAATTCGTAGACGGTACGAATAAAATGTGGTATTCTAAATGCGATTGCCCTGTGCGCAATCGTCTTACCTGCGCCGACAAACCGCCACATTGTTCGAACAGAACGCGAAAATTTATTTTTCGCCTTCGAACTTCGCCGGGCAGTGGCGCGTATGATATTATTATGATATCAGTGTGGTATCTGTTCTCAAACCGGAGGAAAACATGCACCAGTCTCAGGAAAAAGTCATAAACGTCAAGAACGGCTTCGGAATGCTGTTCGTCAATCTGATGCTCGGTATTGGCGGCGTCGTCTGCTTTATCTACAGCGCGGTCCAGCTCGACAGAACCCACGTCGAGAACTGGGGCTGGGGAATGGGCGCGGGCGGCCTCGCAGTGGTAAGCGCGATCATTCTTCTCTGCGGACATTTCATGCTCCAGCCTAACGCGGCGCGGGTGCTGCTCCTCTTCGGCGCGTACAAGGGCACCGTCCGCGAAAGCGGCTTCTTCTGGACGAATCCGTTCTATTCGAAAATCCTGATCTCGCTGCGCACGCGCAACTTCGACGGCGAACGACTGAAGGTCAACGACAAGCGCGGAAACCCCGTGGACATCAGCGCGGTCGTCGTCTGGAAGGTCGTCGACACCGCGCGGGCGCTTTTCGACGTCGACGACTACCAGAACTTCGTGAAAGTCCAGAGCGAGTCGGCGCTCAGGAACATCGCGACCCAGTATCCATACGATCATATGGAGGAGGACGACGAGACCGTGATCACGCTTCGCGCGGACAGTTCCGCGGTCAACGAGGCGCTGCAGAAGGAGGTCCAGGAGAGGCTTTCGAAGGCCGGTGTGGAGGTCGAGGAGGTCCGGCTGAACCATCTCGCGTACGCGCAGGAAATCGCGAGCGCAATGCTCCGCAGACAGCAGGCCGAGGCGATCATCGCCGCGAGGAAGAAGATCGTCCACGGCGCGGTAACCATGGTCGATATGGCGCTGACTCAGCTTTCAGAGAAGAAAGTCATCGATTTCGACCCGGAGGCGAAAGCCGCGATGGTCTCGAACCTGCTCGTGGTCCTCTGCGGCGAAACCGAGGCGCAGCCCGTCATCAACACGGGCACGCTTCACAGGTAGGGAGTAGGGAGCTTTCCCCTCTCCCTCCGGGGAGGGTGCCCGATGGGCGGGTGAGGGCGAAACGAGCCAGCGGAACGAGGGAGCGAAACAGTGGCCAAAAAGCAACTTCTGCTTCGAATCGAGGACAAACTCTGGAACGCGCTCAAAAAGTGGGCGGACGACGAGTTTCGTTCCATCAACGGCCAGATCGAATTCCTCCTTACCGAAGCCGTGAAAAAACACGATAAGAAATTCAGAGACGACGAGGAGACGCGCACGAAGTAAGCGCTGATCTTCCAACCCACTTACTTCGTGCGCGGCTCTTTCGAAGTGCCTGGGACGTTTCGATACCGAAAGAACACGAAGAATTCTTCGTGCATCTTCGTGTCCTTCGTGGATAATCTCTATGACCACCAGGAAGCTTATTTATTAGATATTGAACTGAAAAAAAGCTAATGGAAATTACAAGAGATGCCATTCCCTCTTTAAGATCGACGGTAAGAGCCGCTGTTTCGATGGTACCTGGCGTGGGAGGAGCTTTGGACCATTTATTTTTCGATAAAGCAGATGAGATTGCATCAAGAAATATAAACGCGTCATTAACCTCTCTGTCCGAAGAAATTCGAAAGATCGGTGAGGATCGTATCAATAAAGATTGGTTCGAGTCGGAGGAAGCTATTGCTACTTTTAAGCTATTGTTCGAAAAGATAGTGCATGAACCGGATAAACCTAAAATTGATTTGTTGTCACGGGTGGTTGGTGTTTGCTCGACGCCTAAGAATGTTAATGATCGCAATAAGCGCTCTGTTATCGAACATTTGGCCCGCCTGTCAAGTATCCAAATCCGGCTTCTTTCTGTAATTTCCAAAACACAGGTTCGGAGCCAATCAACAAATAACGGTGGTTTGCTCCATACTGTGGAAGGAATATGGTTCAGTGATATTAAGAATAGCCTAGAATCGTCTCCGCCATTTTGGGAAGGAACCTTGTTGCTTGACGAAGAATTGGATGTGCTAGTTTCGTTCAACACAATCGCTCGGATAAACATCTTTAGTCGTTCAGAGGCAGTTTATTTAGTCACGTTAGTTGGACGACGGGCAGCGTCTTACTTAAATGCCATAGGCCCATAGCGATTGTCCTTTCATGCGGCAACAAGGTTATCACCTTCGATATTCATTCGCGGTTCCCCGGAGTTTCGCGTTTCTCGACTTTATGTCAATAACCAGCGTTACCGTCCGGGAACGGTGTTCCTGACGAGAAACGCCGATTGTTTTTAGAGCGATTGGTTTCATTTTTGCTTTTGAATTGCTCGGAGAAGCTATATCTTGGACTCGAACAATTTTTCATATCGTGAGGATGCAATGAAATACCGTAACTTGAAACTTATGTCGTTCGCCTTCGCCACGGCGTGGCTTATCGGCTGCGGAGCCTCGTCCGGCCCGGCGCTTGTTGCAGGCGATTCCACTCAGAACGGAAGCACCGTCGTGCAGTCTTCGAGCATCGGCCCCACGGGCGGGACGGTGCAGGTTACCGATGCGGCCTCGCCGCTTGCGGGCACGGCGATAACCGTTCCCACCGCCGCGGTGGTGCAGAATACGAACTTCACGATCGCGGACGCGACGACCTCTCCGAAGGCGGCGCTTCCCTCCGGCTACTCCGGAGTAAGCACGCCGGTCGAGCTTGGGCCGTCCGGAGTGAACTTCGTCCAGCCGGTCGACGTGGCGCTGCACTACACGGACGCGCAGCTCTTAGCGGCGGGAGTCACGGACGAATCGAAACTCCAGATCGTGACGTGGTCGGGAACGCTATCGAACTTCACGTTCCTCAGCATAAAGAACCGCAACACCGGCGCGAACACGATCACGGGTCAGGCGCTGCATTTCAGTTTCTTCCAGGTCGTCAGCGCTTCGAACAACACGCCGACGTCCGTCGCGGTGAACACTCCTTCAGGACAGCTCTCCGGGAATATCGCGATCAACTTCATCCTCACCGATCCGGACCCGGACGCGCTCACCATCTCGGTGCAGTACCGCGGAGGAAGCGCCGGTTCGAGTTTCAGAAACGCAACCGTTACGGGCCAGACAACGGGCCTCAGCGCTGGAACCTACTGGATCACCTGGGAGAGCCACATCGATGAGCCGGGGCAGAACTCCTCGGATTACGTCATCAGCATCGCCTGCAACGACGGCACCACGAACAGCGTCGCAGGCTACACGGCGATGATGCACGTCGATAACTCGTCCGCCACTCCCCCGACGAACAACGGCTGGACCACCTCTTTCGCCGTCACGGATTCGAACGGAGTCGCGGTTTCGACGGTTCCGCAGAATTCGTCCGTGAAGCTCCGCCTCACCGCGACGAACGGCACGGGAAAGATCCAGACCGTGACGTATCCGTCCTCGCAGACCTACGAATTCACGGCGTCCGACGCGAACGGAAACGAACTCTACCGCTGGAGCACCGCCGCGGGAATATTCTTCACTCAGGCTTTCGTTACGACGAGCGTAAATCCGGGGCAGACTCTGAATCCCACGGTCAACTGGAGCCTCACCGATAACAGCGGAAACGCTCTCCCCGCGGGAACTTACACGGTTACGGGAACGATCACGGGGACGAGCGCTCCCGACGCATTCGGGACGTTCGCGCCCGTAACGCTCGCGATTACAAGCGGAAACACCGGGGGCGGCGCGCTGACCGCGACCATGATCACCGAGGACGCGAACGGAAATCCGACCAGCACGTTCACCGTCGGAAACTCCGTGCATTTCAGAATCACCCTTTTCAACGGCACCTCGCAGAATCAGACGGTAACGTACACCGGCGGCTGCTACCAGCGATCCACCTGGAGCATCGTCGACTCGAACGGAACGTTTAGCTGGCTTTCGCCGCTTCCGAGCTGCGCGGCGCCGCCGCCGGGCGCGCCCGCTCCCGTCGCTCCTCCGGAGACGATGGCGCCCGGTCAGAGCCTCACGTACCAGGGCGCGTGGTTCCCGGCGAGCACGCAAGCGGCGGGGACGTACACCGCGTCCGGAAGCATACTCGGAAACTGCGCGCCTACGCAGATCCCGGCTTTCACGTCGCCGACGTTCACCCTCGTCTCCTCCGGCGGCGGCACGAACGCGCAGATCACCGGCTCTCTGACCCTGCTCGACAACACAGGCACCGCGGTAACAACCGTCAGCGCTGGTAGCAGCTATACCTGGCAGATGGTTCTGACGAACACCGGGAGTTCGAGCGTTACGCTCAGTTTCGCCACCGGTCAGCAGTACGACTTCAACGTGACGTCCCCCACTCCGCCACCGGGGTCTGGAATGCCGATCCAGCTTTTCTGGCACTGGTCGAATGGAAAATCGTTCACGCAGGCGACGACCACGCTCACCATCGCAGCAGGCGCGACGCACACGTTCAGCACCCAGTGGAACGTTGTCGACAACAGTGGCGCGGCGCTCCCCGCGGGCAGCTACGAAGGCCACGGAAGCGTCCCGCACAACGGGACTTCGACCACAACGGTCGGGACGATTCCCGCGTATCCGTTCACGGTCTCTGCGGGAAGCAGCACGGGAGTTACGTACTCGCTCGTTCTGAAGGACTCCGCTGGCGCGGTCCAGAGCACGTTTAGCTCCGGCGCGACGATCACGCTCGAATACACTATCACGAACGGAACGAACGCCGCGGTGACGTACAACTTCTCGAGCGGCCATCAGTACGATTTCGCGGTCACGAACGCAAACGGCGTGCAGGTCTGGCTGATGAGCTCGACGATGTTCTTCACGCAGGCGTTTACGAATTTCACCGTCGCCGCGTTCCAGACGCAGACTTTCACTTCGACCTACTCGGCGGGATCGAACGGGACTTACAGCGCGAGCGCGTGGCTTGTCGGCTATCAGCCCGCGTCGAACGCGACAACGCCTTTCAGCGTCGGCGCGAACGCTGCGGATACGATTCCGCCGAGCTTTAACGGCCTCTCGTCCGCGACTCTAACGACAGTCACGACCGGAGCGAACGGCGTCCAGCTCACCTGGAGCGCGGCGAGCGATAACGTCACAGCCGCGACTGGGATCACCTACAACATTTACAGGTACACAAACGACCCACGGGTAATGTACTTCGTGATGCCGTCGATGAATTACTCGACGCCCTACGCCACAGTGACGAACGGGACGCTCACTTTCACCGACACTAACCTCACGACAGGCGGAAACGTCGTTCACTACTACGCGGTTCGCGCAGTCGATGCAGCGGGCAACGAGGATTCGAACACGACGGAACTCTCGGTGACAGTGCCGTAGTTCAATTACGAATTACGAATGAACGCGCCGCGACTCCTGGATGGCGAGGGAACCCCAGTGAACACGAACCGTTCTGAAGCCTGAAATCTCGACCTCGATAATCCTGGCGCCCTATCGGGCGCGTGGCTGAAATCTTTACGGCTGATAGCCGCCGGAGTAGACCCAGGAATCGAACGTGTAGAAAACGTCCGCCGTAAACGTCGCGGGCAGGATGATGATGTCCGCGGCGACGGAGAAAAGGAAGCCGAAGGGGAGCAGCGCGAGTTCGAGAGTTCCCGCGGGTTCGGTTTCTTCTGTTGCGCTGACGAGCACGTTTTCGACCTCTTCTTCCGCGGCAGGCTGGGTCGAATCGTAGCGTTCCATCGACCAGCCAGAGTAGCGCTTCGTGAGTTCGAACGTCGAGTATTCCGGATCGATGGACGAACATCCCGAAAATCCGAGCGCGAGGACAAATAGACCGAGGGCAAGTGTTGCGACTTTTCTCATCAGTTTCTCCGGATGTGAATCGTTTATAATCGAGCGGACTCAAATATTAGTTCAAGACGATCATCTTGTCCAAATATAAATTCATTCGAATGCGCGTCTGACTCTCGCGCGCCCGGACGTTATAATTCGTGAATGACGCCAGGCAACGATACTCTGGAATACAAAATCGGCTGGGGCGGCGAGTTCATCATGGAGCGGATGATGGGGTACGCGTTCATCTTCCTCGGCGCCCTTCTCGGCGTGGCGAGTTTCCTGCTCTACTCGGACGCGAAGTCTGTTGGCACGGGCGTATTCCTCGGCGCGGTGGTGGTATTCCCCGGGCTTGCGATCCTTCTGGCCAGAAACTCGGTCATCTTCGACAAAAGTAGTGGCACGTTTACGTACACTACCGCGAGCGTATTCAGGTCTCGGGCTACGGAAGTGAAGTTTACGGAAATCCGCTGCGTTCGAGTCGACGCGACCGGGATTGTATCCGGCGAGCCAGTGCGATGGCGGGTCGTCGTCGACTGCGGTGAAAACGTCTACACCGTGCCCGTCAGCCAGCTCATGGATTCCAGGCGGGCTGAACTCGCTTCGATCGCGGAATCTATATCCGGATTCACTGGCGCGCCATTTATCGAAGGAGACAAGGTCGCAAGTTGACCTCGTCAGACTTTCGCGCGGAGTCTAGCGACGATGCTCGCGCCCGCTGGCATGCGCAGCCTGCCGGCGCCGATGCGCCTCGCCTCCGCCGACGTGATTTTGTAGAGCAGGCTGTTAAGCCACCTCGGCTCGTGCTTCAGATTGCTGTGCTGCGCCTTCTCGGGAGAGAAAATCCGCTTCGCGTAGACCACCGCCGCGATCGCTGGCAGCACCGACATATTGAAGTAGCTGATGAATTCGCAAGTCATTCCCGCTTTCCGGAATACGCGTTTCATCCCGGAGATCGTGTACCTGCGAACGTGCCCGCTGATGACGTCCTCGCCGCTCCAGAGCCATTCATACGCGGGAACCGTCAGAATCAGCCGTCCGCCCGGCGCAAGGCAGCGCTTCATCCTGATCAGCCCGGAGACGTCATCCTCGATATGCTCGAGAACGTCGAGCGCCGTTACAACGTCGAACCTCCCGTAAAGCGCCTCGGCCTCCCTGCTCAGATCGTAAAGCGGAAACCCGGCGCTCTTCTGGAACTCGACGAGGCTTTCCTCCGCAACGTCCGCGCCCGAAGCGTTTCCGAACTTCGCAAGAAACTGCAAGAAGAACCCCGTACCGCAGCCGTAGTCGAGAAGGCTAAGCTCCTTCGATGGAAAGCCGATTTCGGTCGAGGCGATCTCGACCTGCGAAAGCACGAGGTCCCTTCGCGAAAGGTACCACCAGTGCGTGGCTTCGTAGTCCGACGTTACCTGATAACCTTCCCGCTGCATTCCCACGTTCCCTGTTCAATAGGCCGCGCTACTAAACGCGAAGACCCTTAAGCACGATTATGTCCTCGCGCTTGCCTGTGATGTAAAGCAGAAGTTCGTCTTCGAAGCTTTCCGCGAGTTCGCGGAACTTTTGGCGATCGAACCGAAACGAGACCTTCCTGCCGTTGAGCGCAGTCGCGAGGTGCGCGATTTTTCGCACGACCGCGCTCGGGTGGCTTCCTACGTTGAAGACCGCCTCCGACACTACCACCGCGGTCGACGCCGAATGCTGCAATCGAACAAGCAACTCCCTGCACGCCGGCGCGAACTGGTAAAGACTCCCCTGAAGCAGCACCCAGTCTCCCTGCGGGAGCTCGCCGCTTACGATGTCGCAGGAATCGACCGGAATTCCCATTGTGGATGCCCAGCGCAGAAACACCGGATTCACGTCGTGGCCCAGGTAATCGACGTCGCGCTTCGAGAGCAGCCAGCGGTAGAACTGCGCGGAGCCGCAGCAGTGCTCGACGACTTTGACGCCGTTCGGAATGATGCGGTCGAGCTTGCGATACCGATCGATCAGATGCCCCTGATAAAGGACCTTCATAATCGTGTCGTACCAGATCGGATGGCGAAACAGTGGACTTTGCATCAGTTGCCGCGCTCCTCCGCGGGAAGTTTGTAGAACAGGAAACCGCCGGATTCCTCGGGTTCGCCGCAAATCTGGTTCAGAGACGCGATCAGCGGATCGTCGTCCGGGATTATCCCGAATCGATCGAGTTCCGCCGAGCTGAGATCGCGAAACTCGGGAATGCTCCTTGCGCCGCTGAGAGTCATCGTCACGAACGTCCTAAAACTGATGGAAGGCGAATCCTTCCTCGCCTCCGAGATCGCGCCTGCGCTCTTCACGTTCGCTAGTATATACCGCCCTGAGTAGTAGTTCGCGTAATAATCGAGCGCCGCGAGATTCGTCATAACCTCTTCATCTGGTTTTGCAATCTCGCGGATCTCCGCTGCGAGAGGATATTCGAGCGGGTATCCGTGCGTCTGGCTGAACCTGCGCTCGTTTCCCCACGCGAACCAGCCGAGAGTCAGGAGCGTAATGGCGACGACCATTCCGTTTGCGATCCTCGGCCTGTGACGAAATCGTTCGTACGCGAGCCTTAGCATGTGGGCGCCCGCGACGATGCAACCGAGGGAGAATCCGTGCCAGTAGTATTCGTGCGCGACGAGCGCGTTACGGAAAACGACCAGCGCGAGCGCGCACCACACAAAGATTCCGAGTATCAGCGCGCCGAGTCCGTCGCGGTTCTTCCAGCCGCGACTTGCGAAAAACGCGAAGAACCATCCCGCCGCGAGGATCAGCAGCACGGGTGAAACCGCAAACGCCGTGCGCTTGCCGCCAAGCATGGCGAACTCAGCGATTCCGACGGTTCCTTCGCCCGACGTCCGCTTCGAAAATCTCTGCCCGAATCCTTCGAGAAGACCCACGTGATGAATGTATGCGAGAAGCAAACCCGCGCTGACGATCCCCGCGATTATCAACGCGATTGCCGCGCGTTTTTCCTTGCCCGACGGAATCCAGACCGCCATCGCGAAAGCGACAACGAACCCGATGCTCCCGGACCACGTCGAAAAACATGTAATCGAAAGCAGGACGAGCGACGCGATGAGACTTCCGCGCCCGCCGCGATTTTCAAGGTATCGAAGCAGAAAATTCAGTCCGAGAAACGCGCACATCAATTCGAAAGACAGAAAGCTCCCCGCGTGGATGTCGAAACACACGAAAAAAGGCGACGTCGCAAGAAACAGAGTCGCCAGCAAGGCAAAGGCTTCGTCGAGCAGCCTCGCGAGCAGGAAGTAGAACGCGATCATGCCGACTATCGAGAATATGAACGGCCCTAGCCGGACCTGCCACTCGCATAGCGCGTCATACTGCGCCCCTGCGATCGTCGCAATCGCCCAGCACACCGCGATCGGCGCCGGCCAGTGCGACGGGTGTTTGTACAGATTCTCGTAAGGCACGCTGCCCGCGTACCTGATCGGCTCGAAATGGGTTTTTAGTGGTCCCCATTTTAGCTGTGCCTGCAACACGGAACCGAAAATCGTGTTGTCGGAATCGTGCACGCCGCGAAAAGGGGAATCGAGTCTGACAGCGCGGAGCGCCGCGCCCAGCAGAATAATTATCGCGAGGGCCGCGATCTGAAACTTCGCGGAATTGCGGGAAACAATCATCCGGTGAATATCGGTCAGGTTGGAATGGTCATATAAAAACGAGTCATGAATCTAAACTGAACCGCGGATTCGAACAACGCCTTCCCGCACAAAAAAGATGTTAAATTTCATCCCGCGAAACTGGGCTGACTGTAACTGTTCAGGGGGCGGTTCGCGTTCGTAGCCTCCTAAGGCGTTTCTTTTGATCCACCACATCTTGAAAAATATGCCCTTACAGGCTACTACTACAGAATCCCGCTATAGACCGCGAACAATTACTCGGGCGAGTCGCTCAGATCGAAGAGATAAACTGACGCGCCGACTCTTTGAAAAGCGTCGAGCCTGGTTCCGTAGGTTTCGAGATGGGACAGAATAAGATTCTCCTCGACTCCACCCTTGCCGACGTTCAAGTGCGAAAAAACCAGCCACACTCTTTCGTTTCCTCGAAGCTCGTCGACGTCGCTCAGGTATTTATCCGCGTCGTTTCTTGAAGATACCCCGGCGATGCAATCCTCCGGATCGAAACCGTATCTGCCTGAATAATATTCGAAAGCAAGCTCCGACGCATAATAGAGATATATCACGTCGCCTTCCCGTCGATTTTCTTTAAGGTAATTCATCACAGGCTTTATTTCCTCCGCGTTTCGCGGCTTTACTATTAAATGATACCCGGTCGGAAGCAGAAAAAAGAAAATCAGCGCCGCTGAGAACGCCAGCCCGACGATCGGCGCCTTCGATTTAGTAAGGTCGATTATTTCCGCAATACCTTCCGCAATCAATAGTATCAGACTCGGCGCGATGAATAGTAATAGCCGTCCGCTGAACGGATATTTCTGTAGCGCGGATGCGAGCAGCGTAAAAAAAATCGGGGACATCAAAATAACAAAGCTACCACGGTTTTTCCGAAGCATCGACGCGCAGCCGAAAAGGAATGCTATAGCAGCGATAGATGCTCCCGTTCGATAAACTCCAACCGGGACGTCGAATATATCGATCAGCGTTCCCAGAAACAATTTCAGGTCCGTAAGAGACGTCGGCGGAAAACGGATAAAATTCTCGCTCCAGTATCCGGACAGTTTCGCGTTGCTCGCTAAACTGTTCAGGGATAAATAGTATGACGCGATAAAACTCGACACCCAGATTCCGTAAACGACTATAAGACCTAATGCCCGCCGCCAGTCCATTTTATACCGATCTGACTTGTCAGGCATGTTTTGAGGGTGTAGCGAACGCGCGTCAGGCGGATTGCCGCGAAGCAGGAATATTGGTGGATATGGCGATGCAGCGGCGATTCGCATGACGCGCGTGCAGTAACCAGCAAGGCCTGTATGGCAAGTCAGATCGGTATTAATCGTACTCGATAACAAAAGGCTAGCGCCTGCGCCGGCTAGAACGAACACGGAAGGATGCGAAAACCATATCGCCACGGCTCCGAGAAGCGCGTAGGCTGACGCGACCGAAATCGATAGTTTTGCGGCGTGAACTCGATAGCTTGCAAAAAATATCAGCAGCGCGATAGCAACGTCGCTCGAATATTGTTTTGTTTCCGAGGCATAGTAAATCAGCGTATCCGAAACGGCAAATAGTCCGAGCGCTATCAATACTACTTTTGGACGCAGATATTGTTTTGCAACGCTATAGAAAAGAAATAGAGAGACTATTCCCGCAATGAGCGGGAATAGTCTCAGTGCGTACTCGCCATTTCCGAATACTTGCACGAAGAATCGTTCCACCATCAAAAAAAATATCGGAGCACCCTGGGAATGATCGAGCGGCTCTATAAGTTCAGCATACGATCTTTTGACAATATTGAGCGCAAGCGCGGCCTCGTCGAGCCACACGGATCTATTCATAATATAATGAGCGATGCGAAGAGCCGCGCCAATGCCGATAACTATCCACGGAAGCCTCGGATTATTATAAATACGGGTTAGTGCGCGGAATATTTTATTCATCAGCGGTGGAAGCTCTGCGTGAAGAACGAGTCGCCGGCCGGAACAATGAACGTCCGTCGCGATCATACCCGCTCCCGGAACAATATTCCAATATCATTACCGCAGGAATGGGAGACGGGATTCAAACGGCTCCATATTCGCTTCTTAGCATTTTCCTGTGAGTGATCTTGGTATCTTTCTTCGCAGCAGCACGATGCTTCTGCGCCTCCTTCGCCTCGTACATCCTTTTATCAGCAGCGGTAACGATGGTGTTTACGTCGTCGAACACTCGCGGCCCCGTTGTATAGATGCCGTAACTTAGCGTCACGCCACCGAGCTTCGAAGCGACTTCTTTCGTCAGCCTTGCGCAGAAATGTTCCCTCGCGCTGGATTCCGGACAGTTCTTCAGAATTATACAGAACTCATCGCCGCCGTAGCGATAGCAACCGTCTTCTGGCCTGCAAATCTCGCTCAGCACGCCTCCAACGGTGCGAAGGACGCTGTCGCCATGCTGGTGTCCGAGTTTGTCGTTCAGCGCCTTGAAGTCGTTAATGTCGAGATAAACGAACGAAATAGGTTCGGACCTCCTCTGCGCGGCTTTGATCGCGGTTTCGAGATCCTCGGCAAGATACCGCCTGTTGAAAACTCCGGTCAGCGGATCCCTGCGCGAAAGCTCCTCGAGCTGCCTTGTACGCTCCCTTACGACGCTCTCGAGAGTCAGGGCGTATTCGTCCGACTTGTCCTTCGCGATTTGAATCTCGCTGATAAGACTGCCGATGTAACTTTCAAAAATTAACGACGCGTCGAAGTACATAAGCTTTTCAAGCGCGTCGATCATCATCCTGCGGAAATGCGTAACGCCGGCCCGCTTTTCGATAACTGCCACGATGAGCGACCTTAGCTTGTACATCGCGGCGAGGAAAAACCTCGGCTGGACGCCGATTCGTTTGTGTACGAGTCCGATGCGAAGCCTGTTATTGACGTATTCGAGGTCGTAAACGCCGCTGAACAGATCGATTATATAATCGCGCTGCGTACTCTTCAGCCTCGACATTGTCTCCGAGTCGCTTATGAGAAGCACGACTGTGGGAATGCCGATCAACGTAGCGTACAGATCGTCGACGATCTGCTCGGCCTCCTTTTCGATAAATGGCCTGCCGGTCAAAAGAACCTTCGCGTCTTTGCCGGTCAGACCGACCAATTGTTTACGTATTTCGAGTTCGAACTCTGTGATCCTGGCCTGTTCTATCAACGACTGTTCCACATGTCGCATGGATCACCCTCCTGGCAGTTCGATTTTTCGCTCTCTTCAGTAATTCTATCTCGCGAAATAATGCAACGCCGCGGGAAATCTTCATATTGTCTTTTTTCACAATTCGAAGCGACGTCGCCAATAACGCGGCGTCAACACGCATCGGAAACACGAGTTTTTGCGGGATGAACTTCGAACACTAGAAATCCTCATTATATTCCGTCTCCGCCTTTTCGAGCAGCAACTCACCAAGCGAAACAGTCGTTTCGCGGACGATTTCGCCGGTTTCGGAATCGTGACATTTGAAAATGACGGTGCCGTCATCCCGCCTTCGGGATTCATCCTCCGGAACCAGGACTTCTATCGAGCAGAAATTTGGCGTCAGATACAGCCATTCCCTGCCCTGCTCCTCGCGTCGTTCGAACATCCGATTCAGCGCAAGCGTATTCGTAATCCCGCTGGAAGTCATCTCGAAGAGCCGCGCGCCACCAGCATTTTCGCGGGAACGAAGCTCGGACATGTGAATATCGCCGCTGACGAAGATCACTCCGTCGATCTGGTTCGCTACGAGCCATTCGAAGAACTCCGCGCGTTCGAGTGGCGCTTCCTTCCAGCCTTCGTGGAAGGTGTAGTTGTCCGCGAGATGCTGCCCGCCTCCGCCGATGATCTTGATCGTCGCGGCGCTCGCGAGAAGTCTTGCGCGGAGCCACGCGAGCTGCTTTTCGCCGTAGTAGATTCGCTCCTCCTCCGGTATCTGGAGTGTCAGCTTGAACCAGCGATCGTCGAGCATGAAAAACTCCACCGGCCCGCGCCGGAACGAAAAGTAAATCCCTTCGCCGTCCTCTCCATAGGAAGGATTCGCCCACATCGACATATGGACCTCGCGGCTCGCGACCTTGTTTTCGAAGCGACTGTCCGTGTTGTTCGGCCCGAAGTCGTGGTCGTCCCAGATCGAGTAGTTCGCGGTCGATCTCAGGAACGGCTTCAGATTCTCGGTGTGCTCATGCGAGCGCATCGTGAACTGCCTTTCGAACATCCACTCGCGGCGGTGCCAGTCGAGGCCGCCGTCCTCGCGGGGTTCGTAGTACATGTTGTCTCCGAGCCAGAGGAACGCGTCGAACCCCGCCTCGCGCATGTGGTCGAACGCGGGCTGGAAACGTCCGCGTGGAAACGCGCAGGAGCCGACGCCGATCTTCGCGCTCCCCCACTCCCTCTCTTCGGGCGGAGTGCGGAACGCTAGCGCGAAAGGCTGAGCGTCGTCTGGCGCTCGAACGTTCACAAGGTACTGCGACCCAGCGTTCAGATGATCGATCTTCAGCACGCCGCAGCCCTCTATACCCGGCTCGAAATGGATTTTGCGCGGCTCGTGGTCCCCGACGAAAACCTCATAGTCGCAGGCTTCGCTCGCGCGAATCCAGATCAGCGCGTGATCCTGCGCGACATGGCCGACGACTGGTTCGAGCAGCGTTTTCTGTTCGCCGCGCGCAGTGGCAACGCAAACGAGAAGTAAGTTCGCAAGAAAAATCGAGGACATCGTTTTCATCGTCGTCTCCTAGTGTTTATGGAATACGACAAGTTTATCGCAATCTCGGCTCACCGACAATCCAAGTTGAAAATGCCCACCGCGCGACTCTTCACGCCACGACTTGGCAACTATCTTAAGAAGAATAATTTGAGATTTCGGAGCCTCCGGACGAGACGTTTGACGGCTTTTGCGGACATAGACGACCGCGGTCCCAGGTGCTTAAGTTAGTCTCTTAATCCTGAATCCTCGATCCTGAATCCTACAAATAAAAAACAGGCCCGGAGGTTGGGACTCACCGGGCCTGTCTGGACTTAGAAATGTTGTGCTCATCCGAGCATCTCTCGGCGGCTTACGAACCGGGAAAGTTCACCGCCTTCCGGAATCGTGACGTGGGACCGTCATCCATCCGTGATCAGCCTTAGCTTATCCGAGGAGGGAAAGCACGGACTGCGGGATCAGGTTCGCAGAAGCGAGCACCGAGGTGGCCGCCTGGAACAGGATCTGGTTCTTAGTGAACTCCGTGGTCTCGGCTGCGAAGTCGAGATCGCGGATCGAGCTTTCGGTCGCGGTGATATTGCTGATCGCGACGTTGAGACTCGAAAGCGCTGGATCGAGAGTGTCCTTGGAAATCGAGCCGAGGAAGCTCCTGAGCTGGTTGATTTCGTCAAGGGCCGCGTCGACGATCGTGAGCGCGTTGTCCGGATTTTCGATGAGGTCGTTACCCGCGCCGCTACGGAGCGAAGCGAGGAATCCTCCCGTCTTCGAAGCGAGATTCGACGCGTCGGAAGCGTTCTGACTCTCGACTTCGATCTCTTTTCCGAGCTCGCTGCTGCGGATCGACTGGATTCCGATCTGGATTCTGTCGACCGATGTGCTCTGAGCGTTGAGCTGGAACTTGAGACCCGAACTCGAATTGTTGAGCACGCGGAAGTAGACACCGTTCGAGGTGATCGTGCTTGCCTGAATGCCCTGCGTATCGGAGTTCGACGCGATGTTGTAAACGCGTTGGCTGATGTCGAGGTCCGCATCTAGGAAGTTACTTGTAACGCGAACGTTGTAACCGTCGGAAACGACGATAGCCCCATCGACGCGCGCGTCCAGGTCCCTTCCCGAATCTGCGAAATAGAATCCCTGGGAAACGATCTCGCTGCTGCCGTGGAATCCCGCGTTGCTTGTCTGGAACGCGCGAACCAGTGCGACATTCGAACCCGAAGTCGTCAGATTCTCAACCGAGATCGTGTGCTTCGAGCCGAAGTCCGTCGAGTACAGAGCGAAACTGAATCCCGCGGTCCCTGCCGCGATGCCACCCGGAGTAGATCCGACTGACGCGGAGCTTGCGAAAACGCCCGTCGAGTTGCTCACGCCGTTGACGGCTGTGATCAGGTCCCGAATTGTAGCGCCGCTCGCGAGCTTGATATCCTCCGACCCGAGGCTACCCGTAATCCGCAGCGTGACGCTCTGACCGGAGCTGAGAGTCCCGGCTGCCGCGTTGCTGACGATGACGGTTCCCGACGAAACGCGTCCGGCCTGACCCTTCACGTCCGTAGGCGATCCGCCGCTTGCGATCTTGATTAGAGCGCGCGAAGCGAGACGATTCACCTTAACCGTGAATACGACGCTGCTCTGATTGTTCGCGAAACGAACGCTCCGGACCGTCAGATCGTCGATGTAGCTCGACTTGCTGCGAACCTGGAAGTCCGACGCGCCGTTCAGGAGGTCGCGGTTGCCGAAACGTGTCGTGACTGCGATACGATCGATGGCGGAAATCGCCTGGTCGACCGAACGCTGTTTGGCCTCGATCGCGTTCGTATCGTTAGCCGTGTTCATCGCGAAGATGATCGATTCCCTTATCCCGATGAGAAGGGTGTTCACTTCGTTCAGAGCGGCTTCCGTCGTATCGATGAGGTTTTTCGCTGTCTGCGTGTTCTGGACGGCTTGCTTCATAGAAGCCGTCTGAGCGCGCAGTTGCTCGCTGATAACGAGTCCACTCGGATCGTCCGACGCGCGGTTGATCCGAAGTCCCGTCGAAAGACGCTCCAGGTTCTGTGTCTGATTGCGATCGACTCGCGTCAGATTCCTGAGAGCTTCCATCGCAGCGATGTTGGTTCTAACTCTTAAACCCATATTAATTTTCCTCCGTGAAAGTTGAATCGGGATTCCATTCCCGATGAATTTGTACGACCCGCATGGATCGCTTTAATTTTTTGGTTAAAATTGAACTGAACGTTTTGTCTCTATACGCACTCCTTTCGTTTCACTCTATCCCAGATTTTTTGAATATATTCCTCCTGACCGCGCTGAGCACAAAGCCCGGCGGTTCCCAGATAATCCACACGTTTGAATTCGATACCACGGACGCGTTCTACCGGCGGCACCCCGGAGAACGCGCACTAGTCATGGTTGTTTTTTCTTCATCAATCTCCGATGTTCGGACAGACCTTCTCCGCAGAACGCGAAACCCGGAATCCGGGCGCGCACGACGTCCACCTCGCGCGGGATATTCCTGACGCGCCGTGGAAAACTCACAAAAAACTAAAAACAGCGTCTCCGTATGGACTTTGGAATGTACCTAGGTCTTTTTGAAGAGACGGAATTTGGTTGTAAGAGTGTTCCCAGAGCAGAGTCAGAAGCGTAATAAATTACACTTCGATCCAGACTGCAATTGCATCCCACATGCAGACGGATCAAGGAAGATTTCGATCAAAACCGGCGAGTTCGAGTTCGTCCCTGAATCTTTTTCGCCGGTCAGTCCGATTACAAGCAAGAGTAAAAGGACATCCCTTATTTCGGACCTTTTCTATTCAATCTTGAGCGTGTTTTAAAGTTTTCTCGGCTACAATTCCATAACACGCCGTACACCAACGATTTATAGCCAGTTTTTGTGCGCAAAAAATATCGCGAAAATTCGATTTTCGCGTTTCTGCACGAATCTTCGGAAGGAACTTTAGCCTTTTTGGAGATTTTTAAGATTTTGTAAGCGTCGTGCCGCGCAGAACGAGGTTTCCTCGGGACGCAAATCCAATCTCGCCATACCAATGCGGCCTCTGGACGTCCCAGAAAATCCTGGTTCCGTCGATGTAGACCCAGAGTTCTTCGTTTTCGTACACGATATCGAGACGAAAGTCCGCGGCATTATATTCCAGCCCGTGACCGAGCTGTTTTACGTTCACAAAATCGTCCTGCCAGGCTTCCCTTCTCCTGAGTCCCGCGACCTTGTTCCTGAAATCGATGAACAAGACCCGCGCGTGGCCGTCATGCTGGACCGAGCTTCCAAAAATCACCGTCAGAGATTCCGCCGACGGAGCGCTGACCCGCATTTCCAGCCGGAAGTCTCCGGAATAGCTCAGCGGCTGGAAGTGCGGAAGATCGTCCGCGCCGAGCATGATCTCCGAAGCAAATTCGACTTTTTCGAGCGAAAGCTCGCGCAGCCTCGGAATGCCCCGTTCGAGCGGCCTCAGAACGTTAGCAGGCCGAAGGAGCAGTTTCGCCATCCCCGGCCCGAGATCGCGGAGCGCGTCGGAAACGATTCTCCGTACCTCGTCGTCCACAGTCCCCTCGATCATAATAGGCGCGAAAATCTTCCCGAAGTCGCCCGAAAGCACGTTTTCGACGCCTTCGAGCTTAGCCGCGGTCTCCAGGCCGAAAACGAACGCGGAGGCGTCCGCGGGCCTCAGATCGAGGAAGAAGAAACCGTTCGCCGCGCGCATCGGGTCCTGTCGGTATTCGCTCAAAAGTTCGAATCCGACGCCGATGGCGAAAAGCTCCCGTTCCCGCGGCTTCAGCCGTCGGCTGGCAAGAACCGCGGAGCATTCCGCGTGGCCTTGACGGAGCGATTCCCCGAGGCTTCGTGCGACGTTCCGTCCGATGCGGAAATACGCGAGCAGCCTGTCGTCCGGCGTTTCGTCTTTTAGTCGCAGGTCGAGCCGCTGCCGCGTCGGATCGATGTTCGCGATCTCCTCGAGATTGAAGAGCTTCGTCCAGAGTCCCGGCTGGTTCTGAACGACGCGGAGGTTCTCGTCGGAATGAAAAAGGTTCGCGAAGCCGATGGTGCCGATGACTACGATCAGGAGAATCGCGGCCCGTAGCGCTCCCGGACGGGCCGACAACCCCGCAAGCGACATCGCGGACGCGACCATGAAAAGCGGAATCAGCGCGAGTCCGCGGGGTCCGGACGCGAAATCGAACGCGCCGAAGGACGAATTGAAAGTCGTTTCCCACGGCCCGAGAACGAAAATGAGAAGCGTCGCCAGGGAAGCTACCGCGAGAAGTACCCACGCGGCGGAAGCACCCGGCTGTGGGTCCGTCGATCCGAACTTCCGGAACACTCCGAAAACGACGGCCCCGACGATCATCGCGTAAACAAGATAAGCGCCGAGTTCGGCTGGTACGACTGAATCCGGGAAAATCAGCCAGGCGGGAAAATCGCTCGCGACGAAATTCAGAATGCCGAGGATGACGTCGAGAACGTAGTCCAGCCCGGCGCTTTCGACCGCTGGTCCCGCGGAATAGACTCCCGCGAACTGTCCGCGCAGAACGAACGGAATCGCGCCCGCTATCATTCCAGGAAAGAAGAACTTGACCTCGGCGGCTCCGATGAGCGCAGTTTGTTTCCGTCTCGCGATCCATATCGAGATGGCGAAAACCAGAACCCCGCAGATAAAGATGAGATGGCTCGCGAGTCCGATCCCGCAGAGAACGCCGGGAATCGCGAACATTCGCGGATTCGCGCCGGTTCGGTGAAAATGCAGGAACAGAAAGAACGCGGCGAAGGCGAGCGCGTCGATGACGGCGAATCCGGTCGAATCGAGGTTCCGGACAACGATGCCGGGGGAAGCGCCGAGATAGAAAAGCATCGCGAGGTACGCCGCGGTTTCGCCCGATGTCGCACGGACGCCGAGGCCAATCGCCACGAACGCGCATATCGCAAACAGCAGCGATGCAAATTTCGCGGCGCTGAGAGATGTGAATCCAAGCGGAATCAGAATCGCCGCGATCCACGAGACGATCTGCGACGCGGCGGGACGATCCTCCGGAAGAACCTTCGCGTCGTAGTCTCCGCCCGACGCGACTTTCTCCGCGACTCCCGCCACGCTCCACTCATCGAGGGAGAACGCGTAAGGCGACCACGATAGCGCCGTCAGCCTTGAAAGAACGAAGGCAGAGACCATCAGCGCGAAGCCCATACGAAATGAAATCGTTCCGAACATCCGCACCATTCCTTCAGGGTCTATCGGGAGGTCAGAAAATGCAGAATTCCTGATTCTCACCACCACCACTCACAACCGGAGTGCCACGGCTTTGCGGTCGATGAAAGCGCCGAGTAGACGACAGTAGAAATTAACATATCAATCGATATGAGCTAAGCGGATTCCTGACCTTTGGATTTGCCAGGCTGGATCGCCCAGCGAATCCCGGAAGCGCAAAGCATTCCCTCGATCCCAAGCGCAAGCCATTTGGGAGCATCCTTCTTGCTAATTTCTGTAAAAATATAGCAGGCATCCCGATTTCCATTATGAACACCAGTTAGTATGTTGTGAAGAAGGTTAATACGTTCAACGTGCATCTTGTGGGGCAAATGCACCTGTTCGCGCCAGCGCCAGACTGAGACCTGTGTGACGGACAACAGCCGCGCCATTCTGTACTGAGTGTTGGTCTCTCCGATCTTTTCGAGCATCTCGGCAATTTCTGCCAATATCCTGACGATTTCTGGTTTATCCTTGCCTTCTGTGACGGTACTGACGTTCATTTTTCCCTCCTTGCAGCTCAAGTATAAAATCACCGTAATAAATATATTTAAATTAGCAATATATTGCTAATAATATTCTTTTATAGGCTTAAAAGATTACGACTAAGTCTAAGTCTAAATTTAATACAAGTTTGGATCAATTTAGGAGAGACTAAATTGTTATGCGAGGATTAAATTAACTTCCTTTGAAGTGACGAACCTTCCAGACGTAGTCGAAATCGCTCCAGAAAACTTGGCCCGAATGACTTCCAGAGACTTATCGAACTGGAGGAAAGTTTTCAATCATGCAGAATGGATTTCATGTACTTGTGACAAAAAAAACGGGGCGCGCTTGCGGAGCATCAAGCTTCATCCTCCGGATTTTCCTGAACTCCAGATGGCTTTGCTACGTGCGCTAATACCTCGTGAACAAGTCTCCGGTACAAATTCGCTTGCCGAAACGTGCGAAGTTCAAGGCTTGTACAAAACGGCAACCACAAGTTATGCTGATTCCGCGTTTCAGGAAAGCTCAGACATCCATCGCCGCAATACAGGCTTCCGCTTCGAAGCATCAGAGGGAGAAAAATAGTTATGGTGTTTCTTGGTAACAAGGTTCTCGACTGGTTCATATCTATCGGACTCGTCTGGCAGATTCTGCTCGGTATCGCGATTGTCGTCATCGGAGTCGCGCTCGCTGACCGGCTGTTTTCTCGAAGATCGATAGTCCGGAACTTTCCGCTCGTCGGACACCTGCGTTACCTTCTGATTGCAGTGGGTCCGGAGCTTCGCCAGTACATCGTTGCGCATAACCGCGAAGAAAAACCGTTCAACCGCAGCCAGCGCGACTGGATTTATCGTAGCGCCGCGGGAGAGAACAACTTCTTCGGATTCGGAACGGACGACGATCTGGAATCGGAAGGTTACTTCATCATCAAGCACAGTTCGTTCCCGAAAGGCGAAGGCAGCTTCGCTCATTCCGTCAAGGAGCACCACTTCGACCTGCCTTCCTGGAAAGTGCTCGGAGAATGGCACAAACGCGAACTCACGTTCCGCCCCGGCTCCATCATCAACGTCAGCGCGATGAGTTACGGCGCTCTTGGCGGAAACGCCCATTCCGCGCTGAACCTCGGCTGCAAACTCTCGAACGCGTACCACAACACCGGCGAGGGCGGACTTTCACCCTATCACAAACTCGGTGCGGACGTGGTCTTCCAAATCGGAACCGGGTACTTCGGCTGCCGGGACGACGACGGCAAACTGAGCTACGAGAAACTCGCGAAGCAGTGCGACGAGCATCCGCTTATCCGCGCGTTCGAGCTGAAACTTTCGCAGGGCGCCAAACCCGGCAAGGGCGGCGTTCTTCCAGCGCCGAAGGTTACGCCGACGATCGCGAAAATCCGCGGCGTGAAGCCCTGGGAACACTGCATCAGTCCGAACAGTCACTCGGTGTTCACGTCGGTTCCCGAAATGTGCGAAGTTATAGAGAAGATCGCCAAGGTCACTGGAAGGCCCGTCGGGATCAAAAGCGCAGTCGGCAAGCTCGAGTTCTGGCACGAGCTTGCGGAGTATATGTCGAAACACCCGGATATTGGCCCGGACCACATCACCATCGACGGCGGCGAGGGCGGGACAGGCAGCGCTCCGCTCACTTTCTCGGACCACGTGTCGCTTCCGTTCGTCACCGGTTTTTCGAGGGTTTATAAAATATTCCTCGATAAGGGAATCTCTGACAAGATCGTCTGGGTCGGTTCCGCGAAACTGGGATTCCCGGACAAGGCGGTGTTCGCATTCAGCCTTGGAGTAGATATAATCAATGTCGCTCGGGAAGCGATGCTCAGCATCGGGTGCATACAGGCTCAAAGATGCCACACAGGTCACTGCCCCGCGGGGATCGCGACTCAGAACAAATGGCTGGAAGGCGGCGTGAATCCGAAGTTCCAGTCCCAGCGACTCTTTAAATATATGGAAAGCTGGAAGAAGGAAGTCCTCGCGCTTACCCACGCTGCGGGTTACGACCACCCGACGGAGTTCACCATGCACGACGTCGAAATCTGCGACGGCTCCGGCGGATACAAACCTCTGTTCGAAATCTTCGGCTACGATTGCGTACACAACACGCACTCCATAAAGAAGTCTCGCGAGCACGCCATGACCGGAATGCGCAAACGCACCGATTACGTCAAAACGCTCGAGGCTCTTAAAAAGTAATCGGGAACTTTATCCGCGGATCGACCGTCAAACTTGATGGGACCTGAGTTTTCTGGTTAGCGGAGATTCCAATGAAGTACGTTTTGGCAGCGATAATCGTTCTTTCCTTTGCAACTGTCGCTTCAGCGCAGGATGAAACCGACTGGACGGGAGGTCGCCACCCGGGAGGCTGGGAATGGGTCTGGCAACCGGGGCACTACGAGACAAGAACAAGAACCGAATACCGCGAGGAATGGGTCCGCGAGCAGATCGTCATCGGGTGGGAATGGCGCGAAATCGTGATCCAGACCTCCTCCGGCGGGCCAGAACGCTACGATCCCGCGACCGACACCTACGCCCCATCGGGCAGACGCGAGGTCATTCGCCTGGAGCGAGTTCCGGTGTACGAAATCAGGCTCGTCCGCAGACTCGTGCCGCACACTGTGACGACGCAGGTCTGGATTCCCGGCAGGTGGGTGCGGGTCTGGTCTCACGATCCGGTGCCGGAGTACATCCCGCTGCCCGCGCCCCGTTGAAGCGGATTCATCCAGGCAAAGACCGCGACGAACTTCTGACATGCGGCGTACGCTCACCTGCGACCTCGGCGGTGTCTTCCTTACCTTGACAATATGATCAGCGTGTGGGACACTAACCGTCTCACAGGGGAATCGATGACCACGCTTCGTTTTTTATGCCCATCGTGCGGTAAAGCATCGCGAGCGAAGGAAGAGTACGCCGGGAAACCGTTCGTGTGCAAGACCTGCATGGCGAGGTGCAGAATCCCCGCCATGAGCGAATTCGAAGACGGAGCGATTCCCACCGCAACCCTAGCGCCGAAAAAGGCGGCGGCGACAGTTTTGACCCGCGAAACCGAAGACGCGGTTCCCGCTGCGGAAACCGCGCCGGCGAAGAAAGCAGCCGTCGCGTCCGCGCAGACCGAAATTCCGGAAGAACCCTCCAAGAAACTATCTCAAGCAGAAGTTTCCGACTTTTCGGAGCCTTCGAACGAGACGTCTGAAGGCTTTGGCGCAGACGAGGCGTCTGCACTCCCTGAGCCTCAGATAGTTTCTAAGTTTTCCCACGCCGAGTTCGACGAACCGCCGGAACTAGATGAATTCCCCGTGTCGAAGGCTCCTCAGATTGCGGAAGCCGCGGATGACGGGATCGAATTCGAGGAGCCGTTCGCGGACATGCCGCAGCCGGAGGAGGAGTTGTCCAGGGCTGATCTTGCGGATCTGAGCGCGGAGGACAGCGGCGAGGCGCTTTCGATTCCGGGGATGGAGCAGATTCTCGACGCGGAACTGCTGGGCGAAGGCGCCCTTGGCGACACGATGTTCTACGACGACGACTTTATTTCGAGCGCGCTCAGCAGTTACAGCGAGGAAAGCGAGGAAATCGACCTTCTCCGCGAGATCGAGACGCTGGTTTTCACGTCGCACCTGCGCGCGGACGCGCAGGACGTCACGCTTACCGCCGTGACGAAGGAGATCGCGGACGCGCTTTCGAAGGACCCGGCGTTCTCCCAGACGAACGGGCTGACCCTCGACGTGAGCGACGTCGCGGCGAGTCCGTTTCTTCTGCACCTCGTTTCGAACGTTTCAGAAAGCGCGACCCGCGAGCTTATCGGAAAACTCGGCGCGCTCGGGCCTTCGTCCTTCGAAGATATGCTCTGCAAGGTCGTGAAAGAGGGCAGGCTGAGGCGGATCGTGACTACACGCATCGACACCGCTATCGAACGCGCGTTCGACGCCGAGGGGGTTTCGTACCGCACTATCTCGACTCACGAGGAAATCGAGAACGAGCTCGCGAACGAAGCCGTGCGCGACGAGGTGACTCTGCTCAAGGTCTACGGCTCCGCGGACAAGCCGGAGAGTTTCGTCGACGCTTCCAGCTCCGAGATAAGCGAGATTCACGGCCCGTTCCACAGATCGTTTCTTTCGCGGTCCGCCGGACGGCTTGTGGAGAACCTCGTCCGAGGAAGGAAGACCGCGCTCTTTCTCAGCGAGGAGAACCCGCTGTCGGAACAGATCGTGAACACGATCGCCGCGACGCTTCCGGGCGGACGGATTTTCATCGCGCGGTTCGAATCGGAAGATCAGGCCCACGATTCGCAGAAGGTTTTCACCCGGGCGGGCATCGAGATCGAGAACATCGTCGAGAGTCACCTCGACTTCTCGTCGCTCACTAAGCTGACGTCGAACGTGACTTCGACCAGAGAGGGGTTTCGCTCGAAGATAATCGACGGGTGGTGCGGGGAGGAATCGCCCCATGTGAAGAATCTCGCATACGCGTACGTCGCTCTCGCGTACGGGAGGGTCCGTGAGTTCCCACTGCTCGATGGCGAGGAATCGAAAAAATGGAATCGAACGCTGACGAAGAGCGCGAAAGCGATCCAGAGCGACTATATGACCGAGTTCTCGAAGATTCAGAGAATGTGGTCGACCGTGACGAAGCGCTCGCCTTACTACGCCATCGCGGAGAAGATCCACGAAAGCGTGATCGAAAGCCAGCTTTCCGGAGACGAGATCGTTTCACGGACGATGTTCCTTTCGAGCTTCATCGCGGCGCTGCTGCTTTTCAAGGAGCAGCCGCTACTGGCGAACATCGAAAGCCCGCTGGAACTCGTCAAGAAGACGCTGCCGCTGGTGTCGGCGAGCGAGAAGTGCTTCGTGCAGATTCTCGAGGAGTCGCGCAGGTTTCTTCAAAGGAACATGTTCGCGGAAGACCCGGCCCTTCGCTTCCGGATGTACGCGAGCGTCGGCCTTTACTACCTCGTCTCCGCGATGAACTCGCCCGAGCTGCTCGCGAATAAGCCCATGGACGCGAACACGCCGCTCGAGAAGATCGCGCAGGGATTCAAGCGGTTCAAATCGATTCTGCCCGACAACGTCGGACTGAGGCTCGCGCGGACCTACCTGAGCGGCGCGCGATCCTTTCTCGGGCACGCGGACGATTTCGTCTACGAGGTGGTGTACGGGAGCGCGATGATCGTCGTTAGCGCAAGACTAGGCTACTTTAACGATTCGATCCGCGAGATAGATCGACTCTCCGCGCCCGTAACCGTGATCGACTTCAGCGTGGAACTCGCGGAACTCCGGGAATGGATGAACCAGCAGAGCGCCGCGGAAAGCGTCCTCGAAGAAGCCGCGGCGGATTTCGAGGGACTCGGGTTCTACGACATCGCGGCGAAGTACTTCGTGATGAGCGCGAACCTCTGCATCAAGAGCAGCAACTACGCGGAAGGACTTAAGCGCCTGATGCGGATTCTGCGTTATCCCGCAATGGACGTCGTCGTGCCACGAAGAGACGTCGCGCTTCAGGTCGCGCTGTTCCTTTATAAACTCGGGAACATCGACCAGGCGTTGAAGGCGATCAAGCGGGCGAAACAGATTTCCATCGCCGAATTCCGCCGGGAGCACAAGAAAGCCGCGGCGGAGGAGAGCCTCGAGGATTTCGTGGCGGGTTTGTCCGAGAAGGACGACACCTTCCGGAAGATCGTGAAACTCGGGAGAAAGCTGTCGGGAAGGTTCGCGAAACCGTCATAAAATCGAACGCGCGACTTCGATTCCGAATCCCGCCTTGGCCGCGGCCTGCCTGAAGTCCCGCAAAGCAGTCTTGCCTCGCGATACCCACGGGGCCGCTTTTGCGCTTGTAATGCTTTTCTGAACCAAATATCATTGACAAATTCAGGTCCTGTGACATCATTTTACAAGCCTTAGGAGTCGTGACAAAATAAGTTGCCGTTTTCACATCACATCTTCACATCATCTTCGTTCCGCGCTCGGTCGCCCAATCCTCACCGGAACTACAGCTACGCCTCCGGTTGGGCTTCCTCGCGCAAAACGAACCTGATGCAAATCTGAGCGTGAAATTCGTAAACTTATTTTGACACGACTCCTTATTCCAGTTCCAGTTATTCGAACCAGAGGTAATCGGTGGCAACACTCAAAATTCATTCCGGCGGCCAGGAAAGAGCAGTCAACATTCCGACGCTGGCGACCGCGTTCAGCATCGGCAGGGAGGAAGGCAACGACCTTCAGCTCGCGGAGGGAAAGGCGAGCCGAAAACATTGCGCGCTCGTTCGTAGCGGCAGCGACTGGGTGCTAAAGGATCTCGGAAGCAGCAACGGCACCAAGATCGGCGGCGAAAAGATCGCCGAGGTCAAGCTCAAGCACGGAATGGTTTTCACGATAGGCGCGACGAGACTGATTTTCGAAGACGCGGTTTCCGCGCCGCCTGGAGTACAGAAAGCTTCCCCTCCGGGAACTCCGATGCCGAAAATGCGCGGCGGGAAGCTCGCGCGGAGGGAAGACCTTTTCGTCGAGGTGCTGGACGGTATTCGCGATCGATTCATTTCGATTGACGACGCGACCAAAGTCATCACCGTCGGACGAGGCGAAGGTAACGACATCCAGATCGACGAGGTCAAATCGTCGAGGAACCACTGCAAACTCGAAAAGATGGGAGACGAATTCGTTCTCGTCGACCTGAAAAGCACCAACGGAACCTGCGTCAACGGCGAAAGGGTCTCCCAGCAGGCGCTCAACTGGGGCGACGAGATCACCATCGGCAAGACCAAAATCATCGTCGGCAACAAGAAAACCGCGGAGGACGAGGAGTGCATTCCTACTAGTTTCAATCTCGACGAAGGCAAGGTCGATTTCAAGCTCACCTTCGGCCCGGATCAGGATTTCGACTTCGGCTGATCGAGACGGAAGATATCGAACGCCCCAGATAGTAAGGCCTCGGAACAAAATAAGGTATCGATTTATGCGCTCAGATTTACGCGAGATTCATTTTGCGCGAGAGAGCCAAACCGGAGTCGTAGCCAAAGTTCCGATGAGGATTTGGCAACCGAGCGCGGAATGAATACGGTGTGAAGATGTGATGCAGAAACGGTAGTTTATTTTGTTCCGAGGCCTAAAATCCGTGTGTGTGAAATATGGCGAATCCAAACCTCATAGTCGCAATGCTCGCGGTTCGTACCGGACTTGTGAAGCAAAGTGAGATCGAGGAGAGTTTCGAACGCTGGCAATCCGAGGCGCCGGGGCACTCGTTTTCGACGCAGCTTCTTGCGGAAGGAAAGATTTCGCTTCTCGAGGAGCAGTTTCTGAGGAACGTCGCGATGCGCGGACTCGAGGCTTCGGACGTCGAAGGGCTGACGGTCACTTTCAAGAAAACCAAGGAAAAGCTCGTCTCGCTCCACGTCAGAATCAACGACGGGAAAACCAAGGACGACGGGATTTTCGAGTGTAACGGCAGTCCGAAAAAGCGCGGGCCGAGGCCAGGGTACGAGCCGCCTGAAAAGCCCTCGGAAAAGACTTCGAAAAAAGCGAAGGACGAACCCGCGAAGAAAAAGAAGGATGAAAAGGAAAATTCGAAAACCCTGAAGGCGAAGGCGGAGGTTGCAGAGCCGGAGGAGGAGAAGCCCGCGGACGCTCCGGAAGATCAGGAGGAGCTTTTCGAGGAAGAGAAGCGCGAACGGAAACGCCATCGAAATAGAGATGAGGATGAGGGCAAAAACGACCGGAACGAAAAGCCCGAAAAAGAAAAGCACGAGAAGCACGACAAACATCCCGGAAAGAGTATCGCGCACCGCACGAAGGGCGACGGAAAGACGCTGGTCCTCTATGTCGAAAGCGTGGGCGCGGCGTTCACGTATGAAATCCCGGACGGCGCCGACTGTGTGCGAATCGGTCGGGTCGAGGAAGACAACGACATCTGCATCCCGGACGAGATCAAGTGCTCGCGGTATCACGCGCAGGTGAGGAAGATAGACGGCACCTGGCGCATTCTGGATCTCAAAAGCTCGAACGGGACGAGGATCGCAGGGGAGGAAATCAACGAACGCCCGCTAAGGTATCTGGACGTCATCGAGATAGGCGACAGCCGGATAACCTTCGGCGACAAGGAGTACGCGCGGACTCATCGCGACGACGAAGTGAAGGTAAGGCAGCGCTGGCGGAAGCTGAATTCACCGAAGGTCTACGTCCCAGTCGCGGCGCTGATCTTCGTAGCGGTCGGCGTTCTGATTTTCGCGCAGGAGTACGTCGCGGGCGTTCTCGCAAGTCTCACTGGCGTCACAGAGGAAGTCACGATCAGCGAAGAGAAGATCGCGTACCAGAAGATTTCGGCGCTGGTGAGCCGGGTCGACAAGATCGAAGCGTACAGACGGTTCATGCAGGAATATCCGGAAAGCGAATACTCGGGCGACGCGAAACTCCAGATAAGGATAATCGAGGACGAAATCCGCCGCGAATTCGAGGAGGATATCTCCGCGCTGGGTCGCGACATCGACGGGCACCTCGCGAAGCTTAGTTTCGCAAGGGCACGGACCGTGCTCGACGACTTCATCGCGCTGAATTCGAAACGCAAGCTCGAACTGGCGCGGGTCGGTATCGATCTCGACGAAACCCTTCGCACGAAGGAAACCGAGCTTACAGGCAGGCTTTCGCAGCATTACTCGGGCAAGGTGAAACAGAGCCAGGACTGCTGGATCGAAGGCCGCGACGGAGCGGGGCAGCCGCTTTACGACGAGCGCGGCGTAGTAAGGATCAAGGACAACCCGAATTTCGAACTCGCAAGCATCGTCCTCCTCGATCTTTTCGAGGACGTCGCGCGCACTGTGCATGAAAGACGGGTCGCGAGGGAGCTTGAAGCGCTCCGCACCGTCACCGAGGATTACCGCGCGGGTCAGGAAGTAGACCTCACAAGCTCCTCGATGAGCGCGGAAGAGGGCGGAGGCCCTGTGATGAGTAGCGAGGAAACCATCGCGCTCCTCATAAGCACCGGAGACACGTTCGCCCAGGCGTATCGGTTCACCGACGCGGTCGCGAGGTACGACGAAGCCGCGGGACTCAGGACGGAGCCGGACCCGGACGCTGCGAGAAGACTCGATCAGCTCCGTCTTATGAAAATCGTTTTCGACTCGATGATCCAGTCCATCAACCACGGCGAATTCGCGTCGTTCCGGGCGAAGTTTGCCGAAGAAAACTCCCGGATGATTCCTCTGCGCGCCAGCGACGAGGAAGTCGAGGTGCAGAACATGTCCCGACAGCAGACTGAGCGCTGGAGCCGCGTCGATCCGATGCAGATCGGCGAATGGCTCCGGTTTACGCTCGAAGACAGGACGCGCCTCCCGGATCGCTTTCGCGCGATGGTCTTTATCATGATGGAGCATAACGCGCTTCCAGCCGCGGAATGGGCGCTCGCCCAGCTTTACCTGAATCTCACCGAGGGCGCGGAAAGGCAGTCTAACGACGGATTCTTACAGACGATGCTCCATAAGCTCCCCGGCTTCGAGAACGAAGGCAGGATCGAAATCGTCATCAAGGAAGGTCGATTCGAGAGACCTTCCGAGCGCGTAGTCTCGCAGCCGCCCTCTGTAACGAACGGCGGTAGCGGAATCAGTCCGCCACCGGTCGCGATAGATCCAAGCGCGGCGCTGACCGACGCGGAAGTGCTGCTGGCCGCGAACAACTGGCTCGGTGCGGCTGCGAAGCTCGAAGGCGTGACGTTTCGCTCCGGCTCTCGCGAGGAGACGAAGGCGAGCGACATCCGCTACGGTGCGGCTTTCATCCGCGGAATCATCCGCGTGGTGAACGCAGGCGACGCGAGCCGCGCGAGGTTCGGCCCACGCGATTCGATGCGCGCGATGGAAGCGGACGAGGAATCGATCACCGTCAATATGGGCGGCGGCGGAACGCGAAGCTCGTTCAAGTGGAAAGACTTCCAGCCGACGTTTACGCTGGCGATCGCGAAAGACGGCAAACGGGGGCTCGATGCGGACGAACTCCGCGGGATGGCGGTGTTCAGCTACCGCGCGGGTGACGACGAAGCCGGGATGGAAGCGCTCGTGCAGCTTAGGACGCTCGATTCCGCGGCGCACCGGGATTGGAGCGCGGAAATGTACCGCAGGGGCCGAAATCTCCCCGAGGGGACGGAGGTCGTCTGGTACGACGCCGCTTCGAGGTATATGACCCGCGACGAGGCTGTGGAATTCCGCGATACGGAGCGCGTCCCGGAGTGGATTCGAACCTTCAAGAGCGGATTCGACGAGGCGGAGGGTTCGCGGGAAAAGGAAGCCTCGAAGGCGGCATGGAACTCCCTCGCGCGTTACTGCCAGCGGGACGCGAACATCGCGAAGGAGATCGCGGAGTTCGTCAGCGAGAAGTTCGAAAGGCAGCTCAGAAACCTTCGGAACGCCAGCGATCCGGAGCTGATCCGCACGCTCCGCAGGCAGCATCAGGCCTACGCGAACACAGCGATTGAGCTGATCAACGACGAAACCAACTACCCGACCGACTACGACAAGAACGACGCGGGATTCATCGCGCACCAGCGAAAGATCGACGACGCGCTGAAGGACGTACGCAAGATTTGGGAGCGTCCGTCAGAGGTCGTCGAGGAGCTTCAGCCACAGCGCGCCGAGTTCGTCAGAAGCGTGACGACGTCGCTTGGGGACATCCGAGCCATTCTTCAGGAGGCGGACCCGCAGGGCGAACACTGGAACAAGGCTGAATACGGCTCGCTTTCGATGACCGAGTTTCCGGACAAGGTGATTTTCAGCGTGCACAAGGAGCCGCTGAATTCGAGCGACGGGCGGAGGCTTCAGACCTCGTACCAGATTATCGAGGCGAACGAGGCATATAAAGAGGGCGAACTTCTGTCCGCGGAAGAATACAAACTCGTCGAACTGACCAACGACTACAGGCTCATGCTAGGCGTCGGCGCGGTCGCGATCAGCGAACAGCTCGTGCAGGCGTCGCGGTGGCACTCCGACTATATGGGCGAAATCGGGCGCATCGACCACGAGATCGACGGCCATCCATTTGGCCGCGATCCGCTTCAAAGGGCGAGGCGCGCGGGATACACAAGGAGAGTCGGCGAGAACCTCGCCTGGCACCCGAACGGCTTCGACGCTCAAGGCGCGCTCGACGGCTGGCAACACTCTCCCGGCCACCATCGAAACCTTCTCATAGCGGACTACAACTACATCGGCGTCGCGGCGGAGAAAGACAAAAACCGCTACTGGACCCAGCTTTTCGGGTACTGAAAAGCGATCGTTTCGACTATGGTGATTGGGAGTGGCACGGGCATCTTGCCCGTGATACATCGGCGAGACGCCGATGCCACCGTCCGTGAAAACACGCGCGGACTATTCGCTCGTCATTTCGCCCGAGTCGTCTTCGCTTCGCGGCAAGGATTCCTCGATCTCGATCGCTATCCCTTCGCTCGGATATTCGATGCCGTAGCCGCCCCACTCGGTGGACCATGCCTCGCCGACGAATTGGTCGAGAGTCATTCTCTGTTCCGGAGTCAGCATCTGGTTCAGGCGCTCCTCGCTTTCCGAGTACAGCGTTTCCGTCTTCTTCTGAATCTCCGCCTGAAGTTTCTGCGCTTCTTCCGGGTCAGTCTCAGTGGTATCGATCAAAGACATCCCGCCGCCGTAGTAGGACGAAGAAAGTCCATCGCTCGCGTAGTATTCGGACCAGAGGTCTTCCGACTGATTGTCGCGCTCGTTCAGAACTCGGACGATGTCTTCCGCGGTCGCTGGAGAAAGGTAAAGTTCGCTCACGAGCCGCTCTTTCACTGTGTCGTACACGCGAATGCGAACCTCGCGCTGCTGCTTTATGGATTCCGTGTACTGCTGGCGCCAGACTTCCATCTGACGCTGCTGGATTCCGCGAAGAACCTCGGTCACCTGACTCTGAACGAATTCCGTAAACGCCTCCGGAACGCTCCCAGGCGTACCTTCCTGCCACGCGGCCATATCCGTCACGCTGCCGGTGGCGCCTGCTTGCACAGTCGCGTTGTCGCCCGGACGAGAATCAACGAACGTTTCGAGTCTTGAAGACAGCGCGTCGCTGCGGTCCCGCTCGCCCTGAAGCGCGGAACGAAGCATCGCGATTTCGCTCCGGAGTTCATCCACCGCGGTCTGGAACTTCTCCTCGTCCCGACGGTTCCGGATGTCCGATATTATCGCGTCCGGCTTCGGCAAGTAGATGACGTTTCCGCCTTCGCGGCTCGAACCTCCTGCGAAGTCCGCGAGTATGTCCGGCGCGAGCACCTGCACCACCTGAAACCCCACCGATGCAGCAGTAAGAAGGGTCAGGAACGCAAGATAAGCTTTCAGTTTCATTTCAAACCCTCGTGATTCTACT
>JANLHZ010000247.1 GCA_024653775.1 Planctomycetota bacterium | reverse complement strand
AATATCCAGCGCACTTTTTAGAATTTTCGCGGCTACCCTCAGCGTCATCGAATGTTATTTACCGAACAGACACTAAAAATAGTACGAATAATTCGTAGACGGTACGAATAAAATGTAATGTCTTCGTGAGCCGATTCCCACCCGAAGTTGCACATTTTTTATAGCGATGCTGTTGATTAACGTCACGGCAAAATGGACAATTGTCGCCCCTGTATGGGGTAATCGACGGGAATCCATCCAAAAGAATTCTTCACCAAGAGGTTTCAGGAAAAAGGTCTGAATTATGTCCACGTTCAATGCGCGCGTTTTAGCGATCGTCTCCATTTTGTTTGCCGCGGTTAGCTGCGCATACGAGCAGAACCCTGGAGGAGCTCCGCCGGTACATGTAGGCGGCTCGGTGGTACTCGGGACATTTTCGAGCGGAACGCTTTCCGTCTACACGCTCGCGTCCGACGGAACCAAGGGCGATCTGATAGTAACCACGGATATCAATTCCTCCGGTCAGTTCGGCTTTACGATCGAACGCGTCCAGCTTCCGGTTCTGATCGAGATCGATTCCGGAGGGTACGTCGAGGAGGCCTCGGGAAGCTCGGTCCAGGTTACAGGCTCCGGAGACATGCTCGAAAGCATCGGTTCCGAGGGAATGATCGAGAACATCCAGAACGGAACGGCTATCGATCAGATCATTCTTATGAATCTGACGCCGATTACGCATATCGCGTCGAAGCGGATTCGTGTGCAGATGCAGAGCGGGCAGAACGTCGATGAAGCCGTGGCGAAGACCGAGAAGACTCTGGGCGAGCTTTTCGACATTCCCGGTTTCCGCAGGATCACGCCCGCGGACCTCAGCAATACGTCGGTCGATACAGAGTCCATGGAAGCGCTCTACGGCGCGGTCATCGCCGGTCTTTCGCAGCTCGCGGCAAATCTTTCAACGGACAATGGCGAGAGCCTGAATTCGATCGACATCGCGCTGCTCCTCGGCGAGGACGGCACCGACGGATCGTTCGACGGCAAAATCAACGGCGAAGCGGTTCTGACCGGCGGCGGTCATTCGATTCCGACCAAAATCGCGGGGTCAGTCCTTTCGGACGCGATTTCAGAGTTCGTCGACAGTTCGCGAAACGTCTCCGGCGTGACGGCGACAGATATCGTTCCGACCAGAGCGGCGCTCGCCACGGTCGATCGCAACGTCGGAACCGTGACCACGGGAGCCGCGAGGCGCGCGATGCTGTTCGACCTCGCGACCGCGAGCACGAACGTAACCACGATCCGGAACGTCGGTTTCAAGATCGTCGGCGCGGCTGACGCAAGCCTTTACATCGTAAGCGAGACGAGGAATACGAAGCCCGCCGTCACGAATCCGGAATTCGCGCCCACGCCGGATACGTTCGAACTTTCCGACGGCGTCGGTCTCAAGACGGTTTACGTGTGGGTGAAAACTCCGGAGGGCGAAGTGAAAAGCGCGGGCCCGGTGACGATCACGTACGGTACGGCTGGAACGGTCGATTTCTCGTCGAGTTCGTCGTCCACTACGAGCGAATCCGGAAACTTCAACGTTCCGGTGAAGATCACGACTCAGGACGGAAATCCTCTCGTCGCGGACATCACGGTGTCGATAGCGGTAACAGGCGGCAGCGCGACTCTTGGAAGCGACTACAGTTCGCCAGCTTCGACGGTGACGATTTCGAAGGGCAAGGTCGACGGCGGCACGGTGAATCTCGCGCTTCCGATTCTCGCGGACACTCTCCTCGAAGGCCCGGAAACCGTCATTCTGACGATCACGAGCGTTGCCAGCCCCGGAGCGATCGGAACCGTGGTTACCCACACTGTGACAATTTCCGACGACGAAGACGGCGCGGTCATTTCCTTCCAGGACGCGACGTTCGCTACGACGGACGAAAGCGCCGCGGACCACGATGTGACGGTCCTGCTCACTTTGCAGGGACTCACTTCACTCCAGGACGCGATGACGATCAGCGTCGCGTCTGCGAGCGGATCGGCAACTTCCGGAATCGACTTCACAGCCGTCAGCGAAACGCTCACTTTCGCGGCGGGATCGGTAAACGGAACCACGAAGACCGTTACGATTTCCGTGATCGCCGACACCAGCTCGGAGGGCAACGAAGACCTCACTCTTTCGCTTTCGGGCGTAAGCGCGAACGGTTCGCTCGGGACGCAGTCCACGCACACTTTCACGATCACCGACGACGACGTTATCGGCACCGTCCAGTTCGTTTCGGTTTCAAGCAAGACGACGAACGAAACGGCGGGTAACTTCGCGGTCAAGGTGCTGCTCACGATCTCGGCGGGGACGCTCAGCGCGCCGCTTACGGTGAACGTCGCGTCAACGGACGTATCCGCGGCTGCCGGGAGCGATTTCACCGCGGTAGACGCTACGGTCACGTTCCCCGTCGGCTCCGGGTCGGGTTCGATCCAGGAAGTGAACGTCCCCGTTCTCGCGGACGGTCTGATCGAAGGCGAAGAATCGCTGTCCCTCACGATTTCGAATCCGTCGCAGAACGGCGTTCTCGGCACAAAGACAACGCACGTCGTAACGATCGCGGACGACGACCTCGCGACGATCAGCTTCGAGAGTTCAAGCAGCACTACTACGGGCGACTCGGCTGGCAACTTCCCGGTGACGCTCGTCCTTGGCGTCGCGCAGGGAACCGCGCCCGAAGTGACGGTGAAGGTCGTTAGCGCGTCCGGCACCGCGATTTCGGGAACAGATTTCACCGCGGTCGACGCAACTGTGACGTTCGCCGCGGGGTCCGCCAATGGCGCGACGCAGACTGTCAACCTTCCGCTCCTTAGCGACACGCTCATCGAGGAAAGCGAAACGATGACTCTCACCGTTTCGACTCCCACGGGATTTTCGATGCTCGGATCGACGACGAGCCATACCGTGACGATCGTCGATTCGCAGGTTCCCGCAACCATCGCGTTCGCGAGCGCCAGCAGCGCCACGACAAGCGAAGCCGCGGGAAATCACGCAGTGACGGTGACGCTCTCCACGACGGGAAGCGCGACGCTTTCGAGCGAGGTGACGTGCAGCGTCGCAAGCTCCTCCGGCACCGCGACTTCCGAAACGGACTTCACCGCGGTCGGCGCGACTGTCACGTTCGCCGCGGGGTCCGGAAACGGATCCACGCAGACGGTGAACTTCCCGGTTCTTGCGGACACGCTCATCGAAGGCGACGAAACCGCAATGCTGACGCTGTCGAACGCCACGGGGCTTTCGTCCCTCGGTTTGACGACGACGCACACCGTCACGATAACCGACGACGAAGCCAAGGCGACCCTCGCGTTCACCAGCGCAACCAGCGCGACCGCGGACGAAAGCTTAGCGAACCACGAGATCACGGTGACGATCTCCACCACGGGCGGCGCGACCCTCGCGTACCCGGTCACGGTCGACGTCGCTAACACCGGAGGCACCGCGACGGCGGGAACGGACTTCGTCGCTGTAGCGTCCACGCTGACTTTCGCCGCGGGATCGGCAAACGGCGATACGCAGAGCGTCAGCATTCCCGTACTCGCGGACGACTCCGGCGAAGGCAATGAGACCGTCACGCTGACGATTTCGAATCAATCGTCTCTTGCAACCCTCGGCAGTCAGACAACTCACACCGCGACCATCACCGACGACGACCAGAGCTGGACCGTAGCGTTCGAAAGCGCGACAAGCTCGACGACGAACGAAGACGGTGCGAATCACGAGGTTACGCTGGTTCTGACCGTGGTCGGAGTAGACCTCGAGAATATGGCGACCGTGACGGTAACGAGCACAGGCGGAACCGCGACTTCCGGGTCCGACTACACCGCGGTGTTCGACCTCGCGCCTTTTGCGCAGGGCGACTCTAACGGAGCGACGGTGACGGTGAACGTCCCGGTTCTCGCGGACACCAGCGTCGAAGGCGACGAAACCGTCGTTCTGACGCTTTCCGATCCAATGTCCCCGCTCACGCTCGGTGCGCAGACCACGCACACCGTGACCATCGTCGAGGACGATCTTGCCACGATCGCATTCCAGGATCAGACAAGCACCTTCCCTGGGGAAGCTCCCGCGTCCGGCGCAAACGCGACCGTGGTGCTGAGTACCACGAATTCCGCGACTCTTGCGAGCGACCTTAGCGTGATGGTCGAAAGCACCTCCGGCACCGCTACGGGTGGACTCGACTATTCCACGGTTATGGAAACGATCACCTTCCTCGCCGGTTCGGGCGACGGCGGGACGCAAACCGTAAGCGTAAACATCATCGAGGACGTCGACATCGAGGGCGATGAAACGGTCGTTCTGACGCTTTCGAGTCCCACCGCTCCCGCATCGCTCGGAGCGACGGCGACGCACACGATGACGATTGCAGACGATGACGCGCCTACCGTCGAGTTCCAGATGGCGTCGAGCGCGACCGTCGACGAAACCGCGCAGGACTTCGAAATAACCGTCATGCTTACCACCACGGGAGGAACCCTTCCTTCGGCAGTCACCGTCGATGTCAGTAGCGCAGGCGGCGGAACCGCGACCGCGGGAATAGACTTCACCGCGGTGAACGAAACCCTCACCTTCGCGCAAGGCTCCGCAAGCGGCGACACGATGACCTTCAGCGTCAGCATCCTGAGCGACGAAAACAGCGAATCGAACGACAACGTCGTTCTCACCCTTTCGAACGTCACTGGCGTCGGAACTCTCGGAGCGCAGACAACCCACACGCTTACGATTACAGATGACGATCCGTTTGTTACGCTGGTCGGAGCGTCTAGTTACTTTTCGTCGCGAATTTTGAAACTGGACACCGGAACTGGCGCCACGACTTCATTGACTGGATACGGATTGCTCGGACCCGGGAGTGTTTACTCGACCGTATACAATCCTAATCTGGATATATTCTATGGGATTGACGTATTTGTCCGCGAACTGTGCAAAATAGACTTACAAAATCATACGAGCTCCCCGATTGGCGCGACGGAGCTCCAATCTGCTAATGTGATAGCATTCGACGAGAACACGAATACGATTTACACGTTCGACACGGGCCCAAAAAAGCTCTTCAAACTCGATCCGAATACCGGAAAAGGCACCGAAATCGGTTCCGTCGGATTCAACTATGTATATGGTTTGGCGTTCGATCCCGGTTCGAACACACTCTACGGCGTTGCTACAGGATCCGACAACAAAGCGAGGCTGATCACCATAAATACCTCCACTGGCGAGGGAACGGAGCTTTTCAACCTTGGCACAATCTATACGAACTCGATGACAATCGATCCGGGTTCCAACCTCATTTATTTTATAAACAACCAAAAACTTACCAGCCTCAACACGGAAACCGGGTCGGTGCTGGAAATTGGTACCATTTCACTAGGCTCGGATTCACTTTATTCATATAGCTATGGCATGAACCCCGCCTTCGATAGCGATAACGACAAGTTGATCATTTTTAGCAGCGGAGGTGGAGGCATGATGTTAGACTCCGGCGGCTCGACCAAGGTTTATGAAATGAACGTTACGACCGCGGCATCGACGCTGGTCGATGTTATTGGCGCTCCGTTCATAAATGGAATGGCCTACGATTCGAACGCGGACAAGCATTACGGTGTCAGTTCCACTGGCTACGGCGGTTATGGGAGCGACAGCACGTCATACCTATTCACAGTGAGCAAAGATGATGGATCGTCTCTATACGTAGGCGCAACCGGATTCACATCAATTGGTGGACTGGCGTACGACCCGGACACCGACACCCTCTACGGCGTTGACTCGGCTACAAAAAAGCTCATCACCATCGATACATCGACCGGGCAGGGCACCGCAGTCGGAGCGGTCGGGTTCGATTACGTCAACGGTCTCGCTTTCGATCCGAATACGGACACTCTCTACGGTGTGTGCGATTTCAACACTGGAACAACTTACAATAGCAAACTGATACGCATCAACACGTCAATCGGTGCGGGAACTGAAATAGGATTGACCGGATTTAGATCCTCAACAGGACTGGATTTCGATCCGGATACGAATACTCTCTACGGCGTTTTCCAGGGTCCCACATCGGGCGGAATCAATCTTTCAACCAGCGTTTTGGTTTCCATTAACACTTCGTCAGGCGCAGGGTCTCAGGTTGGTTATACAGGATACTATACGGGATCCCTTGCGTTCGATACCTCGTCAGACAAGTTATACGGGGCGATGACAAACGGCCAGGGAAGTTTGATCGAAATCGACCCATCCAGTGGCGCCGGGAGAAGCATAGGAAGTTTCGCCGGTTACATGTATTACGGGATGACCGTCGACTCGGATACGAAAACAATCTATGCAATTGGGCAAACAAATTCCATTCTGACTGTGAACCCGGACGACGGTACGACGTCGTTCAAGGTCCAACTCGATTACTCGCAGCTTGCGGGATTCCCGAATAGCGTCAGTTTTTCGCCAACAAGTATTGCCTACGATACTGTCGCGGATGTCTTGTACGCCGTGTCATATTATAGTAACAGCGGAGATTCTTCCCAGAATGGGAATAATCTATTCTCTATCAATTTGGACACAGGTCTTGTGACGAGGGTGGGTGTTGTTTCCACGAGCGGTTATTTCAAGGGTTTAGCCATGGACGATTCGACTAACACTCTATACACGGTAAATGGGAATGACAGAAGTCTCTATTCCGTCGACACAACTACAGGAGCTGCTTCAAAGATTGGAACCGGACTCGGATTTACCGGAATTCAATCCCTTGCATACGTTAAAAACGACGACAAACTCGTAGCTGTAGATGCCTACACCAGAGAATACATCGAAATCGACAGAACCACAGGTGTCGGAACGTCAACCTTAAAAGTAGGCTCTGCGAATGTTCAAGGCATTGTGGCAAGATAGAAATTCGACAATAGGAATTCTTCGAGGTTCGGTGAAGCACGTCCCCGGCACTTACTTACTTCTTCGGAAGTCACCTTTTTGCGTTGAATTAGTTCTTGGACGGCTACGAAAGTGCCGGGGACGTTCCGATCTGACGTGGATCACCGAACGTTCACTAAAAATAGTACGAATAATTCGTAGACGGTACGAATATAATGTGATATTCACTGTGAACGTTCGGTGATCCACGCCTAATTGAAGCGTCTACCTGGATTTATGGGTGTGGCACGGGCATCTTGCCCGTGGAAACACGGACGAGACGTCCGTGCCACGTGGTTCACCGAACGTTCACTATTCACTTTTGAACGAACGCGGGATGGTCGAATGGAAACGCAGTCAAGTTCCGGATTCTGAAGGTTTTCTGTTGCGACGTTTCGCCTTTGACAAGTTCGACGTCGCTTTTCGAAACCTTCAGCGCTTTCGCAAGCAGCGCGATCGTCGCGGCGTTCGCTTTGCCTTTCTCTGGTGGACTCGTGACCTTAACTCGCAGGCGCCCGGCCTGCACGCCGTCGATTTCGTTTTTCGACGACTTCGGGAACGCCTTCACCTGAAGGATGTAGTCATCTCCGGATTTTTGGACAAATGAGGAATCGTTCGACATTTCAGAATTTAGTATTGCGGACGTCGTTTCGTGGATCCGGGAATCCGGATTTCCGGGGAGTCAAAACTTTGCTTCACCATTGTAAACGGCCTGGAACTGAGGTTACGTATTCCGCTGCCGAAATTTTGTCGGCGAAATCCACTGGTTTACAAACAGTTGCCATTTTTTGGGCAGATTTTTTCGAAATTCCTGAACTGTTCTTTCCGGGGACGGTACAAGCAAGGGCCGGATTTGCATGGTCGAAGCGAAAAACGACGATATCGAGTTGATGCTTCGTGTGCGGGATCACGACGACAAGGAGGCTTTCGAGGCATTATACGAGAAGTACTTTATGGCCATAGTCACCTTCTTAAACCGCAAATGCCGCAACGAGGCGCGTGCCCATGAAATGGCGCAGGATACCTTTATGCGGCTCTGGCGGGGAAGAAAAGGTTACGACGACTCGTATAAGATCAAGTTCAGCACCTACCTCTATACTATTGCCACCAATCATTTCAGAAACGAGCTCGACAAGGACAACCGCAGGGTCCAGCCGGTATCGTTCGGCGTCGTGGGCCAGGGCGCGGATGCGGAAGGTGAGGGCAGGGATTTCGATCCGGAAGGCAGCGAGCAGCCGATACTGAAGTCGCTCGCGGATTCCGAGGCGCTCGATATCGTGATCGAAGCGGTGGGCGAACTCGACGAGGCGCATCGCGTGCCTTTCAAGATGGCGCGGTTCGAGGGGATCAAATTCAAGGATATCGCGGAGACTCTCGGCATTCCCGAGGGCACCGTCAAAAGCCGCGTGTCGAACGCGGAAAAGAAGGTCTGGGCGCGGGTCCAGAAATATTTTAACGAGGAGTAACCGCGCGGCGGGTGATCCCGGCGCGCTTATTTTTGTAGAAGAGTGACGCACGAATTCAAACTGTCTTTGGGAGCTTGACTTCAGGAAGAGGCAAAAATGGATAGAACTAGGACGCACACGGTTGCGAGCGCTTCCGCCTCAGAGCGGAAGGATCGACTGGCGAAGCTCATATTCGGCGCAACTAACGACTTGGTCGGAAACGACGCCGAGATGGGTAAAGAAGCCTCGGAAAGTATCGAAAGGTCTGCAGACACGGAAAAAGAAGTCGCAGACCTTTTTTCTTTGGACGAACTCGCCGCGGTCTCTGAATCAGCAGCGTCCGACGAAGCGATGCCGAGAATGCAACCTCCGGCGGGAAGCTTCGCGAAACTATGGGAGAAGATCGAAAGGGAAGAAAACCCCGCGATGTCCGCCGCGCAGACCTCGTCTACAAGTGAGCGTACGATTCCAGTGGCGGGCGGCTTCACCGTCTCAACGATCGCGCCTTCGCCTGGATGGTTCAACGCTCCGGTCGGTCGACGTCACCTGATGAAGTGGGCCGCGGCGATTACTGTCACGGTGCTGCTGCCTTTCGCGGTCATCGCGAGTATCGACGCGAAGAAATCCGGCGCGACCGCGGCGTATTTCCCGGCGGATACCGAGCTTTCGGAACTGCTCGCGGATCGATCTGCCGCAACGATATTCTTCGGCGAGCTCGGCGCAAAACCCGCGTGGTCGGAACTCGCTTCCAGGGTCAGCGCGTCGTCATCCGTAAAATCGGGCGATAAATTATCGACGGACGATCACTCCAGAATGCTTATGGACATCCCCGGAAGTGGTGTGACGATTCTCGCGGAGCCTTCGACGATTATGACCTTCGAAGGCGAAAGCAGCGTCCGTCTCGAAGGCGGCTCGCTCCAGGTGAGTTTCAAGAATCCTGGCGACAGAACGTTCCAGGTGCATACGAACGAAGCCGTGTTCCAAGTTGTTGGGACGCGGTTTTTTGTTTCATCCGGACTTTCCGGCGGCGAAAACAAGAGCGAGCTTTACGTTTACTCCGGCGAAGTCAAGGTACAAAGTACCGTCGGCGACTCGACTGCAAACGACTTCGTTATCGTAACGTCGGGAATGTATTCCGAATTCAGCCGTGGGTTTTCTTCCCGCGTCGCAAATTCGTTCAGGTGCCGGGAAGTCGATCGTCCCGATCGGTTGGAGTTAATAGGCGTTCCTTCCGTAATCGACAACTCAGGTTCACAGGATGAGAAGGTGACTCTCAGGGTCAGCTACAAAATCGGCAGCTTGACGACATGTATCCTCGCTCCGCGTAACGGGCTCGATTACGGCGACGTTCAGCTCAGGTTCGAGTCCGATGATGAATCGAAAACTTACATGATCGTTCCCCAGGTCGGCCCGCGCGGTTATGGCGGTGAATCGTATAGCGATGAAGGGTACGACGATCTAGTGTACGAATTCAATCTGTCGTCTTATGCGAAACTTTCTGGGGAGTTCCGCGTGACTGCGATTTACACCGGAAACGGCGCTCGCGGCCAAAGCGGACGTCCCGATGAATCCGCAAATTCGTGGCAAACTACATCGAACACAGTTCCGATAAGAGTTACTGATCCAGAAAGAGTTGCCGGGACCGACGCCGGAGAAGGAGGGGAGTGAAGGAATCTGGTTACGAAATTGTTTCTTTGCGAAGGGTAGAAACGAATGACAACTAATCGCGGTAATCAGATCTCCTTGGAACTTGGCAATATAAAAGCCAGACTGTCTCGGGTGAGAAGAAAGATCAGGACGCTGTTCCTTGTCGACGGCCTCAGAAAACTGATGTTCATCTTCATAATCGTGATAGCCGGGTTCTGCGGACTCGACTACCTCGTCCACGGCCTTCAGAGCAGCTTCCCGCAGGCGATTCGTCTAATCAACCTCAGTTTCTGGACCGTCGCGTTCATGGTCCTCGTGGGGAGGTTCATAATCTATCCCGCGTCGAAACGGATCACCGACGACGACCTCGCGCTCAAAGTCGAAAAGAAATTCCCGCAGCTCCGCGATTCGCTGATCAGCGCGATCCAGTTCGAGCGGGCGATTGCGAGTTTCGATCCGTCCCTCGAATCGAAACAGCTCATGGACCGCGTCATCGCGGACGGCGCGAAGGAAGCGGGGAACATCCCTCTCGGCCAGATCGTCCGCGCGCAGGGAAAGGTCGTAAGCAAATTCATTATCGTGATCGCGCTTTTCACAGGCTATTGCTACCTCCTCGTCGAGGATCTGAAAGTCGGTGCGGCGGAAGTCCCCGGCGCGTTCGTCGAAAGCGTTTCGAGACAGCTCGATCTCCCGGAGGGCGCCCAGCAGACGAATCCCAACTATACCCGCATCGGACTTCTGCGTTTTCTCGGCTTCGACGTCGAATGGCCCAGGGAGACGTTCATATCGCTGAAGTTCGAGCCTCCCGTGCGGACGGCGGGCGAACGCGGGCAGGTCGAAAATTTCAGCGTCGACGAAGAGAACCGCAAAGTCATCTGCGCCCAGGGTTCGCGGCTTCGGTTCGAGGTCGAAGTCCGTAGCGTTCGCGCGCTTTCGAATTCCGCCAAACGGCGCACCGAGGCGACTCTCCACGTCAGCATCGAGGGCAAAGAGGAGGAACTGATCTCGATGCAGCGCGTCGAGCGTGAAGGCGCGTACGCAGCGGAAAAGAACACTCTCTGGTTCGAATATCGCTTCGAGAGTCTGCTATCGGACAGAAGTTTCTATGTGACTAGCCGCGACGGGATCAGCGAGGAGTGGAATATCGAAATCCTTCCGCCGCCGAGGCTCGACAGCGTCGTCGTGACGTACGAGTTCGCGCCGTATCTGGAGCGCGAGGCGGAGACGCGCGAAAACTGGACCATCGCGGCGCCCATAGGTACGAGGGTGTCGCTGCAGGTCGTTACGAACAAGCCGATAACGAAGGAGAAGAGTCCCGCGGGTCTCGGCTTTCCGAACATCAGTTTCGGGGACGACGGGCCGATCGAACTCGAGCCTCTGAACGCCGAGCGCACGAAGTTCGCGCTTCGGGAACCCTTCACAGTGTGGGAGAGCGAAGAATATTTCATCGCGCTCGTCGACGAGTACGGCCTCCAGAACAGCCGCGAGCCGCACTCGATAGTCGCGTCGCGCGATGAAGCGCCGAGGATCAATCTGAGCGAGTGCTACTTCGGCGAGACGCTGCCGGGAGACTCGACGGTGATCTATCTGACCCAGCGCGCGCGGGTTCCGCTTACCATAAGCGCGAGCGACGATCTCGGGATCAAAATCGTCAATCTCTTCACCAGACGTGAAGGCGAGGCGGAGGTCCGGATCGAGGAGTTCACGCACACCTTCGGGGGAGAAGTGAAGTTCCCGACGGAGTTGATCGTCGATGATTTCGTGCTGCGCGCGGGTCGTCTCGTCGACGATCAGGGCAGACCGCTGTCGATTCTCGATGAAGACCGGATGACGCTGTATCTCCGCCCGGAGGTCACGGACAACTTCCTTCCATTCGACGAAGCCGGCCAGGCGGACCAGCGCGAAGGCGGCGGTAAGGCGACCATCGACCCCGTACGCTACGTGATCACGACCAACGAGGAAGCGCTGTCGAGAGTCTGGGAGGCGATAATGAGTCTGAAGGAAACCATCGTCGAGCTTTCGAGTCAGGAGGATCACGTCTACGAGGTCGTCCAGGCCGCGCGGGGAGTCTTCGACGAGAAAGGCGCGATCGTTGACGAGGATTACATATCGGTCAGGAACGCGCGTAGCACCCAGGGGCACATCGTCCGGAGAGCCGGGAACGATTACGCGCTTAAACGTTTCGAGAGCATCCAGCGCATTTACGACTACAACGACCTCGAGTTCGACGATCCAGATCGGACCGCGACGAAGAGGCTGACGCTGCTCATCGAAAAGCTCACCCAGCTCGCGGGAACCGAGGAGAGCTGCGCGGTGAAGGCGTACGATTTTCTTCGGGACGTTCTGAGTTCGAAGAGCACGCAGTCGGAAGTCGATCTTGCGCTCATCGAGGCGGAGAAGGAACTCGTGAAGTCGAAAAATCTGTTCGCCGCGATTCTGGACCTTCTAGACGAGTGGCAGAGCTTCGGCGAGATCGAGCAGCTTCTGCGCGAGATCATCAGAAGCCAGCGGGCGGTGAACCAGAGGATTCAGGAAATGCGGGGCAGGTGAATCAATTACGAATTACGAATGATGTAAGAGGCGAATATGAACGGAACCACGGGAATTAGAGGAATAGTGTTCTGCGCGCTGCTTGCGCTTGTCTGTAGCTCCGCGGCAACCGCCGGGGAAGCTCCGGACGAGCGACGGGGCACCGCGAGCGAGCAGCAGCAGGTCCGCGAAGACCTCGAAAGGCTGGTGATGCTGATGGACCGCCTGAAAGAGCGTCTTGCGGAGTCCCGCGATCATCTGACCCCCGCGGCGCAGGAGCAGGTGCAGCGCCAGCTCGATCTGCTCACCCAGGCAGCGGAGCAGACGCGGCAGCTTGGAATAAGCCGGGATATGGAATGGGTCGCGCAGAGGCTGGAGGATGTTACCGTCGGCCTTTCGCAGGCGTATCAGGGCGGAACCGGAGTAGTCGACGAGCTCGAGAAGATTCTCGCGATACTCTCCGGAAACCTGGAGGAGGAGATTGGCGAACTCCAGCAGCGCATCGCGGAAATCGAGGCGCAGAAGGAGCAACTCGAAACAATGATTGGCGAGGAGAATCAGATCGAGAACGATCTGCGCGAAATCGAAGAGAGCCGTTCGGACCGGCAGACGCAGGAGATGATGCAGCAGCTTGCAGAACTTCAGAACCAGCAAAGGCAGATGCGCGAGCGGACGGAGCAGATCGAAAGCAGCGCCCAGCGCGCGGAGGAAATGATCCAGCGAACAGAGGAAATGATGGATCGACAGAACCAGATTCGCGAGGATACGCAGAACCTCAGCCCGGAGGAGAGCAGGGAGGCGCAGGCTCAGCTTGGCCAGATGATCGAAAAGCTCGATCGGATCAGGGAGAATCAGTCGGAATTGCAGGCGCAGAACCAGCGCAGCGCGGAAGTGACGAGCATTCGCGAAGAGATTCGAAGGCTGATCGAGGAGCAGAAGAAACTTCTCGGGCAGACCTTCATAGCGACCGCGAACAAGAGACTTCAGTTCATCGAGGCAATCGAGGTGCTCGGACTGCTTCAGCGGAAGTCTCTCGAACTGACGGAAAGCTATCTCATGTCGGGACAGCTCGATCAGAATCAGCTCGCGAAGATGGCGCAGTCTCAGGAAAGACTCTCTTCGAACCTTACGGCGGTGATTTCGGGAATGGAGCTCGCGGAAAGACTCGGCGCGACAGAGATTTCGGAAATGTACCTTTCGAGGATGAAGGAATGGATCGCGAGGAGATACGAGGAATTGAACGAAGGGCTTGGCGCGGACGATCGCGCGGCGAACGACGCGAAAATGGCGGAGGAGATCGCGAAAGCCGACGCGGACGCGAAGTCACTTGGCGAGAGGATCGGTGGCTCCGTATTCGGCGCGGAAGACCGCGAAAACTTCCTCGGATTCCTTCGAAAAGCGAAGTCGGATATGGGCGAGGCGGTGATCAGGCTTCAGACGAACAATCCGGACGGCGGTCTCGAATACCAGGATTCCGCAGGCGTGAATCTGGAGGATTGTCTTTCCGCGATGACTGAAAAAATGACTTCCGACGCGGTGAACGCGCAAGGCGAGAGGCAGAAGGAGCTTCACTCGGACGCGGACGCTCTTACGGAAAGGATTCGCGCGCTGGTCGCTTCAATGCAGCGCGAACGCGGCGCGAGACCCGCGCTTGAAGTGCTCACGAAGGTTTCGATCAGCGTCGAAAACGCGGAGGAGAGCATGTTGAGCGCTTCGATAATGCTTGGAAAAAAGCAGACTTTCGTCGCGAGGCAGCACCAGAGCCGCGCGATCGAGAGTCTGACGGACGCGCTCGATGCGCTCGATGATGAAAACGTCCGGAACCTCGAAAACGCGAATCTCGCGGAACTGAGCGAGGGCGAGAATCAACTCGCCAGCGAACTCGCCGAACTTCAGCAACGATTCGATCAGCTCGCGCGAAATATGGATCGCGAGCGGCAAACCGCGGATCAGGCGAGTCAATCGCTCGAAGAAGCGCGCGAAGCGCTCAGGCGCGCGGCGGAAAGCCTCGAACAATCGCAGCAGCGTCAGAATGAGTCCGGCGAGCAGCAAGCCGGGCAGCAACAGTCTGGTGAGCAGCAGTCCGGGCAGCAACAGTCCGGTGAGCAGCAGTCCGGGCAGCAACAGTCTGGTGAGCAGCAGTCCGGGCAGCAACAGAGCGGTGAGCAGCAATCCGGCCAGCAACAGAGCGGCGAGCAACAGAGCGGCGAGCAACAGAGCGGCGAGCAACAGAGCGGCGAGCAACAGAGCGGTGAGCAACAATCCGGACAGCAACAGTCTGGTGAGCAGCAGTCCGGGCAGCAACAGAGCGGCGAGCAACAGCAGCAGAATCAGAGGCAGGAGTCGATTCAGGCCGGGCAGAACGCGGAGCAGCAGATGCAGCAGGCGCGTCAGGCGATGGAGAATCTTAGGAGCACTCTCCGGCAGAGTCAGTTCCCGCAGGTCCGCAGAAGGCAGGAGGAATTGAATCAGGACGTCTCGCAGCTTAATCGCGACCTGCAGGAGCTTCGGAATTCGCTTCCCGCCGAGGAGCAGCAGGCGCTCCAGCAGGCGACGGACGCGGCCCGTCAGGCTCTCGAAGAGATGGAGCGCGCGGAACGGCAGCTTCGCGACGAGAATCAGCAGTCCGCGGCGGATCGTCAGGCCGACGCGGTGAACCAGATCGAACAGCTTCTCGGCGCGCTTGAACAGAGTCAGGAGAGTGTCGAGGAAAGCCAGCGCCAGCCGCTTGAAGGTCTTGCGCCTTCGCAGGAGGAGCTTCGCCAGCGGCTCGAAGAAATCCGCGAGCGGCTCGAGCGGCAGAGGCAGCAGGCGCAGGGCGAAAACGCGCAGCGGATGCAGCAGGCGCAGCAGTCCCTTCAGCAGGCGTCACAGTCGATGCAGCAGGCGTCGCAGAGTCTTTCGCAGATGAACTCGCAGCAGGCGCAGGAGCAGCAGCAGCAGGCCGAGCAGCAGATGAGTGAGGCGCAGCAGCAGCTCGAAAACACCCGCGGCGAAGGTCTGACTCCCGAGCAGCAGGAGCAGGTGCGCGAACTCGAGAATCAGCAGCAGCGTCTTCAGCGCGAGCTTGACACTCTCCGCGAGGAAGTGAAGAACGAGGAGGCTCAGCAGAGCATGCAGAACGCCTCAGCCGAAATGCAGCAGGCCCAGCAAAATATGGAGCGCCAGGATCCCCAGAGCGCCCAGCAGAACGCGCAGAGCGCCCAGCAGGAAATGCAGGAGGCGGCGGACCAGCTCGAGGAGGAACGACAGCGATACGAAGAGCAGCAGCGCGATCGCCTTCTTCTACATCTCGAAAACAAGTTCCAGGAAATGCTCGACGAGCAGCGAAGAGTTCTCTCGGAAACCACAGCGCTCAATGAAGCCACTGGTGGAGGTCGGTTCAACCGCGAGCAGGGAAACCTCTTGCGCCGACTCGATGACGATCAGGAAAAGATTCACACCGAAGCCGACGCCACGATGAAGGTTCTCGAGGACGAGAACGCCGTGATCTTCAAATGGATGTTCCAGACGATGATCGACGACCTCAAGCAAATCGACGAGCTGTTCGACGACCGCGAGATCGACGGCTACACGCAGGGACTTCAGCAGGAGGTTATAAATCGCATCGAAGAGATGATCGACGTTCTGCGGAAGGAGCGCGAGAATCAGCAGAACCGCCAGAACTCCGGACAACCCCAGGCAGGGCAGATGCCGCAGGGACAGAATCAGCGTCCGCCGCTGGTGCCGCCTATTGCGGAGCTTGAAATGATCCGTCGTCAGCAGGAATACATCTCGCGCAGCTTCCAGAGGCTTCGTGGCGAGCTTCCGGAGCAGGCTGAAAATATGAACGAACTTCAGCGGAGAATGCTCCGCAGGCTTTCCCACCAGCAGGGTTCTCTCCGCGACAACACCCGCAGCTTCGGCGAGGGACTCGGAATTCCGGTGGAAGGCGAGTAGAAAAAGTTTGATGCGCGAATTCGAAGTGAAAAGTAGAATAAAAGTAAGGAGTTTGACATGAAAACGAGATCGATCCTGAAAACCGCTCTGATGGTTCTTGTCGCAGGCCCCGCGGTGTTCGCGCAGCAGCCGCGGAGGGAGCCGCCAAGTCAGCCGCGGCCTGAGGAAGCGCAGCCGGAATCTCAGCCCCAGCCGGAGGCAGAGCCGCAGATGACTCCAGAGGAACAGGAGCAGGAGCTTATCCGTCTGTTCAACGAAGTCCTGAACCTTATGCACAGCGCGCAGAGCAATCTCGCCGACGCGTCTTCCGACCGCTCGCAGGTGGATCAGGACGAAATCCGCCGTCGCGTTGCCGAGCTCGCTCTCGGCGAGGAAGAGGCGGAAGAAACCGTCGCCGATATCCAGCGGATGTTGCAGGATCAGATGAATTCGCAGGAAAGGCCGACCGCGACCGACTCGATGCAGGGCGCGAGCGAAGACGTCAGAAGGATTATCGAAGGCATCAACAATTCTCAGCGCACCGCGTCGGAGACTATCGACGAGATAATGCGCGTCCAGGACCAGACGAGCCAGAGCATTGAGCAGCTTATTCAGGTCGCGCGGTCGATGCAGCAGCCCGGCGGCGGAGGTAGCGGTCAGGAGCCGCAGCAGGACAGTCAGCAGCAGAGCGAGCAGGACAGGCTCGAGGAGATGCGCAGGCAGAATCGCGAGCGGGAAGGCGAGCGCAACGACACGCCGCCCGAAGGTCATGATAACCACGAGCCGGGCGATCCGAATCATCGCACCGATCCGGAGGCGTGGAGGGCGAACCTGCCGCTTCGCGAGCGCGAAGCGATGGAGCACGCCCGTAGCGGCCAGCAGGCGATCGAACGCTATCGCAACCAGACCAGCGAATATTTCAGGCGGTTGTCAGACCGCGGCGCGCAGGAGGAGACTTCGGGAGACTGACCGTCGTTTCAAACTGACAGGCATTTGACATTTTGCCTCATCGCGCTAAAATGCCTGCATGCCAATAAATATCACATGCAATGGTTGCGGCTTCGCAGGCGCGGCACCGGAGAAATTTGCCGGAAAACTCGTCAAGTGCAAAAGCTGTGGAAACGTGATCGAAGTTCCAAGCGCGAAAACCGACACGCTTGGCCTCAGTCCGTCCGCAGGAGTGGACAAGATCGCGGTTCCGGCAAAAAGCACGCTTGATCTAAGTCCGTCCGCCAGCCCCCAGGAGATCGAAACGCCGATCAGTGGGACGCTATCGTTAAGTCCCTCCGCGAGGCTTGCGAAGATAGAGGGACAGACGAAGGAATCTCTCGTTCCAACCGATGGAAACACACTTGACGCGGACGTCGCGTCCGGACGACTTCGACGCGTCCGCGCTGAAGAACGTCGCCCGTCTTCGAAGTCGCCCGAAGCAGGAGGCGGGACGGTTCCGCTTGCAACTCCTTCGGTGCTCGGGACGCTTGGAATCGAGGTGGCATCGAGCGCGGACGTCAGCATCGGCGGGAAGAAAACCGAGGCAACGAGGCTGCTTGCGAAGGACAAATCGAGCGGTGGTTTTCGCTACGTAGTCGGGAAGGAGATCGCCCGCGGCGGGATGGGCGCGATCCTGCTTGCGGTCGACAAGGACACACGCCGCGAAGTCGCGATGAAAGTCATCCTAGGCGACACGAAGAGCGAAGAGCAGAGTCACAAACTCACGAGGTTCATCGAAGAGGCGCAGGTTACGGCGCAGCTTACGCATCCGAACATCGTTCCCGTGTACGAACTCGGCCGGAACGAAAAAGGCCAGGTGTACTTCACGATGAAGCACGTCGAGGGCGACAGCCTTTCGACAATCATCGAAGGCATCCGCGACAGCGACGAGGGTTACTGCGCGCGCTACACAACGACGCGGCTGCTCCAGATTTTCAGGGACGTCTGCAACGCGATCGCGTTTTCGCATTCGAAAGGCGTCATCCACCGCGATTTGAAGCCCGACAACATTATGGTCGGCGCGTTTGGCGAAGTGCTCGTGATGGACTGGGGACTCGCAAAGGTGATCGGACGCAAAGACCCTGTCGCAGGCAAACTTGTAATCACCGACCGTAGCGAATCTGCCAGCGAAGTCGCTCGCACCCTCGACGGCTCGATCGCTGGGACGCCCAGCTACATGCCTCCCGAGCAAGCGGATGGGAAGGTGGACGAGATCGACAATAGAAGCGACATATACTCGCTGGGCGCGATTCTGTGCGAGCTGCTCGTGCACCGTCCGCCCGTCGATGGACAGAACGTTTGGGCGATTATCGCGCGCGTCTCCGGTGGCGAGATCGACCTGCCGGGCGACCTCGATGACGATCCGGATGTGCCCGCGGAACTTCGCGAGGTCTGCCGGAAAGCGATGGAGTTCGATCCTGATGATCGGTACGAGAGCGCGCTCGAAATCGCGGAAGATATTGACGCGTACCTCGAAGGACGGACGCTGCGGGTCGTCGAGTACAGCACGTTCGAGCGCGCGCGGAAATGGATCGCGAGAAACAAAGCAACTAGCGGGCTGATTGCCACCGCTGCGACCGCGCTCATCGTCATCGGCGCGATTTTCTGGTGGAACGCGTATGCGAATGAGCAGCAACGCCTGCTGGAGCTGCGCGATCGTTTCGACGTCGCGGTGCAGCTCGCGGATGGCGCGCAGAGAAATGCCGGCGATATCGAGAAGTTCATCGCGGAGCGAAGCGCGTGGGACGCCGGGTACAAGGAAACTCCTGAGGAGCAGACCGAGCGCGAGAAAGTGCTCGCGGAGCTTCTGAATATGACGTCGTCGCTTGAACGCGCGCTGATTGCGATCGACGATCCCGCGGTCCGCGAACGTCGCGCGCGGGCGGGCAGGTGGCTTGTCGAAGTCGCAACCCTGGGCGGCGATTACACCCTCGCAAGAAGCGCAGCGGAATCCCTCGCAGGCTTTGGTGTAAATGAAGCGGATGTATCGGCGCTGCAGGAGTCCATCGCAAGACGCGAAGGCGCGCTTCTCGAATTCCGGAGAGAGCGCATCGAATTCGCGCTCGCGGATCTGTCGCAGGGACTCTCGCGCGAAGGTCGCGAACCCGGCGCACCGCTACTTGAGGATTACGTGTTCGAAATCGTCGGCTACCGCGACGAACAAACGGTCGAACTTCTCGCAAACGCGCTCGAACCTTTCGCGGAACGTGTTCGTAGTGTGCCCGTAAGGGCATCCGAGCAAACGCCTGACGGCGCCACTACAAACCAGTGGACCCAGGAAGACCGCGACACGATGACGTTTTGCTTTCGGGTACTCGGCAGACTCGGCCTTGAAAGTGCGGTCGATCCCCTTGCGAGCATTATGGCGCTGCTCGAAGATCCGACCCTCCAGGTCGAGTGCGGCCTTGCGCTTTGCAATACGCGAAGCGGAGGCGCGTTCAACCCACTCGTCGCGTTACGTTTCAGGCTCGATTCCGGCTCTATGGTTTGGCGCCAGCTTGTGCACCATTTTGATAAGATTCCATCCCCAAAATTTAATGACGATCTTGATGACGCAAGGCTGATAACCAATCGAGGTTTGATACGAAAGGATCAGGGAGATTTCGCGGGCGCAATGGAGGATTTCAACCGCGCTATCGGGCTTGATCCGAATCTCGCGGCGGCATATTCGAACCGGGCGAGCGTAAAGATTGATCTGGGCGACTTGCAAGGCGCACTCGACGATTACGATAGGGCAATAGAACTGAATCCTCGACAGTTTGAGTTTTATGTCAGCCGTGGTAGTTTATTGACGAATATGGGAGATTATGAAAATGCCATTAAGGATCTGAATGTCGCTCTGGAATTCAATCCGCGAAGTACGATCGCTCTCAACAATCGCGGTTCAGTTCGAAATCACCTCAAGGACTTTCAGGGAGCGATCGACGATTATGACACAGCAATAGAGATCGACGAACGGTACACTCTTTCATATATCGGTCGGTCGAATGCAAGGCAAGGTTTGGGCGACTTCGATGGGGCGCTCAAAGACTGTGACAAGCTAATCGAACTCGAACCCCGCAGTGCCGAAGCGTATCAGAATCGCGGTATAATCAAAAATGAGATGGAAGATTTCGATGGCGCAATAGCGGATTTCAGTCGCTCGATCGAACTGGATCCGACCGTAACTGCCGTATATCACAATCGCGGCGTGTCGAGGCAACGACTTGGCGACATCGATGGGGCAATTGAGGATTATACACGTGGAATCGAACTCGATCCCGATCTTACATCCAATTACGTTAACCGAGGCTCTTTGAAAAGTGACCGTGGAGATTTTCAAGGCGCGCTCGATGACTACAACCGCGCTATCGAAATCGATCCGGGCGAAGCTTACGCGTTTATGAATCGTGCAAATACTCTTAAAATGATGGGGGATCTGGTTGGCGCGTTTCGCGATTACAATCGTGCCGTAGAATTGGCGCCAGAAGACGCTGCAGTTTACCACAATCGTAGCGAGTTTCGCATGACTACTGGGGATATAATCGGGGCACTCGAAGACTGCAATCGCGCGATCGAATTAGAACCGAATCGTGGTCTCGCGTATGGCACGCGGGGAAATATCAAGGCAGGACTAGGAGACTACGCAGGGGCAATCGATGATTATGAGCGATTCCTTGAACTCGCTCCAAATCACCCGTTCGCTGCAGGAATCCGGCACAACATTACGATCTTGCGCCAACTGTTGCCCAATCTTTCCCCGATCCAGCCTAACGGGGAACTTTCCGATGAAGACGAAACTCTCGAAGACGGCAGATTCGTCGACTGGTACGAGATCGAAGTCGAAAATCGAGACAGTATCGAAATCAAACTTCTCGCGAACGAATTTGACGCCTTTCTGATGCTGAATCGAGGCAACGCATCGCTTCGTAGCGATGACAACAGCGGAGGCGGAACGAACGCCGCGATTATATATCGAGCGTCTACCAGAACCGCGGGAACGCTGCGAATTGGAGTGACTTCAAAGAACCCTGGAGAGACCGGAGAGTATCAGCTCATCGTTATGGTCAACGGGGAGGAAATCCAACCCGCGCCGTCTGCCCCCTGAACGCCAAGAATTTTCCGTCCGCGTGTGCTTTAACTTCCAAAGATTGTAAAACGTTAGCGGATTCATTCCGTTACCGGGCAACATTGGAAGAGAAGCGCTATGATAGACCTCACAAAACTCGTCGAAGATTTCGAGAACACGAAGGCTGCACTTGTCGCAAAACGAGTCGATCCGGCGTCGATCGACGAACTGCGCGATCTCGTTCTGCTGCGCAGGAAGCTCACCACCGAGAAGCAGGAAAAGCAGACCGCGCTGAACCAGAAGTCCAAGGAAGTCGGCGCGAAATACAAGGAGGGCAAGAAGGCGGAAGGCGACGCGCTCAAAGCGGAGGTCGCGGGAATCAAGGACGCGCTCGCGTCGGTGGAGGCTGAATATGACGAGGTCGAAAAAAAGCTCGACTATATTCATCTGACCACCGCGAACGTGCCGCTTCCCGATACTCCGCGAGGCGAGAGCGCCGACGACAACAAACTGATCAAAACTCACGGTTATAACGAAGCCGATTACGCCGGAAGAACTTTCACGCCGCACTGGGAGATCGCGGAGAACCTTGGCCTGCTCGATATGGAGCGCGGCGCGAAGATTTCCGGAAGTATGTTCGCGCTCTATCGCGGACGCGGCGCGAAGCTCCTGCGCGCGCTGGTGCAGTTCGCGCTGAAACTGAACGATGGTAAGTACGAGGAGATCATGCCGCCGCACTTCGTCCGGACGGATACGTTCACGGGCACGGGGCACCTCCCGAAGATGGCGGACGACGCGTACGCAATCGAGCGCGACGGTCTCTGGGCTATCCCGACCGCGGAGGTCGCGCTGACCGGACTCTACGGCGGCGAAATTCTCGACGCTTCGACGCTTCCAAAGTGCATGATGGGCTACACCGTCTGCTTCCGAAGGGAAGCCGGCGCGGCCGGCTCCGAGACCCGCGGACTCCAGCGCCTGCACGAGTTCCACAAAGTCGAGCTGGTGAAGATATGCCTTCCCGAGCAGAGCGAGAGCGAACACGAGAAAATGCTCGCCGACTGCGAACGCTCGATCGAGCTGCTGGAGCTTCCGTATCGAGTTATCGACCTCTGCACGGGGGACCTCGGGTTCCACGCGGCGCGCACGCGGGACATCGAAGTCTACGCGCCGGGAACGAAAAAGTGGCTCGAGGTATCGAGCGTTGGCATCTTCACCGACTATCAGTCCCGCAGGCTGAACATCCGTTACCGCAAAAAGGAAGGCGGAACCGCGTTCGTCCACTTCCTGAACGGCTCTGGCCTCGCGACGCCGAGAGTGTTCGCCGCGATTCTCGAGCATAACCTCCAGGAAGACGGCAGCGTCGTGGTCCCGAAGGTCCTGCGAGAGTTCTACGGCGCGGACGTCATCGAGCCGCTGTGAGTCTTTGACCTTTCGCTCGCCGGCGCTTAGGAGGCTATAATCCGCCCGATGGAAAAACCTCTAATAATCGCCTCGGTACGCTTCAGGAATCATTATTCTTGCGGCGATCCGCCGACGGAGTTTTTCGCGCTGTTCGAAAGGCTGAAACTTGGCGGATTCCAGCCCTCGGAAGGCTTCGAGATCGTCAAGTCGAATCGAGTCCGCACCTTGTGGCGCATCGAGTCTCCGACATGCGCGTACTATCTGAAGCACTTTCATCGGAGAAGCTTTTTCGAAAAGGTGAAGAAGTTATTCGGAATGACTCAGGCCGAGCGGGAGTTCGATAACGACGTGCGATTCTCGGCGGCGACGCTAATGAAGCCGATAACCGTCGCGCTCGGCGTGAGCCTTGAAAATTCGGATAGTTTTCTCGCGTCGCAAGAAGTCGAAGATACGGTGCCTGCGCTTGAGTTCGTCCGCGGATTCACGCTCGAAAAGGACCCTAAGACTCTGCACAAGAAAAAGCGCGCGCTGCTTCGAGGTCTCGCTGAAACGACCTTCAGATTCCACAAAGCGAATCTTATGCACCGCGACTATCATCTTGGAAACATTCTCGTTCGCGAACGCGACTTTCAGCCGGTGATTCTGGATTTTCAGAAAACGATTTCGATACCGGTTCACGTGGGGATGATGTCGCTCGTCGATCTCGCGCACCTTGCGTTCAGCATGCGAAAGTTCTTCACCCGGGCCGACATATATTTCCTGCTCCGGACATACCTTGAAATCGCCGGAATCAAAAATCTTCGAAGGGGCACGAGGCTTCTCTACAAACGTATCCACCGCAGAATGAAAAGACTCGAAGCGCGAAGGTTTCGCAGCCGGAAATCGCGGTGCTTCAAAAACGGGAGCGATTTCGGAGTCGAAAAGCGTGAGGGCGCCACGCGCATTTTCAGCCGCGAATTCGGTTCTGAAGCTCTTGAAAGCGTCCGCCGCGGGGCGGAATCCGGATTCGACTTCGAAGAGATCAGCATTTCCGAGGGTAGAAAAAAGTGGCAGGAGCTTTGGACCGAACATCTCCGTGGCGTCGCGACGCGCAGAATGGTAATGTTCTCGGAGGACGGAAGCCTCGCGACGATCGTCACTAAGCGGATGACGAGCGAGGAAATCGAAATTCAGGAGCCGTTGCTATGAGCGCAAAACTCGTTACCGTCGATGAGTTTTCGAGCATTGCGGACGCGTCGGTCGCGCAGTCGATTCTCGAAAACGAAGGGATAAATTCCTTCATCGACGGCGACGCGTCGTTCGCGGTGGCTTTCCATCTGAGCGCCTTTAACGGCGGGATCAAGCTCCAGGTGAGCCACAGCGACGAAGAGCGGGCGCGAGAAATTCTTCGCGACACGCGGAAAGAGAAGAATCCCGCCGCGAGTGCGGAGACCGGGACCGTCGACGAAATCAAAAGCGAACGGCTCGCGAAGGCGTTCGCAGTCGCTGGCATGAGCGTACTTGTTTTCCCGGCCGCGCTTTACGCAATCTGGCTGCTTATCAGGTGCGCACGGTCGAAAGGAACAATCAGGGAAGGGAAGTGGCGGGTCTGGGCTTCGATTCTGCTTTGCCTCCCCGGCATGTTCACAATGTTCAGCATCGCTTCGGTTATTTTATTCGGATCGATGATCCCGACTTCGCACGTAAGAGTTACAAAGCCGAAGGTCGAGGTGAACGCCCAGGAATTCGAAGAAAAAGGGCACCCGAGAGCGCGCCTGACGATTCTGATTGAATTGTTTTCGGTGAACGTTCGGTGAACCATGCCTTGTTGAAGCGTCTACCTGGATTTCTGGGTGTGGCACGGGGGAAACACGGACGAGACGTCCGTGCCACGTGCTTCACCAAACGTTCACTGTTTTCGCGGGCCTACTGTCCCTGCTGCAGCTTTACGCTGTCGAAAACCTTCAGAAGGAACTGCTGATTCGCGTCAGCCTTGATTACGACGAGGTTGTCCTTGTCCGCCGCGATCGAAGGAAACTCCGCACTCACGATTTCGCCTCGGGAGACGGAGCCGAAGGTCTGCGGGCGCATGTACCCGATGCTCTTGTCTTCCTGGACTTCCGTGATAATGATCTGAATCTTTGCGTCGTTTCGAAGCGACCACACCTGGCCGGGGATCACGCCGTGGTTGGCGCCTTTATCGATGAGTACGCCCCGGATCATCAGCGCGTCGTTCAACGCGTTCGAATTGGAAAGTCCGCTCGAACCTTCGACGGAAGCGGACGAATTCTCGATGTACTTCCCGAGATTGATGTCCATCTGAGCGACGATCTGCGCGGACTGCGCAAGCTGCTCCGCTTCAACCTTCGGCGGCCAGATGCCGAACGAGATGTTGTACTTGTCGTACGTGACGAAACTCATAACGAGCGTCGCGCCTGCGATGGCGATAAACGACAGCCCGAGCATTGCCGACTCCCACGAAGCCTTTCTCAGCTTCTTGGGAGCCGTGTCGGCTGGTTCATCATCTTCATCCTCGTCGTCGTCCTCGTCATCATCCTCTTCGTCATCGTCATCGTCTTCGTCTTCGTCTTCATCGTCTTCTTCCTCATCGTCGTCATCTTCTTCTTCGTCTTCTTCTTCATCGAAATCGTATTTTGCCATTTTATTCCTCCATTTTCCTGAGTGGGGATTCGGTTTTAGTCATTCGAAGTAGGCTTGCTAGTTTGCAGTCATGGCACTATCGCCTGCCTGTATCGGACGAACGGAAGTTGCCTCGTCGATCCGGGCAGCGCAGGTGTCTGGATAAACGCGTTCCACGGTGACGATGGCTTTGAACTGGTCTCCGGAATATATGGCCATCTTCTGGCCGACGACCATCTTGTCCGCGCGACCGGCACTAAGTAGCACAAGTCCGACGGTTTCGTCAACCGCCATAACCTGGCAGCGCACGTCCGGCCAGTGGATCCCAGCGACGACCTCGCCCGGAACCAATTCCTTCAGCATATCGATCTCCTGACGAAGAGTTTCGACTTCGCGGAACAACTCGTAGTACTTGCCCTGCAGTTCGGAATAGTCCTGGTGAGCGGAAGCCATCGAGCGGGAAAGCATCGCGTTCTGTACGCGGATGCTGTCCTTGTCCCGAAGTGCGGCGAGGTAGCGCTCGAGGTACTGATTGCTCTCGGTTTCGAGCCGCGAAACGGTTCCAGAGAATTCCTCGACCTTCGACTGTAGCGCCTGCACGCGGGCTGAGGTGTCGGAGATCGAATTCTGCAGCGGAGCGTAATTGACGTACGCCATTTCGGCGTAGTGCATCGCAGCTTGCTTGGCGTCGATGTGGACGTCAAGTTCCTGCCTCGCTCTTGCCTGCTGTCTAATGTAGGTATCCTGCGCCTGGCGGAGCTGAGAGTTCAGGTTGCTCACCTGATCGGTCAGCGCGACCCTGGCGACGGATTCCGCATACCACCTCGTCTTGTAGTTCTCCTGGGCCGCGAAAAAACTCGCCGCGACGACAAGGAAGAACACGCTGCAAATGAGGTTCAATATGGCAAAAACTTTACCAAGAATGTGCATGTCTAACGACTCCTTTCAACCGCCGGTTCATTTTGTGGAAATTATCTTTCGCATCGTAAATGGGGACGATTGGAACGCGGGGGCCTTTTGGCACTAGGGGAATAAATATGTTTTTCTGCTTTAAGGAGGATGAGACAAGTTTAATGAATAAAGCGATTATGTCAAGCGTCCTCATCACCGATTTTGCATGTTTTGACAAACAGATCCAGAAATCAGTCCGCTTGACAACTGGCTTCCTCCGAGTTTTTCAGCCGCCTGCGATTTTTTGGATCGCTTCCCGCGCGGCTGTTTGAACCCGCTCAACCTGCGCTTCGCTCAGCCCGTAGCGGTTTCCATCGATCTGTGCGAGTCTTTCAAGGTGAGGAATCGCGCGTCTCGCGGCTCCGCCTATGTTTCCGAGAGCTTCCGCACAGAGCTCCGATACCGTGAACCACTTGCCGACGGGAGTGTATGCGTCTTCATAGTCAACATAAAGCTCCGCGACGTTCAGATTGAAAAGCTCCGAAATCAGCGCGTCGATCGCGGGTTCCGCCATTGCCCCCATCTTCGAAAGCGCGTACGCCGCAGCGACCTTGAGATCGAAGAAAAGTTCCCTCCCACTCTCGAAAGGATCTTCGACAAGTAACCTGCCAAGCGCGGATATGCTCTCCTCTGTTATGTCCGGAATACCGGCAAGCGCGACAATTGCCAATTCCGCCATGCAGTCGCTGTTTCCCCGTCTAAAGCCAGGGTCAACCATAATTGAAACCAGACTTTCCTGTACTTCCGCCGGCGCTTGTTTCCCGTACATCGTGACGAAGATCAGTTGCCCGTATTTGCTGAGGTTATCATCGCGAAGCAATGTGACGATCTTATCGTAATGAATAACGGATAACTCCCCTATATTCGCAAGCGCAAGTATTGCCTCACGTCGCACTTCACCGCTTGAGTCGTTTAGCAACGCTGCTATGTCATCCATTACAATCCAACTAGACTTTCCTATTTTGCCTAATGATGTAGCGGCTTCCCTGCGTACGTTCCCATATTCATCGGAAAGTCTATCCCTCAGCGCGGGAATCGCTTCCTCCGCTTCAGGACCGATGATCCCGGGTATCGTAACCGACCACCACCTTGCGAGTTCGTTGTCGCTTTCGAAAAGTGGGATCACACGAGGCAGAATCGCTATACAATCCTCTTTACGTGTTCTAGTGAGTCCCCAATAAGCGCCCTGTAGCAGCTTGAAGCTATCGTAATCCTTTTCACCTTCTATCATTTTGTTAAACCAGTACTCCGCTGACATTCCGATTTCGTTCTCGTAAAGCAGCATCTGATACTCGTCTGTCTCGTCTTCCGTCAGGTACGTTTCGAGTAGAGTTCGGAATTCGGGGTCGTCGTTAGTGTATTCGCCGTTGTACGCTTTACCGGCGAGATCGAGTAGCCTATTGTAAGTATCGAAATCAAAATTCTTTTGCAGAGCGAAAAGTGTTGGCTGCACCATTACTGTGGGGACGAATGTTCGATTGTCAGTCAAAAGTTTTAGTTGAAAATCTACCCAGTACTCCGGCGTTAATTCTTTTGGCGAGTTCCAATAGTCGGGGACACATACTGTGTCTGACTCTCCATTATAATTGGAATGAAACGTCAGCCTTAAACTTTCGTACTGGTCTAGCGTTATTGCAATCGCCATGTACGGCCATTCGTCTGACGGTTCCCTTCGCGCATTCGTTCTAATCGGCAGATTGTCCGATGTGTCGCGTGTTTCAAGTTCTGGAAAACTACTTCCATTATTTAATTCATTTTCGCTTGATAGAGTCGTAGACGAATTGGAAACCCCATTACCTTCGTTTATAGCTTGCGATTCATTGTCGCCTTCTGTTGTCTCCACAAAATCGTCGACGCTATTAACCTCTGGCTGAAAATATGAGACGTAGATGACCCCCAGAAGCAGAAACAAAATTACTGTTATTATTCGATATGGTGTTTTCATCGTCAGCTCACCATTCAGGGATTCCTGAGGTCCACCTTGATTTCGCCATTGGCGTCGATCCAATCGTCGTATGTCGAACTATGGTTTCCTGTGCCATCCCAGGTGACTTCGTCGTCCTTGGGACCGTAATTTGGATTGTCAGGCTGAATAACAGGGTTTCCCCTCTGACTAGTATCGGTTTGAAAATTAATCCGAGTCTCCCATTCAGGATGACCTTGAGGCATTCCTCGAATCCAATAAACGCTGTACACAGAC
>JANLHZ010000245.1 GCA_024653775.1 Planctomycetota bacterium | reverse complement strand
TGACGGATGTGGTTGACCGAATCGTTATGCCGCACTGAGCACTTCGTATAATTCTGATTGAATTTATTTTATAGTCTATAAAATAGACTATAAAATGACTGCGTAAGAAATAATGCTATAAAATAAGATTTTCTATTTAGATGCTCACATGTCAATCGAGGATGCGGAAGAAAATAGTTGGAACGTTGGCCGAGTCACAAAGAGTGTGGGCGGCTGTGGAAAGACGTGCAATATGAAGAGACGGGACGGCTGCGGTCCCTGGTGCTCGAGTTAGTTTCTAAATCAGGTCGAACGAAGATATTTATCCAAATACAATTTCAAACAAATCGTCCGCGTGAATTTGTGTACGCACCCGATTCCCGCGGGAGCATACTGTCAAAGAGCAGTCTTTGACGAAACTCCGCTGATAAGGAACCCGCATGGCTCTTCGAAACATCGATCATCTGAACTTAAGCGTCGCGAATCTCGAAGAAAGCGTTTCGTGGTACAACCGTGTTTTCGGATTCGAGGTCGTAGAGGACGGACTCACGGAAGACGGGGCGAAATGGTGCATCATACGCGGAGGCGACGCCATGCTTTGCATGTATGAACGTCCGGGCAGAACCCATCTGGACGGCGAGGAGATGGCGGAAATGAACCGCCTCGGCGTGTCACACTTCGGCCTCCGCATCGACGATCCGGAAGCCTTCGGGAAGATCGTGGAGCGGGAAAAGATCGAGGTCCACTACGGAGGTGCGGTTCGCTGGAAACATTCGAATTCATGGTACATAAACGATCCGAGCGGATATACCATCGAAGTCGCTCACTGGGATAACGACAGGATCGATTTCACCTGAGAAACTCTCCCGCGGAAAGGAATCCGTGCGCCTCGAAAACGAAAAACTGAGCGAGTTCTTCGAAGATCACCCGGCCGCGAATGAGATCAGCCGGGAGGTCAGCGCTCGCGGGCTGATGCCGGCGGGACTTTTCTTTTTGTTCTTCACGCTCGTCTGCGTTCTGCTGTTCGCGTCGCTGATGCTCGTTTTCCATTTCTTCGTCGAGCCTGTGAACGAATGGTTCTTCGATCCGAAACAGGAGGAGTGGTGATACTAAGGACGTGCTAAATCAATAAGTTGCCGAAAATCGTACTCAGAGTTGCGTCAGGTTCGCATTGCGCGATCACGTCAAACCGGAGTCGTAGCCAAAGTTCCGATGAGGATTTGACGACTGAGCGCGATGTGAAGATGACGTGAATATGAGATGCGAGATCGGTAAGCTATTGTTTTACACGTCCTAAATTCCGAAGGGCAATCAGCCGCGGTCCGGAATGAAACGTAAAACTAATAATGAACGACAATCAGCCTAAGAAACGAAGTTTGTTCAAGTGGGGTCTCCGGGGATGCGGGTGCTTCCTTTTCGTCATCGTCATCAGCGCGTTCGCGATAGCGCTCTGGGTGGGAGGACTTGCCGAGAAGCGCTGGGACGGCGACATTCTGGAGCTGATTCCGAAGGATCTCGCGGTTGTCGCGATGCTCGAGGACTTGCCCTCCGGAGCGCAGGAACTCAAGGATTTCTACTTCGAGCTGGTGTCTTCGCCTGCGTTCAAGGAAGTTGCGGAGAGCGAGGACTTCAAGCAATTCCTTCTCGATAACGAAGTGCTCCCGTCGGAGACGACTTCGACCGACTTTTCGATCCTTGACGAGCTTGTCACCGCGGAGGAGAGCTACAAAAACCAGATTCGCGCAGTCGAGCAGGACGCCCTCTACGGCTACATCGACATCGACGAAGACCAGGAAATCAGTTTCAAGAACGTCGTCTTCGGAATCGGCGATTTCGTTCCCGGCAGACCGGCTGCGAAAGTATTCATCGCGAAGATGCCAGGTGATTACGGAACGCTGATGCTCCAGCTTCTCGCGCACGACTACTTCGGCCCGAAGATCGTCTCCGCGCTGAATGTCGCGCTCAACTCACCCGAGAACGATCCGGAGTTCGACCACGCGAAGATCGACGATCCGGACGTGCCTGACTACCTCGAATATCCGGAAGGGCTTTCGATCGACAAGCCGACCGAAAGTATAAGGTTCGTCCGCCAGGTGCGGTATTACGATCGCGCGTCCATTCCCACGGTCGTCGACGGCGTAAAGCGCGAGGACCTCGTATTTCACACCGACGAACAGAAACGCAGCTATATTCTGGTGAAGGAGATGATCATCCTGGGCGTTTACGACAACCTTCTCTATGCCGCGACGACGCCAGAGCTGTTCAACGAGATTCGGGACCACCTTCGCGCGGATGTGGAGAAAATCGAGGACACGAAACCGAGCTTTTTCGATGTCCCCGAAAACAGGGACCTGCGCGAACGGCTGTTCTCCGGAAACGCGCCTCTCGCGACGTTCTACGCCAAAGCCGACTGGCTAAGGCACCTGACCAAGGTTCTCGCGGTTCCAGGCGAAGACGCGTTCGAGTTCGACAGGATGCTCGACCTCCCGTACTCCCTCGTCCAGTCCGCGACCTTCCTCCAGCTTATCGATCGCATGAAGAGCTATATGATCGATCCGCGGTCCTTCGACACCGTCGCGGCGGGCTTCGATCTGCGTTTCGACGGGAGCCACGCGCAGGATCCGCTCGCGCTCGTTTCGAAAATCTGTATAAACGTCGATCTTTCGAGGGTCGATCCGCCACGGAAGGCGGAAAGCGAGGAGCTTCCGCCAGGGACGGTGGCGGAGTTCGCTATGAGTCCGGAGAGGTACCGCGAAGCGCTCGCGCTACAGTTCAGACAGCAGCCGGAGCGGTTCAAGTTCATCGAGAACGCGCCTTCGGACGTGATGATGTTCAGCGCCATCAGGACGTCTCCCGAGATGATGAATTCTCTCGTCCCGACCCTCGGCCTCGAGCGGCAGGTAAGCGAGTTCATGAACGAATTTTCCGACGACTTCGGAAGCGAACTCTCGATAATCCTCGGCTATCCGGAGGCTTCCCTCGCGCACAGACTGAACGATGGCGATTTCGTCCATCCGTACTACGGCGTCGGCTTCGAGTTCAAAAAGGAATCCGTGGTAGAGAACATCGAGCAGAACGTCTTCGATAGAATGATGGACGTGATGACCGCGGACCCGAACGCTCCGCTTACGCAGCGCACCGAGAATCGCACGTCGATCCCTCTCGGAGACGTCGAGATTCCGGTCATCCGGGATTCCGAAAGGCACATCATCTACGCCGACGCGCGGGCGGACGAGCTCCGCACCAAGCTTGGCGCCGTGGGTCAGCAGATAGGCACCTGGATCAGCCCCGGTGTCGGCGCCCTCGAAAACGGCTTCGTTTTCGCCTTTCAGGAGGAGTGGCTGACGTCGGTTCTGAACGCGAAGAACTTCAGCAACGTCAAAGCGAACCCGTCGTTCGTGGAGATGCTCGATTTCGTCGGAACGTCGCCCGAGAATCTCGTTGCGAGCGGCGTAATGTTCGCGGACGCTCAAAGCGGCGTGACGTTCTACGATACGAATATCAAGCCGCTGCATGAGGCGTGGTTCTCCGAGAAGGTTATGGAACTCCGCGGGCAGTGGCAGACCGAGTACGAGCAGCAGTATCCGCAGTACACCGAGGATGGGATTCTGAACCTCGTAGACGCCCGCGACAGGGCGGAGAAGGACGCGACCTTCGTATCGTACAAGGCCGAGGCGCGTAAGCAGCTCGCCGCGGCGGCGCTCCTCCGCAGCGTCGGCGCAGTGATAAATTACGGTAGCGAACCGATGTCGATCGACGTCGATCTCGTCGCAGTTCTTCGTCGGGAATAAGGATCGAAGCAACGAACCTAAACCGCTTCCCGCAAATTTCGGCGAACCATGTTGATTGAAACGTATCAGGCGTTCTCTGCGCGTGACACGGTCATCCTGAGGCTAAAAGCCTGGAGAAGGCGTTCGTGCCGCGTGTTTCACCGAACCGGCGCAGTATATTTTGCATTTTGTCGTGTCCAATTTGGATTCTAAATTGGACACGACAAAATGACTGATTGCCTTGACTGCACCTCAAATAAATTGAAGCTGACTGCCGTGAGATCGAGGCGGTTCGCTTCGACCAAGCCACGCACTGACGTCGCTACGATTGTCAGCGCGAGAAGAACATTCCCCCGGTGCGTATGCTGAAGTAATCGGGGACGAGATCGACGACTTCGTGAGTCCTGAGCAGATGCACTTGAAGATAGCGATCGATCGATCTCTGGTACCGCTTGTTCGGGTTGAATTCGCTAACTATCGCCGCGCTCACGTCAGTGTACGCGAGGTCAGGGTTTCCCTCGTGGAACGTCAGCGAGGTCAGTATTTCGTATCCCCACTTCGTCTTGAATGGCCCGACGGGGGAGAGCGGTTTCGCAGCGAAGAGATCGTTTTCGAATCGCTCGGAAAGCGTACCCTCGAACACGGTGCCGATGATTCCTCCGTCTGCGTCGACCTCTCGATCGATGCTTTCCCTTCTCGCGAGCGCGGTGAAAATCGCTCCGTCTTCGAGGTCCGCGGCAACGCGGCCTGCGTGGCTTTCGCTCGCGCAGAGAATGTGCCCGACCTCGGCCCACGTGAGTTTCCGGAGGAGGTATTCGAGCAGAAGCTTACGCCTTATCGACTCCGCGAAGGAATCCCTGGCGGATAGCATAAGTTCGTCCACCACCGCGGGTCGCTTTCTGAAGCGTTGTACAGGCGGAAGCTGCGCGTTAGAGATCAGGAACTCGTCGAAGCTGACGCCTTCGCTCCGATAGTCCCGCATCCAGATCGCGTTCTGTTCCGCCCGCCAGTCCGCGAGGACTTTCGCGGTCACTTCCGTAGGCGCTACGATATTGTTCGCCTCGATCTCGAAATCGTAGAGCTTTTCTATCGCGAGCCTGTATTTGGATTGCAGGCACGCTTCCTCGAAGTCGATAGAAAGCGTTTCGAGTAGTTTCGCGAGCGTCACCTCGGTCCCGCCGACCGTGGCGATCGCCGCGTCCGGGTTTACGGGACTCCGGATTACCGTCGACTCGGCTCGTGTCTGTCTGTACGAGTCGATCTTCGCGAACAGACGGTCCTCGACCTTGTATTCATCCATCAGCGCCGTGCGGTAGCTGAGCAGCAGCGCGGGCGGATAGCTTTTATTCGGATCGAAGTGCGCCAGGAGTTCGTCTTCGACTTCCGCGAAGCTTGCGTCCCTCGCGTCGTGGCGTTCGAAAAGAAAGCCGACGACGTAGCCGTCATCGACCCGCACGGGGCCGTAGTGCTTCCCGACCTCGGCGCTGAACGTCGCGCTGTCGAACTCTGGCTGAAGCTTTCCGCGGATCACCGGCCCGAAGCGTCCTCCCGCTTCCGCGACCTCGCGATCGAGGCTGTCTCTCCGCGCGATCGTCGAGAACGACATCCCCGCGTCGATCTTCTCCATGCCGCGGATCGCGTCTTCGCGGGTGCGATAGAGAATGTAGCCGACGTCCGCCCATCCCATGCGGAGGAAGGTGTACTCGAGCAGAAGTCTTTGCAGCACGCTCTTACGCAGAAAACCCTTCTGGAATTCCCGGACCTCGTCCAGTGTCGGGTTCGGATTCGCCGCGCTGCGGGCGCGGAACGCTTCGACGAGATAATCCTCGAAACTGACGGACGGGTCCGCTACCTCGCGACTGTAGAGTTTCCTCGTGGCTTCGATGGACTGATCGTAGAGGTTGTCCACGAACTCGTCGTCCGCGTCGATTCCGTGTTTTTCGATTTCGGCGCGATAGATCTCGTCAAGCACTGCGCTTTCGAAACTTTTCGAAAGCGCGTCTGGCGCGGCCTGCGAAAGCGCAAGAAAGAAATCCCCGATCGCGATAAGTTCTTCGTCTACCGCGAGCATCGGCGAGCGCAGATCGAGCGTTCCCGGACCCGCGGGTTTGGTGGCGAGTTCGATAAGCCCGGCATCCTCGGGCGTTTTGAAGAGCGATTCGAGAGACCTGAGGTATCTGTCCGCAGGCGGACGTGAGAGACCTTCGCGCGCGGAGTCCTGCGTGTTCCTCTCCGGAAGTTCGTTTTCAGGCTTTCCGGTGGAAGAGCAGGCCGCAAGGAGTAGAAGGACAGTTGTCAGTCGTACGGAATTCATTCGATTCAATTTCTGGTGAACGTTCGGTGAACCACGCCTTATTGAAGCGTCTACCTGGATTTCTGGGTGTGGCACGGGCATCTTGCCCGTGGAAACACGGACGAGACGTCCG
>JANLHZ010000243.1 GCA_024653775.1 Planctomycetota bacterium | reverse complement strand
CGTCGTGCCTTCGAGTGGAATGTTTCCGACATACGTCATGATTTGCTCCCATTTATGCCTGGCTGTGCTGCTGAATGTAGCACAGGAGAGTTTTTTTTTTTGCAAGTGTAATGTTTTTGATTCAAAGAAATTTTTGATATCTTAATGACGATCACGCAGGGCAAAGCCAAAATCGTCGAAGCAAAGGACTTTTCAGTCCCGAAGGTCCTTAGGAGTCGCAAAACAATAACTTACCTATCTCGCATCACATCTTTACGCCATCTTCAATCCGCACTCAATCGTCAAATCCTCGAAGTAACTAGAGCTACGACTGCGGTGTGACTCAATCGTGCGAATCGAACCTGACGCAAATCTGAGCGCGATTTTAGGTAACTTATTATTTTGCGACTCCTTAGAGCATCTTAGCGACGGTTCAGGAATCAAGCGCGGGCCGTCCGTGTTAAACGCTTGCGCCCGGTCTGAGATAATGAAGGACGAATGCGACCCCCTCGCTAAATCGATAACTCTCTTCAATCCAGACCGTTCGCGGGTGAGAATGAACGGAAGCAACATCTACACCCTTCGGGTGTGGGGGAACCTGAAACCCAAAAGCTAAAATGACCCACATCATCATCGGAATCGATCTCGGAACCACGAACAGCCTGCCCGCGGTGTACGACGAGCAGGGGCTGCGCGTTCTGAAATCGAAGGAAGGTGACGCCATCGTGCCGAGCGTGGTCGCGCCTTCGCCATCGGGCGGATTCGTCGTCGGGAGGGAGGCGCGGAAACTTCTCGCGCTGGTCCCAAGGGAGACGATCTACAGCGTCAAGAGGCTGATGGGACGCTCGATGGCGGACCTCGCCGGCGTGATCGAACATGTGCCGTACGAAGTCGTCGACTTTGACGGAAAGATCGTGAAGGTGAACATAGGCGGAAAGAGCTACACGCCGCAGGAGATCAGCGCGAAAATTCTGGCAGAGGTCAAGAAACAGGCCGAAGAGGCGCTCGGCCAGCAGATTTTCAAGGCGGTCGTTACCGTGCCCGCGTACTTCGACGACGCGCAGCGCGCCGCAACGCGCGACGCCGCGAGCATCGCCGGGATCGACGCGGTGCGCATCATCAACGAGCCGACCGCGGCGTCCCTCGCGTACGGTCTCAGCCAGCGAAGCGAAGGAATGATCGCCGTCTACGATCTCGGCGGTGGCACGTTCGACTTCACTCTGCTGAAGATCAGAGGCGGCGTCTTCCAGGTGCTCGCAACCGGCGGCGACACCTTCCTCGGCGGCGACGATTTCGACTCGCTGATCCTCGCGAGCGTTCTCGAAACCATGGGAGCCGCGAAGGATTCGGTCCGCGGGAATCTGCAGACGCTCGCGAACTTCCGTCTGGCGTCGGAACGCGCGAAGGTCGAACTCAGCGGCGCGGAGTCCGCGAATTTCGTGGCGGAACTTCCATCCGGAGACACCTACAGCGTAGAGCTTACCCGCGAACGGTTCGAAAAGCTCATAGCGCCGCTGGTCGAAAAGACGCTCAGGACCGTCAGGAACACGATGCAGGACGCGAAGGTTGCGCCCGCGCAGATCGACGAAATCGTGCTAGTTGGCGGTTCGACGCGCGTACCTTACGTCCGCGCGAAGCTCGCGGAGTATTTTTTGAGGGAGCCGCTGTGTTCGATCAATCCGGACGAAGTCGTCGCGCTCGGAGCCGCGGTGCAGGGCGCGATCCTTTCCGGAAGGCAGGAGGACATGCTGCTGCTCGACGTCGTTCCGCTGTCTCTCGGAATCGAAACCATGGGAGGCACGTTCACTAAGATCATCGATCGAAACCGCACCATCCCGTGTGAAGCCAGCGAGGAATTTTCGACCTACGTCGACAATCAGTCGAACGTCAGCATAAACGTTTATCAGGGCGAGCGGGAACTCGTCAAGGACTGCATCCTGCTCGGCGCGTTCCAGCTTACCGGGATTCCCGCGATGCCGGCAGGACTCCCAAGGATCAAGCTGACGTTCAGCATCGACCAGAACGGACTTCTGAGCGTTCGCGCGCGCGAGCTGCGGAGCGAAGTTTCGATGAGCGTCAGCGTCGAACCCGCCCACGGCCTTACGAAAGATGAGGTCGACAAACTCGTGCGGGAAAGCATCGCGAACGTTGGCGAGGATTTCCGGAAACGCATTTACATCGAGCTGAAAAACAAGGCCGACCGGGACGTGCGCGCAATGCGTCAGCAGATGGACGTGGCGAAACTCGTCGTGAGAGAAGACACCATCGAACGCTTGAGCGAGCTGATGGACAGAATTCGCGCCCTCCTCGACGATGAGGACTCACACGATGAACTCCAGAGCGCTTACGACACATTCAGCGCGCTCACGGTGCCTATCGCGGACGCGATTATGAACTATCGCATTCTCGAGGCGACGAAGGGCAAACGCGCGAAAGACCTCGACTGATTTCGGATTTCAGCCACGCGCCCGCCAGGGCGCCAAGGTTATCGAGCCACGCGCCCGCCAGGGCGCCAAGGTTATCGAGATTTCGGCTTCCAAAAACCTCGGATCAGGCTACAGACGGTAGGTAAACAAAGAAGGCAACAATCTTCTACGAAATCAAGAATAAGAGTACGTAAATATTTTTTATATTACTTGC
>JANLHZ010000224.1 GCA_024653775.1 Planctomycetota bacterium | reverse complement strand
GTTCTCCTTGCAATTCCGGAAAGGGGCGTAGACACCTCCTCCGTTGCAAAGTTCGCGCCTTGGGTATTTTTATTTCCGCCTATCGTGAATAACGCGGGTCTAATGGAATCGATAATACACACAGTCGGACATTCGAATCGTGCCTTGGACGACTTCCTTGAACTGCTTGAACAGGGAAGTATAAATTTGATCGCAGATGTCAGGTCGCATCCTTACAGCGGGTTTGCTCCGCACTTCTCTCAAGGTCCTTTAGAGGATTCGTTGCGGAAACGTGGAATGAGTTACGTATTTCTAGGAAAGGAGCTTGGAGCGAGAAGCGACAACCCGGCCTGCTATGAACAAGGCAGGGTGTCTTATGCTAAGCTCGCTGTCGAGCCTTCATTCAGGCAGGGAATCGGACGCTTGATAGATCTTTCAGCAAAGTGCGCAGTCGCTATAATGTGCGCAGAACGAGATCCGATTGAATGTCATCGAGGGATTCTAATAGCAAAGGAGCTATCTCGATCAGGTTTGAAAGTCCGTCATGTAATCCAGAAAGGAACCGTTGAGCTGCAAAAAGAACTCGAAAATCGATTACTTGGGAAATTGAAACTTCCGAATGGGGACATGTTTACAACGCGAGCGGAATTTATCGACGATGCGTATCGGATTCAGTCCTTAAAAATCGCGTATGTTAAATTAGACGAGTTCGATAACGAAGTCGCGGAGGCTTATAAATGAAACTGTTTACCATCGGGTTTACAAAGAAGAACGCGGAGCAGTTTTTTACCAAACTGAAACAGCCCGGACTTCGAAGACTTTTGGATGTTCGACTGAATAATGTTTCTCAGCTAGCGGGATTTACAAAAAAGCACGATCTCAAGTACTTCCTTAGAGAGATATGCAATATTGATTACATTCATGTTGAGTGTCTCGCACCTACACAAGATATTCTGGAAGCGTACAAAAAAAATGGGGGAGACTGGTCCGTTTACGAACAAGAATTTTTATCTCTTCTCGAATCACGCAAAGTGGAAGACGACATTTCGATGGAAATAATTGACGGCGGATGCCTACTTTGCAGCGAGCCCACGGCTGAAAATTGCCATCGAAGACTTGTAGCCGAATACCTCCAGTCAAGATGGGGAGAGATTGAGATAGTCCATTTATAATCCGCGACGGACGTGCTGAACTTTGTCGCGAGCATCTTCGCCCGCGGCGACGTCAACGAAAACTGACCCGGAGTGCGACTGTGAGTGAAGCGAGCTGTCGCGCAATTCTTAAGCGCAGAGCCGCGGAGGATTTTGGCTCCGGCAACGATTTAGAAACTATCTCAAGCAAGCGACATCGATAATTCGGAGCCGACAAACGAGACGTTTGACGGCTTTTGCGGACATAGACGACCGCGGTCCCAGGTGTTTGAGATAGTTTCTTATTGCGAACGTCTGGCGAACAGTATCAAATTTTCGCGAATGAATTTTCAAATGCGGATTATTGAATTCTAATCGGCGAATGTTCAAAGAGCTGCGCAAATCCTCAGCGTTCGCGAAAATGCACGAGAACTTCGAGACCTCGAAGACGATGCAGGTCGGCGGGCTTCACAGCGGATCGCTCGCGTTCTTCGCCCTCGCCGCGGGGGAGGAGTTCGAAGGATCGATCCTGATCGTAGTTCCGGACGAGGACGACGCGCAGGGAACTTTCGAGGATCTGCGCACTTTCGCATCTGCCGGTGGTCTCGAAGTCGCGCCGTTGATGCTCCCCGCGTACGACGAGCTGCACGCGGACGCGATGATCGAGGAGCCAGACGTTTTCGCGAAGCGGCTCGAGGTCATCCAGAAGCTGAAGTCAGCCGCGCGCTGCTGCGTGGTGGCGTCGCTCGTCAGTCTGCTTTCGCCGACGATCGGGGAAGAGCAGGCGGAGGATTCGACGCTCACATTCCGCGCCGGGCAGCGCTACGACCTCGGGAAGCTCACTGAGCTGCTCGTCACCCGCGGCTACCACAACCTTCCCCGCGTCGAGGTCAAAGGCGACTTCAGCGTCCGCGGCGGCATCCTCGACATCTACAGCCTCGCAAGCGAAAACCCGCTGCGCCTCGAATTTTTCGACGACGAACTCGAGAGCATCCGCGAGTTCGACAGCGTCACGCAGGAAAGCGCCCGCACGATCGAGAGCGCGGAGGTACTGCTGCTCGACCTTCGCAGATTCGGTCAGGGAACAGGGGCCAGGGAGCAGGGGGCAGAAAAGTCGGAAGTCGGAAGTCGGAAGTCGGAAGTGTCGCTTTCCGCGCTGCTTTCGGAGCGCGCGCCGGTGCTTCTGTTCGAATGGAACCTAGCGGTGCAGCGCGCGGAATACGTGGTCCGCGAGAACAAGGACTATCCGCTCCGACGTCGGCTCGCGGGATTCGAACGCGAAGTGCGCGAGCGCCGACGGATTCAGATTTCGAGTTCGCAGCTTTACGAAAGCCCGAAGACGATCAACTTCGCGGTGGAATCGCTCCAGCGGCTCGCGAACGCCGATCCTCACCTCGAGAAGGAGCTTGCAAAGCTGAAAGACGACGGGATGAAGCTCCGCGCGCTCGCCTTGGACGAAAGCGAGGAGCAGCGTCTCGCGGAGTTCTTCGAATCGCGAAAGATCGCGAAGAAGTACCGCCCCGAGGTGGCGCGCGGCTCCCTCGATCGCGGCTTCGCGTTCCTTGAGGCGAAGCGCGCTTTCGTGACGATCGAGGAGATCACCGGCCGCCACCGTATCCAGCGCCGCGCGGCGAAGGAGCACCTGACCCACGCTATCGACGACTTCATCGACATCGCGCCGGGCGATCTCGTGGTGCACGCGAGCTACGGCCTCGGCAAGTTCGTGGGTCTCGAGCGCGTTCGCAAGGAGGGCAGGGTCGACGAGTACCTCGTGATCGAGTATCAGGCTGGCGTTCGGATTTTCGTCAGCGTCACGAAGGTCGATCTCGTGCAGCGCTACATAGGCGCGAAGGGCTTCGAGCCGAAGATCGACAAGGTGCCGTCGAAAGCGTGGGCGGGTAAGAAATCCGCGGCGCTGAAGGCGGTCGAGGACGTCGCGGGGGAACTGCTCGAGGTGCAGGCGTCGCGCCTCGCGAAGGGCGGGTTCGCGTTCCCGGAGGACGACGCAGGGCAGCGCGCATTCGACGAGAGCTTCGAGTACGAGGACACGCAAGATCAGGTAAAGTGCATGCGCGACATCAAAAGCGATATGCAAAAAGCCTTCGCGATGGATCGCCTCGTCTGCGGCGACGTCGGCTTCGGCAAGACAGAGCTTGCGGTCCGCGCGGCGTTTAAAGCGGTGCAGGCGGGGAAGCAGGTGTGCGTGCTGGTGCCGACGACGATCCTTGCGGAGCAGCACGACGAAACGTTCCGCGCGAGAATGCGCGGCACCGCCATCGCTGTCGAGAGTCTTTCGCGATTCCGCACCCCGAAGGAGCAGAAGGAGATCGCGAAGAAGCTGAAGTCCGGACATATCGACGTCATTATCGGAACGCACCGCCTCTTGTCGAAGGACGTTGCGTTCTTAGACCTCGGGCTGCTGGTGATCGACGAGGAGCAGCGCTTCGGCGTGACGCACAAGGAGCGCATCAAAGCGATGAAGACGAACGTCGACGTGCTGACGCTCAGCGCAACGCCGATTCCGCGGACGCTGCATATGTCGCTGTCGGGGCTGCGGGACATTTCGACGCTGACTACGCCTCCGGAGTCGAGGATGGGGATCGTGACGAAGGTGGCGCGATTCGACGAGGAACTGATCCGCTCTGCGTGCTCGCGGGAGATCGCGCGCAAAGGGCAGGTGCTGTTCATCCACAACCGCGTGCAGGATATCGAGTTCATCGAAAGGCTGATCCAGCGGTTGTTACCGGAAGCGTCGATCGCGAACATTCACGGGCAGATGCCGCCGAGGAAGATCGAGGAGCGGATGCTCGCGTTTTCGCGCGGAAGCACCGACATCCTCGTCGCGACCACCATCGTCGAATCCGGCGTCGACATTCCAAACGCGAACACGCTCTTCGTAAACCGCGCGGACACATTCGGACTTTCGGACCTGCACCAGCTTCGCGGTCGCGTCGGGAGGTCCGACGTGCAGGGCTACGCTTATTTCCTGCTCCCGAGCGACGCGCCCGTGCGAACCGTCGCGGAGCAGCGCCTTCGCGCGATCGAGGAATTCAGCCATCTCGGCTCCGGGTTCAAGATCGCGATGAAGGACCTCGAAATCCGCGGCGCGGGCAACGTCCTTGGCGTCGAGCAGAGCGGGCACATCGCGAAGGTCGGCTACGAGATGTACTGCCGGCTGCTCGATAAGGCGGTGAGGCGGCTTAGGGGCGAAGCGGTCAGCGAAAGCGAGAACATTTCCATCGAGATTGGCGCGGAGGCGTTCCTGCCAGAGAATTACGTGGAGGACGATCACGCGCGGATGGAGTTCTACAAGCGCATTTCATCCGCCGCGACCTTCTCGGACCTTGACAAGATACGTGCGCATCTGATCGATCGCTACGGCGAGCCTTCGCGCATCGTAGACCGGCTGTTCGACCTCGCGAAGTTGAAGGTCGCGCTCGCGAGCGCTGGCGTGACCAGGCTTTTCAAGATCAAGGACAACCTCGGCGTGAAGGTGTCGAACCTGCGCAAGGCGAGCGAATTCTTTTCGCCCATAATGGACCGCGTCCGCGCGCAGGAAGGCGACATGCTCTACATCGTCCTCGCGCCAGACGAACTTTCCGCCGACGGGGTTCTAGATCTGCTTTCTAAATGTCTGGCACAAACGAGCTTCGCGTCGAAGTGAACTTTCATCTCTGGACCGCAGACGAGACGTCTCATCATACTACCATCTCCGCCAGCGTTTATGACGCGCTCAAGGAGTAACCCGGAGTGCGACTGTGAGCGAAGCGAGCTGCCGCACATTATATTCGTACCGTCTACGAATTATTTGTACGATTATCGGCGCTGCCAATAACATTACATTAAATTCGTAGACGGTACGAATATAATGTCATTTTTATCCTTCCCGCCGTAGCGAGAAAGGATCGAGGGCGCCCTCGGTGGACCCAGAGACATCGCGTCGCCGGAGAAACTCGACGGCAACTTGACGGCTCCGGGTGGTTCGAAATCGTTACCCGCATAAACAGAACCAGCCTACGTTAGTTTAGACCGCACTCCGGACTTACCTGCTTATGCGCGATTTCGAACCTCCAGTCTCTGCCCCTTCTTCCTGCAGGAATACTTATTGAGGCTAATACTCAGCGCACTTTTTTTAATTTTTTTCGGATCGCGCAGTGGCACGGGCATCTTGCCCGTGTTTTTCAAGGGAATACGCAGACGTGCGTCTTTGCGCGAGGTCCACCGCTGGGACCGCGGTCGTCTATGTCCGCAAAAGCTGTCAAACGTCTCGTTTGACGGCTCCGAATTATCGATGTCGCTTACTTGAGATAGTTTCTAAATGTCGATTCTCTGCGAGCCTCCGCGCTCTCCGCGGCTCCGCGCTTAAGAGCTGCGCGGACGCGGGTTTTGCAATTGCCGCGAATGCGGTTCGCCGCGCGTCCGGCGGTAATGTTACAGTAAATTCGTAGACGGCACGAATAAAATGTAATTGCGGGCGGGAAAAACTTGTGCGCCCTGAAGTCCTGTATAATACTGTTGCCGAAGTTCGATCGCCGGTTCTTTCGGAGTTCGAGGTAGATTTTGAAACGAATCCTCATTCCTGTTCTCTTCGCGACACTCCTCTTTGGAGGAGTGCTGGTCATACTTGATGGAAAGTCAGAAGTCGGAAGTCTGAAGTCTGAAGGTGAAATGGAGGAGGCGGATTCGGGAGTGCGGACGTCCCCGTCCGCGCAAGATGGCGGCACGGACGTCTCGTCCGTGGACTCCGGGAGTGCGGACGTCCCGTCCGCGCAAGATGGCGGCACGGACGTCCCGTCCGTGGACTCCGGGAGTGCGGACGTCCCGTCTGCGCAAGATGGTGGCACGGACGTCCCGTCCGTGGACTCCGGGAGTGCGGACGTCCCGTCCGCGCAAGAAAGTTCAGCAGCCGACTCGATTGAAGCGCTCATCCTCGGCGCGCGAAACTCCGCGGCTCCCGTACGCGGCGCGAACGGCCTGCACGCCGGTTCCGGCGGCGGACGTCAGGACGACGAAGGACTCCCGACCCGCGACGCTGACCATCCCGGCGCGCCGCGGGAGTGGGTTCGCGACGAAAACGGAAACCTGATGGCGATGTATACGGACGAGGAGCGCGCGGTGCTCGACGCCGAGGCGGAGAAGGTCGCGGAGCGACGGGGAACCATCGTCGGCGCACTCGAGATCGTCGACGTCGAAAGCGGTATCAGAGGCTACGCGTACGACGCAATGGACGCGCAGATAGTCCTGAACGTCGAGCTTTACATCGACGGACTACTGCAAGCAGTCGCGCCCGCCGCAGCGCAGCGCGGGGAGATCGCGGATACCGAGGTCGATCCGAACGCGCTCGCGCTGAACCAACGGGGATTCGAGTTCGGCGCGGAACTACTCCAGACGCTCGCGGGAGAACATACGATCCGCGCGATCGCGAAGAGTTCTGACGGCGCGCCCGTAGAACTCGCGGGTTCCCCACACGTCTTCGGCGGGAACAGACTTCCAGAAGGCGGCGCGCTCGAAGTCTCGACGATGTACGCTTTCGGCTACGCCATCGATCCGGACACGCCGGAAAAACCCGTGTACGTCGAGTGCATCGTCGACGGCACGCACTACGGTTTCGAGATTGCGAGCAAGACGCGTACGGACGTCCCATACAGAGAAATGGGATCGAGCATCGACGGAAATCCAGGGATGCAGACCGTTTTTCCGGAGAACAAATACGCGCAGGACAAGGAGGAGGCGGAAGGACACTATTTTCTTTTCGCGTTCGATCCGATGATAAGTTCGAGGGCGCGGATTCAGATCATCTTCTTCGATACTTCGAGCGACAAGATGTTCGCTGAATGCATGTTCTCGCCATTCGTCGCGGATGGCCCAGGGTTCGGAGTGCTTCAGGGGCCGGACACTCCCGATGAACAGCGGCAGGTCGACGAGGACGCGTTCGAGGCGGAAGTCGAAGATCAATCGGTGAACCAACTCCCCTACGGATCGGTATCGTTCAAGGCGACCGATCGAATCTCCGGCTGGGCGCTCGACCCGGACAAGGGCGACGAGCCGATCTACGTGGACATCTATTTCGACGGAAAATATCACGAGCGACAACTTGCGGACAAGCTCTTCGCGGCGCTGACTCACGATCCGAACATCACTTCGCCTTACCACCTGTGGATCGCGGAAATCCCCGCGGCGCTTCAGGACGGGCAGACGCACACGCTGAGCGTTTTTGCGGTGAACGATCCCGCGGGCGCGAATCCGGAGCTTCCCGGTTCGCCCGTCGAATTCAAAAGCTTCGTCAATAGCGATCCAACGGGATTCGTCGATGGCGTCGACCACCACCACATCGGCGGATGGGCATACGATCCGGACGCGAAGGAAGCTCCGATAATGATCGAGGTGTGGATCGACGACAAGCTGTACCGGACCGTCGAAGCTTCCGGAGATCGTCAGGACCTCGTCCCCGTGGTCTGCCCCGAACCCGCCCACGGCTGGGGGATCGAAGCGCCCGAATTCATCCGCGACGGCGACTTCCACTCGGTGCGGGTGTTCGCTGTGAATTTCCCGGACGGTCCGCCGAGGGAGCTTCACCATTCGCCGTGGGAACTCGGCGCGCTGAAGCCGTATCTGGGGGTCGGCGTCGAGTCGAGTCCGGGAGAAGGTTTACACGTAACGGAAGTGGCGGAAGACTCTCCGGCGTATTTCCGGAAAACTTCAAGCGCCGTAATCGATGAAGAAGTTCATTCGGTGATGATAGAAATGGACGAGAACCTCTATCTGAAAGCCGGAGACAAAATTCTTTCGTACAACGAAACCAGCGCCGGGGACGCAAGCGCGTTCGTTTCCTTTGTGCAGACCAGAACGCCAGGCGAGGTCATCACGATGGAAGTCGTCAGAACTTATTACCTGCTCGAGACCCTCATCGATGACGTCGCAACGCAGGCGGAGCGCGATGAAATTCAGATGTTCAAGGATGAGCCGCTTCTTGCGGGAGAGGATTCCGCGGCGAGGATTTTCCAGCTCGAAAGCGGCTGGCAGGTCGAGGTTTCGAAACTCGGAAACGGCGTAACCTACGTGAACGCGCAGAAAAAGGAAACCCTCACGGTCCAGGTCATCGTGGGCGAGCGGGTCGAAAACCGCTGAGCGCGCGCATACATTACGTTTTATTCGTGCCGTCTACGAATTATTTGTAATATTATCGCCAAACGCTCGGTAACCCTTTTGGTTACCCACAAATTTTCCATTCATTCATAACGTTTTCAGCAACGTATGGGCGTTGTTGCACAAGTGCGTGATGGTGAAATCCTTCTCCCTCGGTGAAAGGAGAATTGAAGCCCACGGTTTATGCAACAAAGCCCCAGCAAAGCGCAGATTTATTTACTTAGTTAACGAAATACCACTTAATAGTAGAGTAAATAAGCTATTATTATCGAAATTCGGTGTGAATTTCGATTACATCGACCTGAATACGAAAATTCATTTTTTTGAAAGTTTACGCTCCATGGAGGCTTTGTTGCATAAATCGATGGATATCGAAATTAGCTACAATATCGGGAGAACTTGTGGGTAACCCAAAGTCGGTAAACCACGTTGCCTGATACCCTCAAGGTGCTTCATAGGCGTGGCTCGGTCATCTTGACCGTGAAAACACGGACGAGACGTCCGTGCCACGTGTTTCACCGAACTGATACCACAGTTGCGCTGAATTGTATTGACCGTGACGCGAGACTAGTTCATAGTCCGCGGCATGAAACTCGTGCAGGCAGTGATTCCGCCGTCGAAGCTGGAAAAGGTGAAAGAAGCGCTCAGCGACGTCGAAGTGTTCAGGCTCAGCGTCAGCGACGTTCAGGGCTTCGGGAGCAGCACCCACCGTCAGGAGCTTGTGAAGGAGCGGGTTGTCGAGTTCGAATCGCTACGCAAAGTCAAGCTCGAGATCGCCGTGAACGAAAACTTCGTGGTCCCGACGATAAATGCGATCCTTTCGGGCGCGAAACTAACTGAAGACGAGACAGGCGCGGAATTCGACGGAAAGATATTCGTCCTGCCGCTGTACGAATGCATCAGGATCAGAACGGGCGAACGCGGTCCAGAAGCTATATAAACGAGTTAAGAGTTAAGAGTTAAGAGTTAAGAGTTAAGAGTTAGGGATGGCGAGTAACGAGTTGAAACTTCTCACGGTCGATAAGCTGCGGTTCGAAATCGAATTCACCTCGGACGGAAAGCTGCCCGGCTTTCTCGGACTGATTTTCCGCGGTGGCTTCGGCGCTGCTCTCCACAGGTCGGCAAGCAGCGAGGATTACAAGTTTCTCTTCGCATCGTCGGACACGAAGCCGTTCGTGTGGAATCTGCCGGAGTTGGAAGCGGCCCGCGCGGGAGACAAGACGACGTTCGAGCTTGTTCTTATCGAAGGCGGCGTGAACTTCCTCGATACGATGTCCGCGGCGCTTTCAAGCCTCGGCGAATCCGGACTCGGGAAGGACCGCGTGAAGTTCTCGGTCCGGAGCTGCGAGTCCGTGGAGCCGCTCGCCGCTGACCGCGATTTCAGCAGCGTTCGAAGGGTGAAAATCGAAACCGTCACGCCGCTTGCGCTGAAGCACGAAGGCAAGGTGACGCATTCGGTCGATTTCGCACTGCTTGTCGGCTCGGTCGCCCGGAGAATCGAACTTCTGACCGCAAATCGCAAGGAAGATAAGCTCAACATCGACGCCCGCGATCTGCTCGCGAAAGCCGGGACGGTTATCAAAACCGAAGATGGATTCGCGCCCGTGAGTATGACGAGGTTCTCGCGTAAGCAGGAGCGCGAAATGCCAGTCGAGGGTGTCTTCGGCAGCGCGACGTTCGAAGGTGACATCGCGCCATTCGCTACGCTGCTTATCGCGGCGGAGGCTGTCCATGTCGGCCGGCACACGTCGTTCGGACTCGGACGGATCGCGGTGAAGTTCGAAATCTGATCGTCGCAACGCAGCTTCTAAAAAAGGCTGCGCTCTTCATCATCCGCCGACTCTGCCGAGCAGCGTATCGAGTTCTTCCAGCGCGAACCGAACTTTGCTTTCCTGTATTCCCGGATCGTCGCTCAGGATCGCTTCGCCAAGGAACCTCGCGATCGCGTCCTTCACGAGATCGAGCTTGTACACCATCGCGTCCCGCCACTGTTTCCGCCACTCTTCCGAATAGAAATCCATCCCCGGCGCAACCTCCGTGAACTCAGTGACGTCCTCCGATCGCGCTATACGCATCAGCGCGTTCAGCGCGTCCTCCTTCAGACCCGAGAGTCCGCGCTCGTCCGCTAGAAGCATCGCGAGGAACATTATCGCCGATTTGTCGTTGCAACCAGCGACCACTTGCACCGCCCTCGTCCTGACCTGCGGTTCCTTGTGCCTTATCGCGTATGACGCAATGGCGAGGCGTTCGCGCTTTTCGAGGGACTCGCAGACTTCGAGCGATTTCGAAGCGACGCTGACGTTTTCATCCGCGGACGCGAGGTAGAGCACCGCGCGCAGGTCGATCTCTTCGTCCTCGCGAATGAAGTAAGACGCGACTTCGACAATCTCAGTCTTCAGAGCCGGGTTAGCGCCAGAGTACAGCGCGAGCAGCCTGCGCCTTCCATCCGCGAGCGCGAGAATCGTCCCGATGTTCCCAAGGCACCACGAGCCAACCTTCTGATGACTCTCCGGTTCGCGCCTTACCGACCCGCAAAGCGCGATCAGCCCCGGAAGCATCTCCGGATTCTCGATCAGATTCATCGTTGTCAGCGCGCTGAAACGCCACTCCATCTCGCTTCGTGGGTCCGCCGCGACGCTTAGCAGGTACGGACAAATCTTCGGACCAAGCTCCACGAGTTTCGCGAGTTCCGGGTAGTCGTCCTTCTCGATTACCTTGCGTATGTCATCGCCGTTTCCGACGCGATTTGCAAGTCTTCCGAGCAGACCCGCCAGGTTCGCGCGTTCGGATGCAGTGAGTCCGTCCGAACCGACAGACGGATGGGACACGCCGCGAAGTATCTCTTCGGAATTGATCGCAAGTACAGAAGCGCAGAAAAAGATGAGAGATGCGCTTGCCGCTCTCAGGAATTTCAGTACGGGCGAACCTCCGGATTTCACTTCACCACTCCATGAAATTGCTCAGTCCCTTGTATATCAAAATAACCGCGAGAACGAAGAGCATCGACTCGAAGAGAATCCTGAAAATCCGGTCGTTGATTCTGCCGAGCAGCAACTTGCCGATGTACGTTCCGATAATCGCCATCGCGATGAGGAGCGCGAGGTAAGGCATCCATCCGACGAAATCGAACCCGAGCGCGATGAACACCGGAATCTTGAGAACGTGTCCGATGCTCTGGCACGCCGAGGTGGTCGCGATGACTTCGTCCTTGTCCATGTCGTCCCGAAGGAAAAAAGGCGCGATAAGCGGCCCCGTCGCGCCGACGAACACCGTCAGGAATCCCGTCACGAATCCGAGCGGCAGATATATCCATAGCGGAAAATTCCGCGCCTTCGGCGATTTCCGCCTCCAGATCAGCAGCGCGATGACGAAAAGCCCGATGAAAAGCTGTAACGACACGACGGCTTTGTCCGTCCAGAAGAGCGACGCGACGTACACGCCTATGGGAAGCGCGATCGCGTAAGCGAAGAACAGCTTCAAGACGACTTTCTTCAGGGATAATAGCGTCCGCGTGAAATTAGAGGAAAGCTGTATCACTCCGTGGACGGGGATGATCTCTAGCGGCTTGACGAGGAACGAGATCGACGCGAGCAGCGCGATTCCGCCTCCGAGGCCGAAGAATCCGGAAATGATCGACGATACCAGCGACGCTGCGCATAGAAGTATCAGAACGAGTGGCTCCATCGCTCAGCTCGCCTTCACTTCCCTTGCGGATTCTTCATTTCGGAACGTCAACCCTTGTTCTCCATCTTCCGTGAATGTTCGAAACGCTAACAACCTCGACGAACGAGCAGTCGTCCGGGACGTCGATCTTCTCTTCCCGGTATGGATGCTCGAGCGCAGGACTGCCCTCCGGATACGCGGAGACGGGGATCGTATCGATTTTCGTCCCGCGATCGTCGAAAACTTCGAAGCGAAGTATCCTCTGCGAAGGTTTCCACGGGTACGCGCAACTCACCGTCAGAAGATAAGGCGTCGTTCCGGATGGATGCTCGGACTCGCGAACTTCCGGACTCGAAGTGAGAGTTGCGTTCGGGATCAGCGCGAACGCTTCGCCCCAGGGAGAGGGGTTATCGACGTCGTACGTCTCTTCGATCATTTCTCGTGGCGGGTTTTTAATCGCACGCGGGTAAGTTCCTGGAGCAAAACCTGCACTTCCTTCGCAGGAAGTGATATAAATGAGGCAGAATGCCAGCGTAAGGCGGGAAAACGATCTCATATCAGGTTATTGGAATCGTTCGGGATGGACTTCAGGAAACTACCAAAGTTAGTTTTACATTATCACTTCGAGGGGGCAATACCCTGGACATTAATTAACGAATACCTGCGCGCGGAGAAGCTTGCTGCCGAGACGAGCGATCATCCGCCGTGGCACTTCGGCGACGAGACGCGGTTTTCAGGCTTCGACGCGTTCCGCGACATATTTCAGAATTACATTCACACCACGATCAACTCGATGGAGCGCGCCGAGGCCGCGGCGAGGGCGACCCTCGAAGCGCTCGCGCGGGAGAACGTAAGGTACGCCGAGATCAACTGGGCGCCGACGTTTTTCTGGCAGCGAGGCCTCGATTACCGCGACGCTTACAGGATATTCGAAGACCTGAAATCCGAATTCCTTGAAACCCGCGGACTTCACGTGCGATGGTTTATCGGTTTCGCAAGGCACCGCGACGCCTGTCTCGCGCTCGAACATCTCGAAACGCTTCTTGCCCTCGGCCCGGTCGACGGCGTGGATATTCAGGGTGACGAGAGTCAGGGACGCGCCGGGAAGTTCACGCAGGTCTACGACGTCGCGCGGGACGCTGGATGTTTCTTAAAGGCGCACGCAGGCGAATGCGACGGGCCGGAAAGCGTACTCGAAGCCGTCGAGAGACTTGGCGTAAGACGCATCGGCCACGGCACGAGATCCGCGGAAAGCGAAGACGCGATGGATTCGCTTGCGCGGCTCGAAGTGCTCGTCGAGGTTTGCCCGACAAGCAACTTTCGCATAGGAGTGATCGAAAGCGTTCGCGATCATCCGCTCCGGATGTTCCGCGAGCGGGGAATCAAACTGCACGTCAACGCCGACGATCCGATGATATTTCACAACACCGTTACAAGTGAGCACGAGTTGCTCGGGAGAGTATTTGGATACGCTGCCGAGGACTTCGCGGAAATGAACCTGCACGCGCTGGATCAGGCGATTCTGGACGACGCATCGAAGAAGAAACTCGCGGCGGAAATCAGCTCCGCGCCTGACGGGGGGACGTTATGAAACTTCGCGACTCCGGACTCACTCTGACCGAATACGGCGAATGGTATTATGGCGAAGTTCTCGCTACTAACGAGGCGATCGTCGAGGCGCTTAACCGCGGAATCGAAAGGGACGACCACGGCAACTTCCTCGTGAGCTTCGAAAGGTTCAGGGGAAAGATTCACGTAGCGCGAACGGCGTTCCTCGTGCTCGGCTTTTCATGGAACGACGGCAGCGACTCCCCCACTATCGAGTTGATCACCGGAGAGAAGGAACCTCTGCGCACGGACACGCTCCGCGTTGACGAAACGAATCGTCTGTGGGCGAAAAGCGCGGACGGCCGGGACTTCCTGTTTTCGTACAGCGCGTTCTGGAGCTTCGTCAATTATCTCGATGAGGACGAAATCGGATACAAACTCGTCCGCGGAGGGACCGAGATTCGACTCATAATTAATAATTAAGAATTGATTCGTCACTGACTACTGACTACTGACTACTATTCTTAACTCTTAACTCTTAACTCTAGTGTTAAAGAAATACAGCGAATTTTTCCTGACCCTTCTTATCGCGAGCGATCTGATCCTCACGGTGTGCGCGTTCTTCGTCGCGTTTCTCGTGCGTTTCGAGATCGAGTACGTCGTCCGGATATTCCCGCTCCAGCCGGGCGAAACCGCGGAAGACCTCCTTTCGGCGTACCTGCCCGCGCTCTACGTGATCGTGCCCGTGTCGCTTTTCGTATACAGCACCCTCGGACTCTACCAGGCAAAACGCTGGGGCAGATTCTACCGCGAAGTCTTCGACATCGTTCGCGCTTCGCTGGTCGTGCTCGCGGTGCTGCTGTCGCTCGCGTTCTTCTACCGCGAAGTCGAGTTCAGCCGGGGGATAATCCTGATATTCGCGATCGTGAACCCAGCGTTCCTGATCGTTGGCCGCGGACTTGCGCGAAAGGTTGCGCGGATCGCAAGAAGGCGCGGGTACAACCTCCGCCATGTGCTCATCGTCGGCTCGGGGAGGCTCGGACAGAAGCTCGCGCAGACTCTCGGAAAAAACCGCTGGACCGGGATTCGAATCTCCGGATTCATCGACTGGCGCATCGAGCGCGTCGGCAAGACGTTCGCCGGGGTTCCGGTGCTTGCGCTCACGGACGAGGTGGACAAGATCGCGCATGACTCGAAGGTGGATCAGGTGTTCCTGTGCTTCCCGTATAACGAACAGGAGCGGCTGCGCGAATGCGTCGCGAAGCTCGCGCTTTCGACCGTCGACGTGCGCATCGTCCCCGACTACCTCGGCGTGCAGACGACGCACTCCGAGGTCAGCGAATTAGGCGATCTCAGCGTCATCAGCATCCTCGAGAGTCCGTACTACGGCTGGAACCGAATCCTCAAGCGCGCGTTCGACATTGTATTCAGCCTCGTCGTGCTGATCGTGCTTTCGCCGATTTATCTGATCGTGGCGCTTTTCGTGAAGCTGACCAGCCCTGGACCGATCTTCTACGGCCAGGAACGCTGCGGCCTCGACGGAAAGAGCTTCACCTGCTGGAAGTTCCGGAGCATGCGAACTGACGCGGAACAACAGACCGGCGCGGTGTGGGCGGTGAAGGACGATCCGCGGCGAACGAAATTCGGGACGTTCATCCGGAAGACATCCATCGACGAACTGCCGCAGTTCTGGAACGTATTCGTAGGCGACATGAGCGTCGTCGGCCCGCGGCCTGAGCGACCTGTATTTATCGAGGAGTTCAAGCAGCACATCCCGAAGTATATGCTCCGACACAAGATGAAGGCCGGAATCACAGGCTGGGCGCAGGTCCACGGCTACCGCGGCGACACAAGCCTTCGAAAGCGCATCCAGTACGACCTATACTACATCCAGAACTGGTCGCTGATGCTTGACATCAAATGCATCTTCCTGACGTTCTTCACTGGGCTGATAAATAAGAACGCGTACTGAATATTATATTCGTGCCGTCTACGAATTTAATGTAATATTTCTGCCGCCACAGATAATCGTACGAAAAATTCGTAGACGGCACGAATAAAATGTCATCCTTCCCGAAGCGCAGAGGCGATGGGGAGACGCGCCGCGCGGATCGCGGGGAAAAGGCCGCCCACGACTCCGATCGCCGCGGCCCAGATTATCGCGCTGACGAGAAGCTGTGGCGTAACCGCGAATGCGAACGCGACCTGGCTGAAGGTCTGCCAGTTGATCGTCGCGGTGGTGATTCCGTCGAAGGCGATGTATGCCGCCGCCGCGCCCACGATGCCTCCAACGACGGCGATGACGAGGGATTCGATCATCACTGAAACGACTATCGGGTCGGAGCTGAAACCAAGCGCGCGTAGCGTCGCGATCTCGCGGGTCCGCGCCGAAACGGCGCTGTACATTGTATTCAGCGCGCCGAAGAGAGCGCCAAGCGCCATCAGAGTCGCTATGATCACGCCGAGAGTTTCGATGAATCCGGAAAGTGCGACGGATTGATCCGAGAGATATTCGCTCTGGGTCATCACTTTCACCTTGAGCTGCGGGTTCGTGGTCAGGGAATCCTTGAACTCCTCGAACGCTTCTTCCGAGACAAGCTTCGCAAGCACTGACTGATACGAGTTTCCGCGGTCGTAGGCTTGCTGGAGAATCGCTGCGTCAGTCCAGACTTCGGACTCCGCCGAGCCTCCGCCGCCGGTGAAAATTCCAACGACTTCCCAGTCTGTCTGCCCGACGCGGAGTTTGTTCCCGACGCCTAGACCTTCAAACGCCCGCGCGGCGCCGACTCCGGCAACGATCTGATTAAGCCCCGGCTCGAACATCTTTCCGCTGACGATCTTGAAATCGCCCCGTACGTTGCCGGCGACTCCGCCGACCCCGCGCAGGGGGACGTTCGCGCTCGTTCCCGTGCTTTTCAGCGGCAGGTCGATAACGACGAAAAGCTCGCTCGACGCGAGCGTGGCGCCTTCCGACTTCGCTATGCCGGGAGCTTCCGAAATGAGTTTGACCTCTTCGCCCGAGAGTCCGCTAGACATCTCGCTGTCCGCGCCGGCTCGCAGCACGAGCGCGACGTCCTTCCCGGCTTTCACGCTCATCGCTGCCCGGAAACCTTCCGCGATGGAAAGCACTCCGACGAGCACCGCGACGACTCCCGCAATCCCCACCGCGGACACAAGTACCGAGCCGATGCGCGCCGGAATCGTTTTCAGGCTGAAGAGGGTGATCGAAGAAACTTGCGCTAAAAAGTTCATCAGGCGTTCCTCCTAAGTGCAACCGCAATGCGCAGACGACGGGCTTCGATCGCGGGGATTATGCCTGCCGCGAGGCCGAGCGCGATCACCAGCCCTATGCCGATGATGACGTATTCCGTCGGGAAATAAAATATCGGAAGCATATCCGGCACTGGACTACCCCCCGCGGCCATAAGCCAGGCAAGTCCGATTCCGATGAATCCTCCAACCACTACGATAAGACAGGACTCCGCGAGCACGAGTCTGAGCACGAGTCCGTCGCTGAAGCCCATGGATTTCAGGACGCCGAGTTCCTGGGTCCGTTCGCGAACCGACTGCGCCATGGTGTTTCCGGTGACGAGCAGAATCGTGAAGAAAACAACGCTGAGGATGCTCATGAGGATTGCGCCGATGTCTCCCATCTGCTGCACGAAGGCCTGCGCGAACGCTCCCTCCGGCTCGGCCTTCGTCTCGTAAGGAGAATTCTGGAACTCGCTGTCGATCGCCGACGCGACCTCGGGCGCCTTGTCCGGATCCTTCACGCGGACCGTGTACCAGCCTGCAAGTCCCTCGCCGCGTTCGCGACCTTCGTTGAAATAATCGTAGCGAAAATAGAATCCCGTGATGTCCGTCTTTGCGCTCGCGCCTTCGTAAATCCCGACAATGTCGAACTCCCACACCTGATCCTCCTTCCGAGGCCAGATCGGGGAATGCAGCGGTATGCGGTCCCCCACTTTCCACTCGAAACGCTCAGCGGTCTGCTTTCCGACGATGACTCCTGTTCTCGTGGAGTGCCACTTCTCTTTGGCTTCGTCAGAGAGTTTGTACTCCGGGTAAATGTCGAGGAAGGTGTCGATGTCGGAGACGGGCATACTCGGGAAGAACAGCGCCGCGTCGTCCCTGTATATTCCCCCGAACCAGGTGAAGTGCACCGCCGAGTCAACCCCGCTCAGCGCGACGATCTTTTGAAGGTAGCTGTCCGGCAGCGGCTGGATGAGCGTGATCTTGTTCCGTACGACGAGTCTGTCCGCTCCCGCGACGTCTATTCCCGCGGTGAAACTCTCCTTGATGGTGCAAAGAATGCCGTAGAGCATGAACGCGATGAAGATCGAGAGCACCGTCAGCGACGTACGCAGCTTTTTCCGCATCAGGTTGCTAAAGACGAGATGTAGGAACTTCATTCCGGCGCCTCCGTGCTGAGTTGTCCCTTGTCGAGGTGGACGGTTCGTCCCGCTCTCGCAGAAGCGTGCGGATCGTGTGTGACCATGATAAACGTCTTGCCCTGATCCTTGTTGAGCGCCTGCATCAGCGAGAGAATTTCGTCGCCGGACGCGCGGTCGAGGTCTCCCGTCGGCTCGTCGCAAAGAAGGAGCGTCGGGTCGGTTACGATGGCGCGCGCGATTCCGACGCGCTGCTGCTCGCCTCCGGAAAGCGTCCGCGGACTGTGATTCGCGCGGTGCGAAAGCCCAACGATGTCGAGCGCCGCCGCGACGTGCTTCTTTCGTTCCAGACTGGACAGATTCGTCAGCAGCAGCGGAAGCTCCACGTTCTTCTCGGCGGAAAGCACAGGAAGAAGGTTGTAGAACTGGAACACGAACCCGATGTGTCTCGCCCGCCACGCCGCGAGGGCGCGATCGCTCATCTTCTCGATATGCTCGCCTCCGACTTCGATCGTGCCGACCGTGGTGCGATCGAGTCCGCCGATGAGGTTCAGCAGCGTCGACTTTCCCGATCCCGAAGGCCCCATCAGCGCGAGAAACTCGCCTTTGCCGACTTCGAGATTCAAATCCGACAATACGTGGATATCCTCCGACCCGCGCCGAAAATTCTTCGAAATCTTCGAAAGGCGGACAAGCGCCCCGTTTCCTGAACTCCCGTTTTCTGTGCTCATTTTTCCTTCTCCGTTACCCTGTCTCCGTCCGCAAGTTCTAGCGGACCTTCGACGACGATCGTCTCGCCCGCCGAAACCCCCGCGGCTATCTCCGCGATTTCCTTCGTTCTGCTCGCGACGGACACCGCGCGTCTTTCCGCGATTCCGTCCGCGACCACGAACACGATCTCCCTTCCGTCCCGCTCGCGAATCGCAGCCGCGGGAATCGTCAGAATGCGAACGTTCTCGGATTCGCCCGCGCTCTGAAACGCAGCCTTGACGCTCATCTCCGGCAGTATCCTCGGGTCGAGTTCGATGAACGCGATTCGCACCTTCACGGTAGCTTTCTGGCGATCCGCGGTGGGAATGATCGCGATGACCTTCGCCGGAATCTTCCAGTCCGGATACGCGTCGAGCGTCGCGAGCACAGGCTGCTCCGCCTCCACGCGGTTGATGTAGCTTTCGCTGACGTCCACCTCGATTTCGAGGGAACTCATATCGACGATGGTGCAGATTCCCGACCGCGTGAAGCTCCCGCCCGCGGACATCGGCGAGATCATCTCCCCCGGCTGCGCGTTCTTCGTCGTCACGATTCCCGCAAACGGAGCGCGGATAACCGTATCGTCGAGCTGCTGCTGCCAGAGCGCAACCTGACGCTCAGCCACTGCCGCGTCCGCGGCCTGCCACTCGAGCCGCGCGCGAAGCGAGTTCGTGGTCGTTTCCGCGCGCTCGAACTGAATTCTGCTGAGCACATCGTTCTCCACCATCACCCTGAAATACGTAAGTTCCCGTTCCGCCTGTTCGAGATTGGTCCTTGTCTCCGCGAGCGCTTTCTTCGCGGATTCGAACTGCGCGTTCGCGAGTTCCAGGTTGACGTCGACGTTCGACGAATCTATCGTCGCCAGAATCTGGTTATCGTCGACGTGCATCCCCTCTTCCATCAGGACCGTGGCGATCCTGCCCGTGACCTTCGACGAAACCGTCGCCTCCCTTCGCGCGACGACGTAGCCCGTCGCGTTCAGTAGCGTAAGTTCCGTCCTCGATCCGAGAGACTGAACCGTAGCGGTTGTCACTTCCACCGGCGCCGGCTGGCTGAGCCACCAAATCGCGAAGACGACCGCGGCGATCAGAATCAGCGCTGCCGCGATCTGCGCCCTGGGGATCCCCCGAATCTTCTCCGCCGAGCGATCGATTCGCAGGTTGTCGAGTGTTGCTTTATCGGGGACCATATTTTCGAGCCACGCGCCCGCCAGGGCGCAAACATTCCACCCCTGATGGGGTTGGATTTACAAACCCGCTGACGCAAAAAAATCTGTGTGAATCGGTGTTAATCTGTGGACCTAAAATAATTTTCTGCGAAATCCGCGCAATCTGCGGATGGTTTACATTGGTTCAGGATACGCCTGGCTTAGTTGCGTTTTGTGTGAGGCGCAAAGTTCAGGACGTGACGTCTTTGCGGACGAAAGCATATAAAGCGAGACCCTGAAAGACAACGATATACGCAATCGATTTCCAGAGGCCGTTCGACATGTCGGAATACCCCGGTTCGAGGGCAAAAACCGGCACCCAGAAATCCATCGGGTCCGTGAGAAGGTACGGGTGCCAGTCCTCGAACATCGGATTTATCTGAAATATGTAGCTTATCAGATAGCCCGTGATGCTCCCGATTACCGCGACAAGCGGATGATCGAACATCACGGACAGCAGAATCGAAAAACTTCCCACAACCATCAGCCCGACTACCGCGAGTTGTCCCGCTAGCAGGATTCTGACTGTCGCGGCGCCGAGTTCGAGCACGAACGGCTCGGTCATCGGAATGTCGGTGAAGTTCGGGTAGACGAACAGCGGTCCGTACCCGAAAAGCGAAGTGCCGAGCGCGAGGGTCAGAATCTGGTAGAAAAACATCAGCAGCGCAACGTAGAGCCAGCTTGTAATGGCCTTCGCGAAAAAGATTTTCACTCTCGAAGTCGGTCTGACCAGTACGAACCTGAGCGTCCCGTCCTTCGCTTCGCCCGAGATTTGCCGTCCAGCGATGTTCGCCGTGAATATCGGGAACAGCAGGTAGAACGCGCTGAAGAACGTAAACATCGAAAACAGCACGCCGTTCTGTAGTGAAGCGAAGTCCTCGCCGATAAGGTCCGCGCTGCGTTTTCCGATTGTGAACCGAAGTTCTTCGAACATCAGAACCCACAGAAGCGCGAACGCGATCAGCCCCACGTATCCGACGAGAAAGAGCTGGGACCTGTAGAGTTTGTAAATCTCGGCTTTGAGTTCTTTAAGGATCATCGCACGCCAGGGTTTCGTCAGGTGTATGCAACGGGATAATAACCGTTTCGAAGAAGGTTTTAACCGATCAGAAGCAAATCTTGAATTTTTGGGCTTTAACGTGGATCGAAATCGAATAAAATGTTCGTTGACACGCCGCCTTACCGTAAATCAGGTTACAGCATGAACGAACGAACACCATCCGGACGAAATCCCAAGAAGAAGGCGAAGAGTTCGCGGATGGCGCGCGAACGACTTCCGGATGAAGCCGAGGAGTTACTGCCTTTACGTGCCCGCGAGGCGGATCGCAGGCGCAAATACGACGACGAGGGGTATTTCGACGATGACGACTATGATGACTTCGATGACGAAGATGGCTATAACGGAAGACGCAAACGTGCGAGGCGAAGGCAGCCGGAGAAATCCAGATTCGTCCCGATAATGATTGCTGTGTTCGGCGGAGTCTCGCTGCTCGTCATTATCCTCGTGGGCGTGTTTGTAAAGTCGATTTCCAACTCCATCAGGGAGGAAGAAAAGCGATACAGTTCGAACTATAGTACGAATATCGGTGCGAATTCGGGAAGTCAGGACAATTCGAGAACACCGTCGCTCACCGTCAGCGGCAACCAGTCAGATTCATTTATGTTGATGCGGCCGACTTACAACACGCGGCTGACATCCCGCGGTCCGGCTCCGGAGGACTACGAGAACACGCCGCCGCCAAAGGGCGTTAGAAGGATCGAATACAACTCCGGAAGTTTGAAGTTGTTCGCATGGTTCGCGTTTCCGGAAAATCCGCCGGATGGACTTTGCCCCGCGGTGATCTATTTCCACGGCGGATTCTCCTTGGCTGAGAAGGACTGGAACGACGCGAAACCGTTCTTAGACGCGGGTTACGCCCTGATGTGCCCCACATTCCGCGCGGAAAACGGCAACCCAGGCGACTTCGAAATGTTCTACGGCGAAGTCGACGACGCCCGCGCGGCCATCCGCTGGCTCGCGTCCCAGCAGGACATCGATGGGAATCGCATCGCCACCTTCGGCCACGGCGTCGGCGGGGGAATCTCCGCGCTCGTCGCGATGTTCGACGAGCCAAATGTCTGGATCACCGGATCGTCCGGAGGAATCTATGGAACCGAGATTTTCGACGACTGGCGGGACATCTGCCCATTCGACACGAAAAGCGCGTTCGAACGCGGACTCCGGACGATGACCACGTTCCCGCAGTTCATGAAGTTCCCACACGTAGCGTTCGTCGGCGCGGACAACCAGAGGATAATGTATTTCTACCAGCAACTTAACCGGAAGATTCAGGTCTGCCGCCCGAAACCGCCGTATTCGGGCTGTGTGATTCCGGCCTGCGATCAGCGCGAAGCGCTCGCGCCGTCGGTGCAGCAGTACATTCGTTTACTGTCGGATTTTGGCTCCGGACGATGGAACCCCGGCGACGGCGTCGTCTACAGCGGCGGATGAGACGTTAGGACCTGCGTCAAAATAAGTTTACGGATTTCGCGCTCAGATTTACGTCAGGTTCGTTTTGCGCGAGGAAGCCAAACCGGAAGCGTAGCTATAGTTCCGTTGAGCCCTTACCTCGATGTCATGGGGCGACCGAGAGCGGAACGAAGATGGCGTGAAGATGTGATGTGAAAACGTCAACTTATTTTGACACACGTCCTAAAGCCTGGGAGTGCAGACGTCTCGTCTGCGCATTCTCTTGAATCACGGTCAAGATGACCGTGCCACGTTCTGGGAGTCCGAACATTCACGGGAATCCCGCGGGCCGGAAATCCGTTTACTGATATGAACACTTGAAGATTCCCGCGGAGGAGGTATCGTTTTCGAAATGAGAAATAAACTTGCTCTGTCCATCCTATGCCTTTTTACGCTGGCTCTGACGACGTTCGCCGGGGACGGGGCGGAGCCGGAGGTCGAAGGTACGGAGCGCACGGACGAACCCGCGGAGATGGTTCGCATCAGCGGCAGACTCGTCAGCGAGGTCGTGAACAAAGGCGAGACCGCGGTGATCGCGATCGTTTTCGATATGCTGCCCCATGTGCACGTTTACAGTCCGGACGATCAATTCAACCCCACGAAAATCGAAATCGCCCTTCCGGATGGAATCTCCCGCGGCGTGGAAACCTGGCCTGACTTCGTGAAGGACGACCTCGGACAAATGATTTTCGAAGGCAGCCAGGAGGTCAAAATCGAGCTTGCCGTCGCGGATGATTTCGCGACTGACAGCGTGACTCTCCCCATAGTCGTGACGTATTCCGCCTGCGACGATCAACTCTGCCACCCACCGGCGGAGACGAAGTTCGATCTTTCGTTCAGCTTCGGCGCGGACGCCGCGCCCGCGACGGTTTCAGCCGTGACGACGGGAAGACCGTCGGAAATGGCGGAATCGCTCGCAAAGCCTCAGAGCGAACTTCCGAAGGGACTCCTCATAATGGTGCTGACCGCGTTCGTCGCCGGACTCGGGACGCTGCTCACGCCCTGCATCTATCCGATGATCCCGATAACCCTCGGCTTCTTCGCCACGCAGTCCGAAAACCGCAGCCAGGGGAAGTCGTTCGCCCTCGCCTTCGCGTACGCGCTCGGGATCGTGGCGTTCTACGTGATTCTCGGCGCGTCCCTTTCGTTCGTCGGCGATTCCCTCGGAGCATTGCTGAACACGGACGCGGCGAAATGGGCGCTCGCGGGAATATTCGTTCTCTTCGCGCTCAGCATGTTCGGACTCTACGATTTCCGGATGCCGTCGTTCATAAGCGATCGGTTCTCCGGAGGCGGCAAAGCCGGAGGCGTCGGAGCCTTCGCGATGGGGATGTCCCTCGCGGTCGTCGGTTTCGCGTGCATCGGACCTTTCATCGGAGCCGCGGCCATCAGCGTCCTCGACTCGGGAGACTTCGTGACGGGATTCGCGACCTTCAGCGCGTTCGGCGTCGGCCAGGCGCTGCCGTTCCTGATCCTTGGGTCGAGCGCGACACTGCTGAAGAAAATTCCTCGCGCCGGAGAGTGGATGGACGATCTGAAACACTTCTTCGGATTCGTGTTCGTTCTCGTCGCGGTGTACATGCTCGGACTCCCGATCCTCGGAAACGCGTACTACCTCGTGTTCGGGTTCGCGGTCATTGCGACGGGAACGTGGTTCATAACGATGTCGTCCGCGAAGCCTAGCAGGGTCATCTGGACCGCGATCGGCGCAATGCTTCTCGTATTCGGCGGCTACAATTCGCTTTACGGGTTCGCGCTCACCGGAAGCGGAATCGCGCCGAAGATTTCTACCCTCGGCCTCGGGTCCGCGGAAAACGCGGCGACGGTTCTCGTCCCGAGCGGGGACGGGTTCATCGAGGAGAAAAAAACCGACCTCGACTTTATGCACGGATGGCTCGCGGGGCTTACGTTCACCGAGGATTACGAGCTTGGGCTTAAGATCGCGAAAGAGCAGAACAAACCCGCGCTGATCGACTACACCACCGAAACCTGCACCAACTGCCGGAAGATGGAGCAGAGCGTGTTCGCGTCCGCCGAGTTCCGCAGCCGGGCGAAGAATTTCATCATCATCGTGCAGGACATCACGGGCTGGTCGGGTCCGGACTACGACAGGCTGCTCGCGAAATACAAAACCGTCGCAACGCCGACGTATCTGCTTTTCAGTCCCTCAGCGAACGAGCCGTCGCACAAGCTAGGCTACGTTCCGCAGGAGGAGTTCATCGCGGCCATGGACAGTTTGACGGAGTGACTTGTGGAATTTCAGAACTTGGATTTCAGTCTTCAGAACGATGCCGCGTCGAGGTCGTTTGTCATCGCCTTGCTGCTGCTGACGATTTCGAGCGCATTCGTATCCTGCGACATGCCGGACCCGGTAAACGTAAGCGAATGGATGGGGAAACAGGTAACTTTCGAGGGCACTACCTTCGATGGTGACGTGAAGGTCGCAAGCATATCGATGCTCGGAAAACCCGTGCTCGTCTACGCGTTCGCGAGCTGGTGCCCGCCATGCAGGGAGGCGAAACCGAAGCTCGAACAGCTCCAGAAGGATTTCGAAGGTTCCGTGACAATCGTCGGCATCGCGCAGGACGAGGTCCTTAGCGATCTCACGACCTGGGCGAAAGAGCATCCTTACACGTTCGAAGTGATGTGGTCGGGTGAGTCCGGGACCAGGCTCGACTCGGTGCTGGTTGTGGCTCAGTATCCGACGTTCATGATCCTGGGCAAGGACGGCAAACTCGTCTACCACCAGCCGGGATTTCGTGAAGATGAGGTGCGCTCGAAGCTTGCGGAGCTCGTGAACGAGTAGCTTACATTTTATTCGTGCCGTCTACGAATTATTTGTACCATTATCGATAGCCGAACTGGATGGGCGGAAACTGCTGCTTTCAGCTACGATGCGCTCGTTAAAATTCGCTTCGTCTTTGATATTGGAATGTTCTCCGGCAATACTGGTGTTCTAGTGTATGGAGACCTCTGAATATGAACACGACCGAGCAGCACACGGATACGCACTCTGACGGCGGGAACGGGCATGGCGTCCACGCTCAGGGCGACCACGCTCAGAGCGATAACGGCCATGAAGCCTCCGCTCCGAACCTGCGGACCCAGCTTATCGGAGACCTCGAGCCGGGTTCGCGAAAGCTCAGCATTTGGGAGCGGCTGTACATTCCGGAAATCGTGAAAGGACTCGGAAACACACTCAGGCACTTCATACCGAATCTTTTCAGCAGGAAGCAGATTTTTACTTCGCAGTACCCGGAGGAGAAGCGTCCGTTCTCAGCGAGGTTCCGCGGCGAGCACGTTTTGAAGGTCGACGAGAAAGGCCGGATCAAGTGCGTTGCGTGCTACATGTGCGCGGCTGCGTGCCCGGCGCTTTGTATCCACATCGTAGCGGCGCCTTCGCCCGAGGAGTACGGTCCAGACCGCGAGAAGTACCCGGCGTCCTTCGTGATCGACGAACTGCGCTGCATCTTCTGCGGCTACTGCGAAGAGGCGTGCCCCGAGGACGCGATCGGACTCTCGACCAAACTGCCGCAGGTGTTCAATACTCGCGAGGAAGCGCTCTACGACAGAACGAAGCTCACGCACAACGGTCCGATGGAGCCGCCAAAGTTCGCGACGGGCACCACGACCGGCAAGTACACGAAGTGATTGTTACATTTTATTCGTGCCGTCTACGAATTTTCCGTATCATTCAGGCCAAGCTTGATTTTCGCGTGTTCCACAAGCGAATACAAACACGGGATCACCAGCAGTGTCAGCGCCGTGGCGAAGATCAGGCCGAACGCGAGGCTTGTCGCCATCGGGCCCCAGGTAATCGACCTCCCGCCGAGTCCGAGTGACATAGGGAGCAGCCCCGCAACGGTGGTGATCGTCGTGAGTAGGACAGCGCGCATTCGTTTGACTCCCGCGCTCGGAATCGCCTCATCCAGAGGCACACCACGTTTACGTTCGCGATTGATGAAGTCGACGAGCACGATCGAGTCGTTCACCACGATTCCGGACAGCCCGACTATAGCGATGAAGCTGCCCACCGTGAACGGATCGCCCGTGACGAGAAGCCCGAACATCACGCCTATCAGCGAAAACGGCACGGTGAACAGAATCACCAGAGGCTGCGCGTAGCTTCCAAACTGCGCGCCGAGGATGAGGAAGATCAGAAGCATTGCGATGAAGTACGCCTTGCCCAGGCTTTCGAAGCTCCTGTTCGTTTCCTGGAATTCGCCCGCGAAGTCCACCTGATACCCCGGATGCCGCGTTTCGACGTCCCCGAATTCGTCCATCAGAATTCGGTTGACTTCCGCGGCGGTGTGCCCCGACTCCTCGTTGACGTCCGCGGTGATCTGCACGCACCTTTTTCTATCGTACCTTCTGATGATCGCGACTCCGGAGTAGTTGTCCTCGTCGCAGATTTCCGAAAGCGCGAACAAAGTCCCATCCCGCCTCCTGATGTACGCGCTTCGGAGGTCCCGGATGCTCATCAGATTCGGCGCCGACGATTTGACCCGGACGTCCGCCTCCTCTTCGCCCTCGCGGAAAGTGGTCGCGATGACTCCGTCGTTGAAGGACGAAAGCGCCAGTCCGACCGCGGTATTGTCGAGTCCGTAGCGTTCTATCTTCTCCTGGTCGGGGATGAACCGCAGCTCGGGACGACCGATTTCGTAATCCGAGGTTATTCCGGTCACACCGCGGGTTCTGGAAAGCTCCGCAAGCCTGCGTTCGATCTTCGCGGCGATCCCGCCGAGGGTCTCGTATTCGTCGCCGCGAATGCGCATAGTCACGTCGCGTCCGACGGGCGGGCCGTCGCTGAGTTCCGAGACGTCGATTGTCGCGAACCCAAGTTCGCCTGCGCGCGAACTCAGGAACTCGTTCACCTCGTCCAGGATTACCCGCGAATCCTTCGTGCGGACGCCAGGGTCCGCGAGGGTCACGATCATTTGCGCGTAGTACGTCTCGTGGTGGAACTGGAAGTTCGCGTCTTGTAGTCGTCCGATGGAAGTGTCCACGCTCTTTACCTCGTCCCGTCGCCAGTCGTTCATGAGGTTCTCGATTTTTTCGCACAGTCGTTCTGTTTCGTCGAGCGTCGATCCGGGCGGCGCCTTCAGCGAAATCTGGAAATACGGAAAGTCGCTAGGGAAGAACACCACCGGGATAACCCCCGCGAACACGAGGCCGATGCTGATCGAGGCGATCAGAACGATGCTCGCGATAACGGATTTGCGTTTCGAGAGACAGAACCGCAGCACGCTCTCGTACCGCTTCAGCATTCGCGAGACGAATCCGTGTTCGCGGGAGTTGACATGCACTTTTTTCGGGCCGAACTCGTAAACGTGCGCGGGAAGGATGATCACCGCCTCGAAAATGCTCACTAGAAGCACGACCGTCACAGCCTTTGGCATCACGGCAAAGAATTCTCCGGTGATCCCCGTCATAATCAGCATCGGAAGGAACGCGGCTATCGTCGTGAGCATGCTCGCCATCACAGGCCACATTACTTCTCCCGTGCCCTTGACGCACGCGATCCGCAGCGGCTCGCCTTCCTCGAACCTGCGATAAATGTTCTCGATGATGATGATCGCGTCGTCGACCACGATCCCGCAGACGAGCACGAACGCGAATATGCTGACCTCGTTTATCGTCTCTCCAAGGAAGTGGAGGAAGATCAGCGAAACGAGAAAACAAAACGGTATCCCGATTACCGCCAGCATGCTGTTGCGAAACCCCAGGAACAGGTACAGCGCCAGAAACACAACGGCTCCGCCCATCAGCAGGTTCGACGTAAGAACGCCCATCCTGTCGGTAATGCGGATGCTTGTGTCCATCACGAAAACGAAATCCATGTTGTCCGGACATTTCTTCCGGAACTCCTCGACGGCCTCCTTCACCTTCGGCATAAGATCGAGGGTGTTCGTTCCTTCCGAGGTTACGACGCCGAGGCGCACGCCTTTATGACCGTTGATGCGAGTCCTGCGCTGATCCTCGTCGAATGTGTCTACCACTTTCGCGACTTCGGAAACTCTGATCGAAACTCCGGAAGCGAGCGGAATGTGGACGTCTAGAATCTCCCGCGGGTCCGACCATTCCCCGATCTGACGGATCGAAAACGCCTGACCGCCCGAGGTGAAGTCTCCGGAGGGGACGTTTCTGTTTGCGGCACGAAGAGCGTTCGCGACGTCCGCTATCGTGAGATTCAGGGACTTCAGCTTGTCGCGGTCGACCTCGACCCAGATTTCACGGTCGCGGTAGCCGTCGTAATCGATCTGCGCGACGCCGTCTATGCCCGTGAGAACGTCCTCCAGGTCCAGCGCGGCTTTTCGAAGCGCGGTCTCGCTGACAGCCGGCGCGCCTACCCTGGTGCCAACGATTATCTGCGTCGCGGGATACATCGTCTGCACGTTGATGCGTTCGACCTTCGGGTCCTCGGCGTCCTCCGGAAGGTCGGTGACGCGATCGACTTCGGTCTCTAGCTCGCGGCAGGCCTTGTCGTAATCCGCAATCTCCTGGTCGAATTGCACGAGCACGATGGACATATCCTGCCGGCTTTCCGAGCGGATGAAGCTGATTCCCTCGACGTCCGAGACTTCGTCCTCGATCTTCTTTGTTACGAGTTTTTCGACCTCTTCGGGTGAGGCGCCGGGGAACCGCACGGTGATCGCGACGACGTAGAATTCGACCCGCGGGTACTCCTCGATCGCGATGTAATCGACGACGAGGAATCCAGCGAGGAACAGCAGCACGAAAAGCAGGTTCGTCAGCACCTTCTTTTTGATGCTGAAATTCGCGAGCGCCTCGCCGATCGTATGCGGCACGATTTCCGGTTCCTTCTCCATAGCGTAGAACTGTAGTCGAGCGCGCGCGAAAGCTCACGAAGAGCGTCAAATTTTTATGGCTCTACTATCGGCGGTTTCTCGTGCATCGCGATCCGCAAGCTTGTGAGAAGGTAGCGCGAACGCCACTTGGTACGTTTTTGGACGACGTCTTCAGATCAGTCGGTGGAATATGTACACTCGTAAATGGAAATCAAAAATCACCATTCAAAAATCTAAAATCAGCCCATGATTCCTTTAGTCAAAAAACTCGAAGAAGCCGTCGCATTTCTGAAAACCAAGGTCACCGCGCCGCCTAAGGTCGCGATCATTTTGGGCACCGGACTCGACGCGCTCGCGAATGCGGTGACGGACCAGGTGAAGGTCGATTACGCGGATATCCCGCATTTCCCGAAAAGCCACGAGGGACGTTTCCACAAAGGCGATTTCCTGTTCGGCAAAATCGGCGATACGAACGTCGTCTGCATGCAGGGACGCTTCCATCTCTACGAAGGTTACACTCTCGATGAGATCACGCTTCCGATACGCGTGATGCGAAGACTCGGCGCGGAGTACCTCATCATCAGCAACGCTTGCGGCGGGATGAATCCGAACTACCGCAAAGGCGACATAATGCTGATCGAGGATCACATCAACTTCACTGGAGTGAACCCGCTAGTCGGCCCTCACGACGATAAACTCGGGATCAGGTTCCCGGACATGATCGAACCGTACAGTCACGAGCTGTGCGCGAAGACGAAAGCGATCGCGCTCGATCTGAAAATCGCGGTGCGGGAAGGCGTCTACGTCGGCGTGCTCGGACCGTGCCTCGAAACTCGCGCGGAATATCGCATGCTCCGCAGCTTCGGCGCGGACGTCGTCGGGATGAGCACCGTCACGGAAGCGATCGTCGCGGTGCAGGAGAACTTCAAAATCCTCGGCGTGTCGATAGTGACGGACATCTGCCTCCCGGACGCGCTCGAACCCGCGAAGATCGAGCACATCATCGAAGCCGCGAACGAGGCCGAGCCTCGCGCCAAGGCGATCATCGAGCGGCTTGTGAAGGATATCTGATTTCAGATTGAATTTAAGGAGTGCGACTGCGAGCGAAGCGATCTGTCGCACTCCGTACACCATGATTATTCGCGATCAGCACTCATATTTAACTGGAATGTTTTTTCTTTTTACTCTTTCTTGACTGCTTGATCTTATCTTTGTATTCCGCGACATAGTATGCATATATTGATAGCCTGAGAACTACACTCTTTACGTCGTTCCATTCAAGATAAGTATTAGCAGGTATGTTTCCGAAGTACGCCTTGCCATCTCTTTCGTAATCTCTTCCATTTTCTTTAAGATACTGAATTAATTCAGATTTCTTTCCAGCGCCCGTAAATCTGTAGTTGTGAAAGAACCTCCAGTTTTCGTTGTCTCGCTCGACATGTGTATCCAATGTATAAACGATTGTTGGAAAAACTCTGGCATCCTTGATAATAGTGATTGTGATCTGGGAAGTAGAGTTAACATTTCCATCTTTTGGATCATTGACATGTTTTCTGCAACCGCCAATTTCAAAACCAACAAGGAATTCTCTTTTATCAGGCGATTTTCCCTTGAAGCACCTGTATGCCCCATGCCTTGTTCCGGTCCGAGTTGTCGGAGTGAACAGCGTCAACCCTTCATCGGAAACAAATTCGACATCTTCAAAAACAATCGGAATCGATGGATTAATATACTTCTCTTTCCTTTTTAGAAAATCGTCAAAATATAGAATCGTCTTCCACATTTCTTCTGGAGTATCGCACCCAACACATGATCTTGAACGAACGTGAAATCGTACGAAGTCTTTACATACCTTTGGAAGTTGCTTAGGAAGAGGTGTCGTTACATCCAGATCGTATATGACTGGGGCTTTGTTGCATAAATCAGAAATTGGCGCCGGTGCCCCCTTTCCCCCGCATTCAGCCTGCCGCTGCGTAGCTTGCCGGCATGCCGAGTTCTGTCATTC
>JANLHZ010000222.1 GCA_024653775.1 Planctomycetota bacterium | reverse complement strand
TCGAAATCGTTACCCGCATAAACAGAACCAGCCTACGTTAGTTTATACCGCACTCCGGACTTACCTGTTTTTGCGCGATCTCGAACCTCCAATCTCTGCCCCTTCTTCCTGCAGGAATACTTGGTGAGGCTAAAGTACAGCGCATTTGTTTACGGATTTTTTTTCGTGCGGACGAGACGGTTTAGAAACTATCTCAAGCAAGCGACGTCGATAATTCGGAGCCGTCAAACGAGACGTTTGACGGCTTTTGCGGACATAGACGACCGCGGTCCCAGGCGCCTACGATAGTTTCTAAGTCCCACCAACAACGACGCCCCTGATGCGAACGTGCGGGCCACCATGGGAGACGGGGAGCGGGAACTGTCCGGCTTTGCCGCAGCCGCCGCCGGAGTCGCGATTATCGAACGCGTCGGAAAGTCCGTCGATGTTCTTCATCGTGGAGAACACGTTTCCGGAGAGCGTCACTTCCCGCACGGGTTCCTCGATCCTGCCTTCGCGAATCATATACGCTTCGCCCGCGGTGAAGGTGAACTGTTCGCCGTTGGTCATTCCGCCCGCGGCACCGACCGCGTAGATGCCGTTATCGACCTCTCCGATCAGATCGTCGAACTTTGCCTTGCCCGGAACGATGCAGGTGTTGCGCATCCTCGGAATCGGAGGGAACTGATACGTGATCGCCCTTGCGCTTCCCGTCGGCTCCTCGTTCATGCGTTTCGCGGTCTCGCGGCTGTGGAGACGGCTCACGAGTTCGCCTTCCTGCAGCAGCCAGGTCTTGCGCGTGCGGACGCCTTCGTCGTCGTACTTTAGCGAGCCGCGCAGGCCGTGCTCGAGTCCGGAGTCGTAGACGTTCAGAATGTCGGAACCGAGTTTCTTTCCGGGCACCATAATGTCCGCGAGCTTCCGGTCCTTTGCGATGTGGTCCGCCTCGGAGAGATGTCCGAACGCCTCGTGGATGAAAACGCCCGCGAGGTACGGATCGATGACGACGGTGTAGGTGCCGCCGCGAACTGGCTCCGACTTCGCAAGCGCAGTCGCGACCTCGCAGCGTTCGTCGATTCGGTTTTCGAGGCCGCGGACGACTCCGAAGTCGCTATTCCCGCCGTAGCCCCAGGTCGAGGTCTGCGTGACTCCGTTCTTCTGCGCGATCGCGATCAGATGCCCGGCGATGTCGAGCTTCTCCTGCCGGATGCTCGAACCTTCGGTATTTGCGAAAAAGAGCGTGGTGAACTTCTCGTTATAGCGCACGGAGGCGCTGCTCACGAGTCCGCCGAAGCCGAGAAACCTTTCGTGGTACTTCCCAAGGAGATCGATTTTGCCTGCGAGCGAAATTTCGCGCGGGTCTTCCCCTATATCGAGGACGACGCTGTCCTTCACCGTGGGCGCGTCCGCTAGCGTCGCGGGATCGTTCGTCGAGCGTCCGACGAGTTCGGCGCTCCGAAGCGCGATTTCGAGCGCGTGCTCGAGTTTGTCGAAATCGTTCAGCGTCGCGAAACCCCAGCCGCCGTTTTTGAGAACGCGCACCGCCGCGCCGAAGGATTGCTTCGACGTCACCGCGTCGAGTCCCTTTCCTAGAAACACGATCCCAGTGCTTTTCGAGTCCTCGATTCGCACCTCCGCGTAGTCCGCGTCGATTTTTTCAAGCAGTGAAGTCAGCGCGCTTTCATAGTCCATTTCGTCTCCGGCGGAGTTCCTTTTCTGAAAAACACATGGTCGCACAGATTTTATTTCGCGACCAATTTATTCGAAGAATTGCGCCTGCAAACTATCGATGGCACAGGTTTTCGGCATGTTGTAGCCTTCGAACGAGACGCCCGAAGGTTTCCGCGCGGACGATGGCGGAAGCGCTTCCGGAACTGACGATAGTTGCTAAGGATTGTTGGCAAATGCGCTCCGCTACTACATCACCCGTCTATAAAATAAAATGTATTATAAATTTAAGAATATCGCGATTTATAAAAAATTATAATAGTGTCACGAGTCGTAACACTATTATAAGCACTAATAAAATATTATATATTGAGCGATATTCCAATTTCGTGTCGGTCCAGTGAACCAGGTCCGTGACCTCTAAAGCGCGCCGTAAGTGTTCACGGGGTAGATCGCAGTCTATAGCGGGATTCTGTTCGTAGTGTGCTCGTGAGAGCATATTTTCGCGGTGTGGTGGATCAAAAAAACGCCTTACGGCGCCACTACGAACGCGAACTACCCCGTGAACGGTTACAGCGCGCCAAGTTCGTCGAGAGCGGCTTCGATGCGGGACGTGACGAGCGCGCGGACGTCATCGGGAAGTTTCTCCTTCGCGACGCGGAAATAATCCAGGACGTCGCGGACGATCTTCACGTTCAGCTTTCGATCGTGACGGAGCGTAGACGACGCGGCGAAGACCTTGCTGCCAGTGTCCTGCACGACTCCGGACGTTAGGAATTTGCCCTCGGTCCACTCGACGAAAACGTTTTCGAGCGTGTCCGGATGTCTGTGCGTGAACTGGAACCGCACGATCTCGCTCGACTCGCGGGACGTCCAGACGAAGAGGTCGCCGTTGTCGCCCTGGTACCAGCTTTTCTTGTTCTTGATATCGTCCTGTTTCAAAAACCGGCTATGGATTTTACGCAGCACGATTCACCTCTGGTCCGGCTTTCGCGGAAAATCAAATTAAACCACGGAATATCCGAAATTCACGAAAATAACCGCCTCGCCGTTCGCGTATGCGGGACCGGGATTACGGTATCGTTACCATCTTGCGATACTTCGTCGCGCGGCTTTCGATGATTTCAAAAGAAAGATCGCGGATGTTGTCGACGCCGAATTCCTCGACCGTGAAGCTCGCGGTGACCGTCGCGTACATCACCGCGAGTTTCATCGATTCGAAGCTGAGGTCCTTCGAGCGCGCGAGCTGGCCCAGAAACGCGCCGCCGAAGGAGTCTCCCGCGCCGGTCGGGTCCTTGACAACCCGAAGCGGGTACGAAGGCAGCGCGAAGAAATCGTTCTTAGTAAACAGCATCGAGCCGTGCTGGCCCTTTTTCAGAAGCACGTATTCGAGACCGAGTTCGAGCAGTTCGTACCCCGCGGCGACGAGGTTATGATGCTCGGTGAGCAGAAGCGCCTCGCCTTCGTTCAGCACGAGGCAGTCGACGTCCTTCAGGACATTCATCAGGTCGTCGCGGGCGGTTTCGATCCACAGGTTCATCGTGTCGAGCATCACGAACTTCGCCTTCGTACACTGCCCGCGAATCGACTTCTGAAGCGCCGGGTGCCCGTTAGCGAGGAAGATGTACTCCGCCGAGGCGTGTTTCTCCGCCAGCTTCGGGGAGTATTCGCCAAGGACGTTTATATGAACCTCGCGCGTTATCGCGCTGTCGAGCGAACCCGCTTCGTACGCGCCGCTCCAGGCGAAGGTCTTGCCGGAGGAATGCTCGATTCCGGAGATGTCGATTCCGCGCTCTTTGAAAAGCTCGAGGTGACGCTGGTCGAAATCATCGCCGACGATCCCGACGAGGTTCACATCCGCGAAATTGCTCGCGGCGATGGCGAAATAGCTCGACGAACCTCCGAGGACGCGCTCGACCTTGCCGTGCGGGGTCTCGATGGAATCGAACGCGATGCTGCCCACAACAGTGATGCTCATTTTCGCTCCTGACTACTTTTATGCTGCTACGAACTACCTCGGAGACGCGCTGACGAGCTTCATATAGAATATGAGGGTCGAATTCGCAGGAATATCTCCATTGGCCTGACTTCCGTATGCGATGTGCGCGGGAATGACTAGTTTCCGCACGCCGCCGGGTTTCATACCCGGAACGCCGATCTGCCAGCCTCGAATAAGTCCTCCCAAGTCGAAATTCGCAGCACCCGTCGCTGGGAAATCCGGCGCGACGTCAATATCCATCATCGTGCCCTTCAGGGAAGTGATCGTCGAATCGAACACCTTACCGTTCGTCAGCATTCCGTGGTAGTGGATCTGGACCTGGACTCCGTTGTTTCCCTCGCCGATCTTCGGGCACGGATTGCCTTCGCCGACGACGATGTCCTTGTACTTGAGTCCTTCCTCGAGCGAAAGTAGCTCCGGATCGTCGAACACCGATTTTGGCAGGTTCTCGTCTCCTCCCGTGTTAACCTTCGGGGATTCGTCCTGCACTAGTATTTTGACGACGAAGATCGCCGGGAACAGGAAGAGCGTCAGAACAAATATCAAAAAGCCGACTTTGGGGTTCATGAAAAGCCTCGCGTAATCAGACTACTTTTTTATTCGCATTAATCCGAATAGAAGGGAAAGCGTAAAAGCTGGAATACGCTTAAACAAGACTCTGGACATTTTAGATTTCAGATTTTGGATTTAGGAGCCTCAAAATAATAAGTCATGCATCTCGCATCTCGTCTTCACGCCATCTTCGCTTCGCACCCAGTCGCCAAATCCTCGACGGAACTATAGCTACGACTCCGGTTTGGCTTCCTCGTGCAAAACGAACCTGGCGCAAATCCGAGCGCGATTTTGTATGACTTATTACTTTGAGGCTCCTTCAGATTGAAAATTTTTCGACAATGACGCGCATCGTAGAGTTCACCAAAATGCAGGGTATCGGCAACGATTACGTGTACATCGACTGCCTCGAAACCCGGATCGACGACCCCTCAGCGCTGTCGGTGCGGGTTAGTGACCGCCATTTCGGAGTCGGCTCCGACGGCCTGATTCTTCTCGAAACCAGCGCCATCGCGGATTTCAGGATGAGAATGTTCAACGCGGACGGCAGCGAAGCGCAAATGTGCGGAAACGGAATCCGCTGCCTCGCGAAGCTGATTTTCGACAAAGGACTGACCAGCCGGACGGAGTTTTCGATCGAGACGCCAGCGGGCGTGAAGGCTATCAAGGTAGCCGCGAAGGACGAAAAGGTTTTCGAAGCCACCATCGAAATGGGGAAGGCGACCTGGGACGGACTCCGGATTCCGACGACGATCGACAAAAACGAGATCATAGACGAACCGCTTTCCGCCTGCGGCCGTGAGTTCCGCGTGAGCTGCGTCAGTGTCGGGAACCCTCACGCCGCGATTTTCGTCGACAAAGCGGACGAAATCCCGATCGAAGTTTTCGGGCCGCTCATCGAACGAAATCCGCTGTTTCCGGAGCGGATCAACGTGCATTTCGTCGAGATCGCAGGCAAGGATCATCTGAAAATGCGGACCTGGGAACGCGGCTCCGGAATCACCCTCGCCTGCGGCACCGGCGCGACCGCGGTGGCGTTCATCGCGCATCGAAAAGGAATCGCCGGGCGCGAAGTCCGGACCTCCCTCCCCGGCGGCGACCTTCGCATTTCCATCCGGCCGGACGAAGTCGCGCTGATGACCGGCCCGGCGGTGACGGTGTTCACAGGAACGATTGAAGTCTAAAGATTCTTCAGTCTGTTCCGAATGTCCTCGATAGTATTTGCCGTCGTGGCAAGCACCTTTATCGATTCGATGGTTTCCATATCCTCGATTTTTCTTATCTTGTTCATCAGACGTTTGCCTGCATCGCCGAACCTGACGAACAGGACGGCGTCGATGCCTTCCTTGATGCCTTCCTTGACTCCAACCGCTCATCCTTCTTCGAAGCTCTGATCCCAGCTCGAAACGAAAAAATCCTGTTTGTCAGACATTTTCTTTCTCTCCAATATTTCGACGAATTCATCTTTCGTAATTTTCGACGTTGCCCGGATGTACGTCAGCCCAGCTTCGACCACCTTTTTGAATCTCGCGTCTCTCCAGCATTCGATCGCCCGTTCTATCTCCTCAATCCTACCCGACTTCAGCCTTCTGTGCAATAAAGTCAGGACGCTCCGAAGATCGGGAGAACCAAGAATCTGCTTCTTCGCGAGCCTTGGGACGTCTAGCACGAATACGAGCTACGGACAATAAACGGACTATTCAAGTGTGATGAAAATCGCAGCCATGATTGCGGCTAACGCCGCGGGGCCGCACGAACTTGTCGTGAGCGTCCTTGATTTTGAGAAGCCATTCTTTCTCCCGCTTTTCGAGTTCCGAGTCGCGGAGATTTCTGTTTTCGGCCATAATCGCCTCGGGTACGCTTTATCCCTTCGCGGGAACGTTGAAGCTGTGGACTACCCAGCCCCGCGGACCGCGGCTCGCGCCGAGGAATCGGCCCTTCGCTACGTGGAAGTACGCGAGAGTAAATCCCTGGCGGTCCTTCTCCATCTTCTTCGCGCGGGTTGCGAGCTTGAGCGCGCGGTGCCAGTCCTTCCACGTCTCATCCCTGGCGCGGAAATGTGCGAGAAGATCCTCCTCCTCGATACCGTTGAAAGGTTCGCCGTGACGGCTCGTAAGCTGCAGCAGAGCTTCCTCGTCTTCATTGTCGATCGCGGAAAGCAGACTCTTTATCACGCCCAGCGCAGAACTCTGATCGTACTCGACTTTCTCCGGCTCAGACTCAGTCTTCTGAGCCGCCTCCGGTTCCGCCTCCGGTTCCGACTCCGGCTCGTCCGACGCTGGTTCGAATCCATCGTCGTCCGTGACGGCTGAATGCGAAGGCTGGGCGGTTTCCTCTATGGTGGATTCCTTCGATTCCTCCGCACCTTCGGAAGACGATTCCGCGCCGGCGTCCGCCAGCTTCACGTCGAAGCCTTCGACGTCGGTGTCCGCTTCGTGAGGCGGAACTTCGGTCTCGCCCGTGATTTTATCCTTGAACCTTTTCCACTGCGTGTCTGAAACGGGAGGACGTGCGTTTTCGGCAAGCCCGGAATGTCTCGCTGTATCGAAATACTCCGTGCCGAACTCTTCCGCCAATTCGTCGTCGTCCCCGGAGGAAATGGTGTCGAACGCTTCAGTCTCGGAGCCGCCTTCCTCCTTCTGATAGACCGCTCGGGTGTCGAAATCCGCGTCGATTCCGACCTCATCTTCTGACCCGCTGTCTACTTCGCTCTCGTCGATCATCTCGTGAACCTTCGCGTCGGCGAACGGCGAAACTTCCTTCTCCGGCTCCGGCGCGAATCCCGAACCCGTCGGCGTAGGCGCGCTAAGCGACGAGATCAAATCCTCGAGATCGTACACGACGCCGCTGTATTCCGACTCGATCACGCCGAGCGCGAGCTGATCGAGCATGCTTCCGAAAGACGTCACCGCGTAGTCGAGTGTCGAAACAACCTGCCCGGTGTTGTCGAACGAACCCCTTGCGAGTTCCTGCACCACCTCGCGCATCCGTTCCGCAAGTTCGAACAGTCTTCGCGCCTCGATCGGCTCCTCGTCGACGTAAAGCGATTTCAACTCCTTCGCAAGGGAGGCGCAGGCCCGTGGGTCCTGGTGATCCGCCGAGAGGTCTTCCATCAGACCGCGAATCCGGTGCAGCGTCTTCCTCGAATTCGCGATGTAGTTTTCGACCTCCGCGTCCACGTCCGACTCGATGTTCGAAATGGCGACATCGTCCGCCTGGAAATCGTCGGGCGAATCGACAGGTTTTTCGTCCGAGGTTTCGTCTTCGAAGTCAAGCGGCTTTATCTCCGCAGGCTCCGACACGAAAGTTTCGTCCTCCTCGTCGTCGAACTTGAATTCGAGCGCCCTGGTTCCCTCCTCCGGCCTCGGAATGAAATTCGCCGCGAAGAATTCCGTATCCTTGCCGACGCGGAGGTCCGTGTCTCCGGTGTCCCGTCTATGAGGTTCTGGCGATTCGATTTCCTCACCGCCTAATTCGTCCCCGACGGGTTCGTCCACGTCCGGCGAGAAGCTCACGAGTGTGCTTCCCTCGGTATCTTCGACCATCTCCGCCTTGCTTGACTCGTCCGATCCGAATTCGTCTTCGTTCAGGGTTTCCGAAAGAAGGTCCGCCTTGTCCTCGTCTTCCTCGGTGTCCTTCTCGGTGTGCGCGAGGTCGGTGAACTCCGTAACTGCGTCTTCCTCCGCGCCGCGCGGCTCGATTTCCACGAGTTCGGACAGCGTCTCCGCCTTTTCTTCGTCATCGAAAGCGTCCTCCTGCGAATGCGCGATGTCCGTGAACTCCGTAACCGCATCTTCCTCTGCGCCGCGCTGATCGACGTCCACGAGTTTTGAAAGCGCGTCCGCCTTATCGAGGTCCTCCGCGAGGTCTTCCTCATCGTGCTCGATGTCCTGAAACTCCGTGATGGAATCCTCCCGCGCGCCGCGATCGTCTATTTCGACGAGGCCCGCGAGGGTTTCCGCGTTTTGAAGATCGTGCTTCAAATCCATCCGCGTGTGTTTGAGCTCGACGAAGTGCGCCTCCGTATCTCCAGTGTCTTCGTCCTCTTCGACCTCCGCGAGACGGGACGAGAAGTTCTCCGCGCGATCTTCCTCGTCCGTCACCTCCATGTCCTGGAGTTCCTTCAGTTCCGTAACTTCAGCCTCGTCTTCGTCGGTGTCGTCGAACGCGGCTTTCCTCGCCTCCATCTCTCCGATCTCCTGAAACTCGTCGACCTGGACCTCGTCTTCTTCGCCTTTATCGTCGTCCAGAATCATATCGTCCGCGTCCGCGAACTTCTCGTCGAGCGAGGTATCGATGTCCATCGCGAGTTCCGTTTCGAACTCGTCGAAAATATCGTCCATCGCGGGAGCTTTCGAGGACTTCGCCCCGGCGCTCCTGAGCGCGCGAACGATCCAGTCCGGGGTGCGGAGCCTGCGATTCTTGAGAATCACCTCGTCCTCGCCCAGGCCCAGGTCCGCGAGTTTCCAGTCCTCGCCGATCAGCACGAGTCCGAGGTATCGTCCGTCGGACGTCGGTACGAACGCGCGACGAACGCCGCGATCGACGATTTCCCACGCCTCGTCGACGTGCTCCTTCAGCGTCACGCCCAGGTAGTAGATGATTTCCTCGTAGCAGTCCTGCCAGATGTGTAGCGCGAATCCTGCGGGATTCCGGCTCTCCGGCTCGTCCGACGCGGTAAGCAGCGTCGAAAGCTTCGCGAAGTCCCTCGACGCCAGCACGTACCTGATGCTCTTCAGCGTCTCCATCGGCGAAGACTGCGGATACGCTTCAAGCGCCTCCTTCAGCGCGACCCCCTTCGACGTCACAACCGACGGCAGCGCCAGCGCCTTCGACGGATTGTCGTACACGCGATCGCTCGACAGAGCGAAATCGAAAATCAGCCAGGAGTTGCCATCCTTGCAGAGCGCGATGAAATCCGCCGTGTGGGACGCGAGGTAGCAAACCTCCTGGCCCTTGCGCTTTCTGAATATCGGCTTCGACGCAAGGGACGAACGCAACGCCTGTACGATCCTGCCCGAGTCCGCGGGAGCCATCGCGCGAAGTTCGGAACCAAGATCGCTCACATAAGGCAGGTCGAAGAACCGATCCCCAGGCTTCGTCACGAGTTTCGAAACCACGCTCAGAGCGCCCTCGCCGAACGCCTTCAGAAAGCTTTCGATGGTCTTCTGCGGCGTGGTTCGTTTGAAAGGCTTCGACGTCTCCACTCCGTTATGGGCGGTTGTCCGTGAACGTATCGCAAGATGCCTCCGGAACGACGCCCTTTCGCCCGCGGTCAGCGCGGAAAGAACGCCCGCCGGGATCTGTCTTCCGCCGGAAGCCGATCGCCAGGCGTCTTCGAGTCTTCGTTCGAAGAGACTCCGGGCGATGTCGTCGTAATACGCCTCCTCGTCGTCGAAGTCGCCTTCCTCGAAGCCGACGTACTCGAACGGGTCGTCCTCGAAAAGATCCTCGTCGTCAAGGCCTTTGTACTCGTCTTTTCCCAAAGCCGCGGATCCCGCGCGGACGAGCGCCGCCGGCGCTGCGGTTTCGGGCGACTCTCCGGTTTCATTCGTCTCCAAATAAGGCAGGATTTCGATCTGGCGCATCGCGTCGTCGTTATTGAAGCTGATCTCGTCCTCCTCGGTCGCGAACTTGTGCCATGCGAACTCGCTATTGAAGCTGAACCATACGTTTCGTATCCCGATGTCGTCGGTCTTGTCGCGGTTCTTCGGAAGGTCGGAGAAGAACGTCACAGGGATGCTTTCGATCTTGCTTGTGGAGTTCAGATGCCGCCAGCTTTTCAGATCGTCCCCGAGAACGTAGACCGTCAGATGTCCGCCTCCTGCGTTGGTATTGCCGACGACCACGCGCACACGAAACGCGGGCACCCCCGCGGTGATCAGATAGCTCGCAAGTTCGATTCCCCAGTCGTCGCAATCTCCACGCTTCACATGGCGGAGTTCGTAGGGATAGAGCCAGAGTTCCCCTCCGAACTGCTTGTCGTCGAACTCGTACTTGTATGGATTTATCGACTTGGTGCGGGTGTGTTTGTAGATGCGTAGAACGTCGTCGTCGCAGTAGCCTGGATCCCGCACGATAAGATCGTGCTCGATGATGTCTTTCTCGATGACGCTGTCCTTCGTCGTAACGAACTGTCTGACGTCGACCTCGATCTTGGTTTTCGTCCCCGGCGCGTACCTTCCCTTGTAGAAAATGGTCGCTTTCGGGTACTTCGAATTCCAGTAATTCTTTGCTCGTTCCAGTTCTCCACGTCGAACGGGATGCGTCATGGTTCTACTCCAGGTCGAATAAAACGGTATGTCCAAATGCGTTGGCCAAATGCGATTGATCTGGGGGCGCGGTCGAAAGGATCGGATCGATCAGGATACAGGCGTATATTATGGTACAAACGCCAAAGGTCAAGGTACAAGTTTAAAGGTTTAAACTGGTCAGGACAGAAAGTTCCTGCGCTCTGCATTCCGGACTCTGCATTCAGCATTCCGAACGTTCAGTTCTGCAGACTGACGAGCGCCGCTTTGCCGTCGCTGTAGCCGATCCGGCAGACCTTACCGGGGGGATTGTCGATCCACTGCGTCGACGCGTCGGGCCAAAGTACGTTCACGCCGCGGGCCTGGTGGTTCTGGTTCATCGCGGGGTTTTCATAAACCTCCGGCTCGTGGTCGTCGGACCCCATCGCGAAACCCATGCGGATCGCGCCCGTGGCCTGATTCGGACCCGCGTAAGAACATTCGGACATCCCTGGCGGAGCGCTGTTATCGCCTGCCGTCCAGTTCGCGAGAACGTCGTCCGCGTCGTCTCCGCTTTCAGGGCAGATCAGGAGTTCGGCGCTCGTTACGTAGCGCATTTCGCCAGCGTAGAGAGTCTTGAAAAAATGCGCTCCGGAGGCCCGCGGAAAGTAACGCATCCGGGTCTGGTACATTATCGCGGCTTTCCCAAGCGCGTTCAGCCGCGCAGCGCAGTCGGTCTGGAACGCGCTCCAGCCTGCGCGGGACTCCGCGAGCGTGGCTTCCTTGTCGATGACGATGCTGTTCTCCCGCGGGGTTTCCACGGACGGCTTGCCATCGCTGACGTCACGAGTTTTTCTCTCGAACGGAAGCGCGCAGAAAACAAACAGCATGCTCGCGAAAAGCGAGACGAAGAGAAGAACCAGCAGCACGCCGAAGTTCGAGATCGACCGTCCGGGTGCTCTTCGAAGCTGGAAGTCTTCGAAATTTGTTTCCATCCTCCAAGGTTACACCGCCATCTTCCGGCGGGCAAACAAATTTGAAGCCGTCGGAAAGCCCGCGCGAAGGCGCGTCGCCTCGCGCGCGGCGATGACGACACGGGCTACTACCTCGTCCTGCGCGTGAAGTTCGATTTCGACGGGAATGGACAGGATTAACAGGATGAACAAGATTTAAATTCAATCCTGTCCATTACTTCTTTGTGATCTTTGGGCTCTTTGTGGCTATCAAGTCTTTTGCGACTCTGGGTATTTGCGTGAAAAATTTACTCCACGGCCAAGAAGTCGAATTCTCTTGACAAATCGTCCCGTCATCCCCGTAATGAAGTCATCACAGAAAACTTGCGGAGGATCAGATGTCCATCCCCTACGAATGTCCGGAATGCGGAAACACCGGCAAGGCTCCCGACGAATTCGCTGGAAAACGTGTCCGCTGCACGAGCTGCAAACATAGATTCCGTCTCTTGGATGATATCGACTCCGACGACGAGGAATACGAATCCAGAATCGGGGAAAACAAACGCTCAGGCCTCGATCGTCGCACAGACGACGAAGAATTCGAAGGCTCCGAGAAACGCTCCGGTCGCGAACGCAGGAAACAAAGGCGCCTTGAAAGAAAACTAGCGCGGCAAGCAATGGAACCGGAAGAAGATGACGAGGAGGTAATCGTCGCGGAACCTTTGGATGACGACGAGGATATCGATCCGCGCCTAGCGGGATTGAAAAGAAACCTGCGTACGATAAAAAGGTCGTACAACAAAGCCTCTTCTTCAAGTTCAAGACGATTAAAAAAGGCGCTCCTCATATCGATCCCAGCGGCAATCGTCGTGATTGTGGCTGCTGTTATCATTGTCCAGAACAATAAACCATCAAACTACGAAAGCCTCCCGCATAGCGCGGAACCGGAGAATCAGACTCGAAATTCCATCTCCGAAATCCTAGGCGATCAGCCAAGACACGAAAACGCTATCACTACGGAAGGCAATGCCCAGGTTGCCTCAACTTCACACGATGTAGGTGATGGGGATACCGAGAGGCACCGGGCGACGCCTGAGAATTCGGCAAACACGGTTAAACCGCAAGATGAATCTTCAGCAGAACAACCGACTGTTTCCGCACCAGGCACCCAGATTTCGGGCAATTCTTCCAGCGGCGCGAGAAGAATCAGGCGAGGATCTAATAACAACAATACTGCTGGCGAGGAAGAATCAGAAGAAAATGCGGAACAACCGACTGCTTCTACCCAAGACACCCAGGTTTCTGGCAATTCTGCCGGCGGTACGAGAAGAATCAGACGAGGATCTAATAACAACAATACGGCTGGACAGGAAGAATCAGAAGAAAATGCTGAAGAACATTGGGAGGTTATAACACAGCAAAATGCACCTTCCGCGAGAAGGGGTTACACTGCGGTCTGGATCGGCTCCAAAATGATCGTCTGGGGGGGAGAGGCCAACGGATATAGAGATGACGGGGGGATCTACTATCCGGGTAGCAATTCCTGGAGCACGCTTACTACCATCGGTGCGCCCTCTGCGAGGTACCATCACATCGCGATCTGGACCGGTTCAAAAATGATCGTCTGGGGGGGATTTGGTAGCAGCAGCTTCAAAAATGACGGAGCGATCTACGATCCGGGGAGAAACTCTTGGAGCGCGATGAGCGCCACCGGCGCACCATCCGCGAGGTTTGAGCACACCGCGGTCTGGACCGGTTCCAAAGTGATCGTCTGGGGGGGATTTGGTAGCAGCAGCTTCAAAAATGACGGAGCGATCTACGATCCGGGGAGAAACTCCTGGAGCGCGATTACTACCATCGGTGCGCCCTCGGCGAGATTCCATCACATCGCGATCTGGACCGGTTCAAAGATGATCGTCTGGGGGGGGGAGGGCAACGGATATAGAAATGACGGGGGGATCTACGATCCGGGGAGCAATTCCTGGAGCGCGATGAACACCACCGGCGCACCTTCTGCGAGGATGTTGCACACCGCAGTCTGGACCGGTTCCAAAATGGTTGTCTGGGGAGGAATTGACGGCATCGCCAAAAACGACGGAGCGATTTACGATCCGGGGAGAAATTCCTGGAGCGCGATGAGCGCCACCGGCGCGCCTTCCGCGAGGATGTTGCACACCGCGGTCTGGACTGGTTCCAAAATGGTTGTCTGGGGAGGATCTGACGGCATCGCCAAAAACGACGGAGCAATTTACGATCCCGGGAGAAACTCCTGGAGCGCACTTACCACTACCGTCGCGCCTTCTGCGAGGCACGCTCACACCACAGTCTGGACCGGGTCCAAAATGATCGTCTGGGGAGGAATAAACGGAGAAAATATTATAAATTCTGGCGCAATATATACTCCACCGAATTGGATTGATTCATCTGCGCCTGATGTAACTAATCCTTCAACGAACCAAGAAGAGCCGGCAAATGTAGAATTCGAGATTGGCGGTCAAATAAACGATGAAAACCTAGAAGTTGAAATTCTTGGAGTAAACGAGAACCTAAGAAATTTTATTCTCTCGAGGAAGTCGGTTTTCTTTCGAAATTTCAGGCAACCTGAAACCGAGCAGGGGCGATTATACGCTCCGGCAAAGCTCACAATTGACTACACAACGCAGCGACCGCGATGGACATTGACTGCCGCAACTAAGGTAGATGAGAGGCTTTGTTGCATAAATCAGAAATTGGCGCCGGTGCCCCCTTTCCCCCGCATTCAGCCTGCCGCTGCGTAGCTTGCCGGCATGCCGAGTTCTGTCATTC
>JANLHZ010000326.1 GCA_024653775.1 Planctomycetota bacterium | reverse complement strand
AAATTTGAAATAAATTTGAAAGATAGGCCGCCATAATAACGAACGTAACGTTATCTTCGTGATGAACGTTCGGGGAATGTGGTTCACCGAACGTTCACTAATAATCATACGAATAATTCGTAGACGGCACGAATATAATGTGTTGCGAACTACTTCCCGAGTTCGTAACGGAAGAACTTTACGATCTTGCCGCCCTTTAGCACGTCGGCGACCTTCTTCGTCTCGTCCTTTACGAAAGGCTGCTCGAGCAGAACCTTTTCTTCGAAAAACTTCTCTAGTTTTCCGTCGAGGATTTTGCTCTGTACCTGCTCTGGTTTGCCCTCGAGCTGCGCCTTCATGGATTCGCGATTTACATCGCGCTCTCTTTCGAGAATGTCTTCGGAAATTCCATCGCGGCTGAGCGCGAGCGGATCCGTCGCCACAATCTGCATACACATATCCTTCCCGACGGTGTCCGCCGGAAGCCCGGCGATTTCGAGCAGCGTCGCCATTTTTGCGCCTGCATGCACGTAGTGGCAAAGTTCGCCTTCACTCGCCTCGATTACGTCGAACCTGCGCAGACCGATGTTTTCGCCCATCACCCGTGCGAGGTTCTCGATGTACTCCTGCGCGCCTTCCTCGCCGATCCTGGACGACTTGAGAAAATCTTCGACGGAACTTGCCCTGCTCGCGCACACCGCCTCCGCGATCGTCGCAAGAGCGCTGACGAAATTTTCGTTCCGCGCGACGAAGTCCGTCTCGCTGTTCACTTCGAGAATCACACCGTATTTGTGGTCATCAGACACGTGAACTGCGATCGCACCCTCCCGCGCTTCGCGGTCGGACATTTTCGCAGCCTTCGCCTTGTTCTGCTTTCGAAGATAGTCGGTGGCCGCCTCGATATCCCCTGCGCACTCGTCGAGAGCGCGCTTGCAATCCATCATTCCGGCGCCTGTTCTGTCTCTTAATTTTTTAACGTCTTGTGCACTCGCCATGGTTCGTTATCTCCTGGTCATCTGCTTTTAAATCGAATTTCGCTTTATGAAAGGCTCGTCTCAGGAATCGCTCTCGGCGGCTTCCTTTTTGTCCTTCCTGCCTCCGCTTGCGACGTACGCGCCTTTTGTGTCTTCGGGTTTGATATCCGTGGCGACCTTTTTCTTCGGTCCGCTGAACGTCGGCGGCGCGCTTATCGCCGGTGCCGGTGGAGCCTCGCCAGCGGGCTTCTCCTCTTCCTTCTTCGGAGCGGAGTCGAATGCGAGCCTCGCGGCTGTTTTTCTTCCCTCGATTATCGCGTTCGCGAGGAATTCGAGGATCATCGAGACGCTCTTTACGCTGTCGTCGTTCGCCGGGATCGCGATGTCGACGAGATCCGGGTCGGAATCCGTATCGACGATGCCGATGACGGGAATACGAATCTTCTGCGCTTCCGCGATGGCCGTGCGCTCCTTCGTTGCGTCGACGATGACCATCACGTGGGGCAGGTTGTTCATATTGCGGATGCCGTCGAGGTTCCGGAAAAGCTTGCGTTTCTCGCGCGCGAGCACGGATTGCATCTTTTTCGCCTCGTCCGCGATGTCGCCGCTGTCCCAGAGATGTTCGAGTTCTTTCAGACGGTCGAGCCTGCGCAGAACCGTGGCGTGGTTCGTAAGAGTGCCGCCAAGCCAGCGCTCGTCGACGAAATGCTGCCCGCACCTAAGCGCTTCATTGCGGATGGCGCCCTTCGAACTGCGTTTTGTCCCGACGAAGAGAATGCTCGCGTTCTCCGCCGACTTTCTTTGCAGGAAGTTGCTCGCCCGCACGATTCCGCGGATCGTCTGTTTGACGTCGATGATGTGGACCTTGCGATGTTTCGTGAAAATGAAGGGCTTCATTTTCGGATTCCATCGGCTCGCGTCGTGGCCGAAATGGACTCCGTTTTCGATTAGTTCCGATACTGATAGGGTCGCCATTAAACTTTGCTCCGAATTTGTCCTCTTGTCGAAAGTCCTTCCTTCGAACAAGTCACCAAGCGTAATCTACAGCCAAACCGTAGACACCAGAAACAGTTCAACGCCAAGTGAAAAATGGACGGAATTATAGCATCGTGCGCCCGTCAAACAACCACGATGGAAAAAAAGATGGTCGCCCAGCAATAGTGTTAGGCACACCACATGCTGTGAATTTTGTCGCCTGCGTTTTTGTTCGGGATTGCCTGTCAATTCCGACATGACATGATGACATCGAAACGCGACCATGCATGTCCCGAAGGTAGTACCACCTGACACATAGGAAGTTCGCAGTAACCAGTGCCGAAAGAAGTTGGCGGAAAGATGATTGTATTCTGACGATATTCTTGTTATCCTGTAGAGCATAAAAATAGCAGGAAATAGTTCAGATTATATATAGAATTGCGATATTAATTAAGAGTTATATATACAATTCATAATTAATTATATATATAACTCTTAAATTACATTATATATAGCGTTGTGCGTATGAATGCCAAGGTATCAATTTTGACATAAGCGCCCAGTAAAACCCGTCGCCGGGTTTTCCGGGACGACCCAATAGGTTTAGCGCCGATCATGCCGAACGCTATTGGGTTGCCCAGTTATTTTGTTCCGCGTCCTTATATCTCGATCGCGGTTTCGAGGCGTTTCGAAATCACAGGCGGTTTCGTTACAAGTGACACCAGAACGAAAATGATTATCGATCCCATGAGGCTCACCGCGCCTATGTCTACGCCGTAAGGAAGCGCGAAAAGGGGCTTATCGTCATTTCCGACGATTCGCTTTGCCGCTTCGAGTCCGATATTGAGAGCGAGTCCGGCTCCCATTGCTGCCGCCGCGGCCTGCCAGGTAGCGCGCTTCCAGGAAAAGCCGATCGCTACCGCGGGAACGAACGCAGCCGCAAACGTTCCCCAGCTAAAGATGCCGAGCATCGCGACAAGATTTTCCCTGGCAGTGAGCGCGAAAAGCGTCGCGGCGATCGCGAGAACGAAAGTCGCGGTGCGCGCCATCAGCAGTTCCCTCCTCGCTGGTTTTCCGTGGATCGCCTTCGGAATATCATGTACGAACACCGCCGCGCCGAGGTTCAGGAACGAGTCCGCGGTCGACATGATCGCAGCGAAGACTCCCGCGAACACGATTCCAGCGAGCCACGCCGGCGTGTGGTTCATCAAAAACACTGGCGCTGCGTGGTCCGCCTCCGCGAGCGGCGACGCTTTCCCCGTAACCACGAGGTATTTCATCGCGAATCCCACGCCGACCCATAGCAGCGCGCAGAGCATGTAGGCGAGCGCCGCAATTGGAAGTCCGAACCGAAGCCCGGAGAGCTTTTTGATCATGAAATTCTTCGTGATTACGTGGGGCTGCCCTGTCCCTCCGAGCACGAAAACGAAAAACCACGAAAGGCAGAGCATCGGACCGACAAGCCCCCACGGCCCGACCGCCTCTGGCGTGGGAGTCGCGAGTATCGCATCGGTGATCTTCGCCGGCGCGTCCGCGAAGTTGCCTTCGCCCGCGGTCGTCATCGCAACGATGAAAAGTCCGATCGACGCGAAAATCATAATCGCCCCCTGGAACACGTCGGTGTACAGCGACGCGATGATTCCTCCCGCCACGGCGTAAAAGATGATGACCGCCATCCCGATGAGCACCGACAATGTGAAATCGATCTCGAAAAACGTCTGCGCGACCATTCCGAAAGCAAGGATATTGGTCCCGAGGTAGCCGACGACGCCGAGGAGAATCACGATCGACGCAAGCAGCCTGCACGCGCGGCTCCCGTATCTCGCTTCGATTGCGTCCGGTAGCGTAAGGACGTCGAACAGCTCCGCGAACACTCTTAGGCGCTTGCTGACGAGCAGCCAGCTTATGGCGAAGCCGAGCGCCGCCGGGACGCATATCCATAGCGACGAGGTTCCGAATTTGTAGACAAGTCCCGGACCGCCTATGAAACCGAAGCCGCTCATGGTCGTCGAAAAAGCGGCGATTCCGAGCAGCCACACGCCGATGCCCTTGCCCGCGATGAAAAAATCCTTGGCGTTTTTGGTTCGCTTCGACGCCCATATTCCTATGACGACGCAAACGATAAGGTAGACGCAGACTATTGTAACGATCAGTTCGCGATCAGTCATGGATACTCGCCTCCTTCTCCGGTTCATTTTCTGGATCCGAAAGCGAGGGGAACTCTGCAAGCCGCGCTTCCGTCGTTTCGTCTATCACCGAGCCTCTAAATTTCGCTACGTAACACGCAACGAACCACAGCGGAAGCAGCCAAAGTCCGAGCGTAACCATCGCAGTCGCCGGTAACATTCCGAGGATTCGATCGCCTTCCTCCGGTTCGCTCGTAACGATTCCAGTCACCAGCGCGAGAAGCCCGGCGATGCCCACCAGGATCAGATTTCGCAACTGGGCGCCGCCTTTCCCGCGGTTCACGCCGACGAGCATGAGCACACAGAAAACTATCACGGTCAGAACTACGAACATCAGCGCGGCGGTTTCGACCGACTCCTTGTCAACGAAAATTAGCGCGAGCATCGTTATGAGACAGATCGCAACAATCACCATCGCGGCTGTTATCCAGTCGAATTTCATTTGAACCCATTCTGTTTCGTAAGTGCGGCTTTACCGGGGAAGGAATAAGTCAGAACACATTTAATCCGGGATTTCCGCTACGCGCAACAAATTTAGAACCTGTAAAACAGTTACATCTGCGGTCACGGGAGCATTCCGTTTTCACGGAACCATCTGACCGCGTCTTCTATGGCGTTGTCCACCGGCGTCTGCCTCAGTCCGAGTTCCCGAATCGCTTTTGCGCTCGAATAATAGTGATCGAGATACCCCATTCTCACCGCTGTAGAATAAACCGGAGGTTCGGTGTTTGATATTCGACCATATATGTCTCCAATAGTGCCGAAAATCATCGCTACAGTCTTTGGCAACGCTATAGAAGGCGTTTTGACGCCAAGAACGGACGCAATAATTTTGAATATTTCACTATAGGTGAGATTAGCGTTTCCGAGAATGTATCGTTCACCCGGATTGCCGCGAATCATAGCCGTGACTATAGCTTCTGCGACGTCTCGCACATCTATAAAACAATTTCCGCCGGTTTTCGGGTATCCCTGAATTCTTCCTTTGGCAAGCGCTATTATCAGTTGTCCGCTGGATGGCTTCGAGTCGAAAGGGCCGAGTAGGAACGCGGGATTGACTATCACGGTTTCAACATTCGCTTCCATCGCGAGTTTTTCTGCCGCGCGTTTTGTTTTCGCGTAGTCGGACCTGACCCTTCCAGATGGATTTCGCGAGTTCTCGTCTGCTATCGATCCATCGCTTGCGAGGTCGATCGTATCGACAGTCGAAACGTGCAAGACCCGCTTTACTCCCGCGCGTTCCGCGACTTGCAGCACGTTGAATGTGCCGCGCACGTTGACCTCCCACATCATGCGGCGCGCGCGCTCTCCAGAAACCCACATGTCGACCATCGCCGCGGAGTGATAGATGTTCATGCACCCGTCCGCGGCGCGTTCCAGCGACTGCTGATCCCTCACGTCGCCGATTGCAACCTCGAACGGAAGACCTTGTAGCGCCGGGGGAGTTACATTTTTTCGGAGCAGAACGCGAATGTCGGCTCCGCGGCTTATAAGTTCCCTTGCGATCGCGCCGCCAAGAAGGCCAGTGGCACCGGTAATCAGGGACAGATTTCGTGTTTCATGTCTTTGCATTTTTCCTCCGGCGGCCATATTGTCGATCATCGGAAGCCTCGGCTAGATCGTTCAGTTTGAATTGAACACGATTTCTTGCACTGAATCACGCATATTCATTGCAGTACATATTGTGCCTTCGAGCATGTTTCCTGCTATCTGCAATTTATTCACTGCGGTTAAGACTTAAGAAATTGAAGAATTTCGATGCAGTTGTAATGTTATTCCGAATTGCACACTCGATAAAAAAAATGGATCAAAAATAAATTGCCAATTTTTTTGCAGGCTGCTCCTCGCCCTGAAATGCGGCTGCGATTGAGAATGGCGCCAAATCCGGTCTAAAGAGTTGTATTCGAAGGGTTAGCAGTTTCGATCACTTTAACAAGTGAATTACAATAAAAATTTTAAAAAATAATCGCGACTAAATTGACAGAAGTTGAAATTAAGGTATGATGATTGCAACAGGATAATGCAGAACCAGAAAGATGAGGCTCGCATCAGCGGGGCTTGACACATGAGTCTGTAATATTGCAAAGCATTGGTGTTTTGCAACTGTTAATAGCGAACGGTCTATCCAAGGTTCGGTCGACGATTTTAATCACTCGATTGCTCGTAATTACAATGGTACGAGTCAGCGATAGTCTATTGTCTTTAAAAGGTCTGGTCGCGATCAATTCGCGACCTTGCGGGGAGAAATTGTGCTTCGGTTCATCGGAAAGGTCATCAAAATTTTTTCAGAAGTTTGCTTGTATTTTAAATCAGGCTTGATCTTCCGGTGTATAATTGCATTGTCAGCGATAGTAGCAGTCACTTGTTCAGCAGACGCGGAAGCGATGCAAAGTGATTTTTTCGCCCGAGATGAGGCGCTTTCAAACCAGATTCAAGGTGAATACGTTAAATACATAACTGAAGATGAGAAAGAGTTCGATTTATGGCATAACCCCGGGGTTTTAACCAAACCACACCCAAAACCAACCTATGTTTCTCAACCGGTCTTTCCTGATACCGATAAACTCCGGGGTTATTTTTCTTTCTCTCTGAACCCGCCCATTGATTTTGTAGCCGGGGCTTCTACAACCGTGGCTCCCGTTCGTTTCGAAGATCGGGAGCGAGAGGCTTTGCGGAGATCGAGCGGTGCGGGGAATCTTGAATTAAGCGAAGGGTTTCAATATTTCGCGTTAGAGTTCACGAATACAATCGCCTTTACGCTTGGCTATGCGGAAATGGCGCAGAGCTTACGTCCAACGATGAACGGAAGATTCGAATCGTTGCAGCCCGCGTATCCAGACGTCATCTTTGTTTCGAACGACGACACCGGCGAACGCGTAATCGACGCGGTAATTTCTTCCTGGAGGTCAACGTCCAGGCGACTTGAGCTATTCTCAAGGCTCAGGTTCGGATTTCGCCAGGAATCGAGGCGGCAGCGGAAACTGATCTCCGGCGGCTACTATCGTGCGGACGACGTCGGAGGAGAAGCCGCGATCGCGGAGCCGGACGGAGGACGCGATGAATTCATCCTGCTCGACGTATCGCGCAGGCTTGCGAAGACTCTGCTTACGATTCACCAGGCGCTACCGAGGTCAATCGATGCGAGCGTTTCATTTCGAGCTGCCAAGCTGGCGTCTGACGATCCTCTCGACGCGTTCGACGGCAAGGTCGAATTTTCGCCGATTGCGGGACTGACCTCGACGTGGCGGATCAATGAAAGGGAAGTCACGCACAGGTACAGGGGAGACATTGCGTCGCTTTCGAATTCGAATCTCGGAATCGAAGCCGCGCTGGTCCAGCAGCAGATCGGCAGGATGAAGTCGCTGAACCTCGGCTTGTCGCTGAATTCCGCGGAGAGCAGCAGCGCCGATGCATTCGTCATCTACGATTTCGACTTGCGCAGGTATCTGCTCGGAGTCGGATTCCAGGCTTCGATCTGAACGCGTGCTGCCTGGCCGGTTTGAAGCGGTCTCGACCGAGTCGGAACGAAACAGAAAAGGGCACGAATTTCGCGCCCTTTTCCTGCAATCGTTTCGATCGTTCGATCGGAGGTCAGAAGTCGACGTCCGTATCCGTATCCGCGTCCTTCGAACTTCCGCCGGAGGATGCGACCTTCACCGAGTCGACCTTCATTTTCTGCGCGACCGGCGCTTTCTCCGGTTCCGGATCTGAATGGTCATCGGACGATTCCTCCTCCGATTCCGAGTGTGACTCACCTTCGAATTCCTCGGAAGACTCCTCGGTCTCGAGCGGCGTGTATTCCAGATTCTCGAGCATATCGAGAGTGAAAGAATCTTGCAGCCGAAGTCCGATCTTTCGTTCGTCCTCGTCGAGTTTGATCACCTCTACGGGAATCACCATTCCGCTCTTGAAAAGATCGTCGATGCCTTTCTTCGAAGAGCCAAGAGTCAGTTCCGAGACGTGGAGCAGGCCCTCGAGTTCGTCTTCGAGTTCGACAAAGATGCCGAAGTTGGTGACTTTCGTGATCCTGCCCTCGATCTGCCTTCCGATGGCGAACTTGGTCGGGATGTGATCTTTCCACGGATCGTCGCGAAGCTGTTTCAAACCGAGGGCGACACGTTTGCGCTCCGGATCGACGCTCAGGACGACGGTTTCGAGTTCGTCGCCTTTCTTTACGACTTCCATTGGATTCGAAATCTTGCGCGCCCAGCTCATGTCCGTGACGTGCAGCAGTCCATCGATGCCTTCTTCTATCTCGATGAAGGCGCCGTAGTTGGCGAGGTTGCGCACTTTTCCCTTTACGATCGTTCCGACGGGATACTTTTCCTCGACGAGGGTCCACGGATTCTGCTCGCACTGTTTCATGCCGAGGCTGATTTCCTGCTTCTCTTTGTTGACGTCGAGAATGACGACCTCGACTTCATCTTGCAGCTTGACGACTTCGCTCGGGTGCGTGATACGCTTCGTCCAGCTCATTTCGCTGACGTGAACGAGTCCTTCGATGCCTTCCTCGAGTTTCACGAAGGCTCCGTAATTCATAATGTTGACGACCTCGCCCTTATGCTTCGACCAGGGCGCGTACCGCTCGCTGACCTTGTCCCACGGGTTTTCCGTGAGCTGCTTCAGGCCGAGGGCGATGCGCTCGCGCTCGCGATCGACGCGGAGCACGATAACTTCGAGAGTCTGATCGACCTGCACGAGTTCCGTTGGATGGCTAACGCGGCCCCAGGTCATATCGGTGATGTGGAGGAGTCCATCGATGCCGCCCAGGTCGACGAACGCGCCGAAATCGACGATGTTCTTCACGACGCCCGCGCGAATCTGGCCTTCCTCGATGTCGGACAGCAGTCCCGCCTTCATCCTCGCGCGGGTCTCTTCGATCAGCTTGCGACGGCTGACAACGATGTTCTGCTTGGCCTTGTCGATCTTGATGATCTTGCATTCGAGCTCCTGCCCGATGTATTCCGCGATGTCCCCGGCCCGGCGGATTCCGACCTGCGACGCGGGCAGGAAGACGAGCACGCCGATGTCGACGAGAAGGCCGCCTCGGGTCTTCTTGTAGACCTTGCCGCTGACCTGATCGCCTTCCTTGTACGTATCGATGACGCGGTCCCACGCGCGTTTGCGGTCCGCTTTCCACTTCGACACGGTGATCAGGCTCTCGCGATCGTTGATCGACTCGACGAGCACTTCGAATTCCTCCCCAACCTTTGGGAGTTCCTCGTTTTCGAATTCCTCGGTGGAGATGATTCCTTCGCACTTGAACCCGATGTCCATCAGGATTTCGTCGCCGGAGACGCTGACGACCTTTCCCTGCACGAGTTCGTCCACTCCAACGCTGCGAAGACCGACGCCGTAAATTTCGGATGGTTCTTTGGTGGCGTATTCGCCAAGAATTTCCCTTACTCTTTCTTCGAGCTTCTCTTTCGGAAGCTCAAGCGCCTTGATTATCGGCTTGACTGCTCGACCCATAAGTACCTGTAAAACCTTGAATGCTCCCTTTCGAATTTCGCGTCCGGAACGGGATTTTCCGGGAAAACCGCGCCTCCATACCGGAGCGGCCGGGCGTAACACGCCGGACTACGACCATACTTTGTACGGAGGGGGAGATATGATATTTTGATGCGTGCGAGACATACAACAATTTAAAAAAAAATCGTAGCAGGCAGTCAGCGTCGATAAATCGACTCCTGACAATAAAAAAGGGCGGAAACGAGGCTCCGCCCTTTACTATCTTTACGCTGCGAACGCAGGCCCGAGGATTCAGATTACCTCTGGCCGACGACAACGGTCGAACGTCGCACCCGTCCGTCGCGGGTGTAGGTGATCGTCACGCGGCTGCCTGCCTCCGAAGCGGCAAGAGCTGTGCGGACGTCAGCATTCTCATTGATATTGGTCTGGCCGATGCGGGTGACGACGTCGCCTTCGCGGAGAATTCCGGCGCAGGGGCCGTTCTCGGTGACGCCAGTGATGAGCACGCCGCCGTTTTCAGAAGTGCGTCCGGAGAATCCGAGCCACGCGCGCGGTCCGGCGGGCTGCGCTTCGGTGGAGTTTCCGGTAGTGGCGTTGCCAGCCGCGGTGTTTCCTCCTGCCGTGTTGTTCTGCTGGTTCTGACCCTGGTTGCCGAACATCTGGTTGAAGAACTGGTTCAGGTCGCCCGGCGCCGCGGGAGCCGCGTTTGGATCGGCTGGAGCCGCATTCGGGTCAGCGGGAGCGGCGTTCGGATCGGTCTGCTGCGCGCCGCCTCCGAGGAGGTTCTGGATAAGATCCTGCACTCCCTGCGGAGCGCCTCCGGGGAAGAACTGTTCGAGGAGTTGATTCGGATCCTGTCCGCCGAGGAGATTGTTCAGGTTTTCGCGCATGGCCTGCGGGTCCTGGCCTCCGCCTCCGAGCAGATCGCCGACTTCCGGCGGAATCTGACCGCTGTCGATCAGATCCTGTAGTCCCTGCGGGTTGTTCATCAGCTCTTCCGCGAGTTCCGGATCGAGACCCATAGACTCGAGCTGCTGACGCGCTTCGGGCGGAAGGGTGCGCTCATTCGGATTAGCGACGTTTCCTGCGTCCGACGGATTGCCGAATGGGACGCGGAGGTTGACGCGTTCGCCGCCTCTGACGACCACGAAGCTGAGGAAGGTGTCGAGTTCGACTCCGCCGATAACGCGACCGATGTCGGCGCGGCTTCCGACGGGAGTTCCGTTAATGCTGAGTACGACGTCGCCGACCGCGAGTCCGGACTTCTGGGCGAGCGAACCCTCGCGAACGCTCGAAACGAGCGCGCCCTGGCCGGGCTGAAGGCTCAGGCTTCTGCTGACCGCAGCGGGGACTTCATCCGCGACGGAGAATCCGAGGCTCGGACGCTCGCGCGGCGCGGCGGGCTCTGCCGGGGTCGTCTGTGCTGGCGCGGAGGTCGTGGGACGCTGCGCCGGGGAAGTCTGAGTTTGCGCCGGGGTCTGCTGGCCCTGCCTCTGACGAAATTCGCGAACCGTGCGCTCGATGTCTTGCAGCGTTTCCTGACGGACGCGCTCGAGTCTTTCCTCCAGACGTCGCTGTAACTGCTCCCTGACCTCGTCTTCGCTGTTCTGTGCCATCGCGGCGGTGCTTAACGACGCAAGCACGAGTACCGCGAACATTACGGTTGAAATCACTCTGTTCATTAGAAGCCTCTCCACTAAAAAAGATAAGAAAATAAAATTTGTTAAATTTTCGGCATTTGTTGGATTCAATCAGAATACCACTGCTTGCCTTTAGAGCAAAACAAGTTTGTGTCATTTTTTGATGCGTCTGTAAACTCACGAATGTTGGGCAAAAACCGGCTGAAACCACATCTTTATGGCGTTCGCCACTTCCATCGAGTTTAGTCTGACTGTCGTTTAGACGTACACCGGAGTTCGAAGTTTCCGGTTGCAGGAGGCATTAGCTATCTTTTTCAGCCTGCTACCACTTCCGCGATGGTGCTGACGGTTAGCGTCGCGGTGAATGTGTCAGGCGCTGGGGTTTGCGGCAGATTCAGATGAACGTAGCGAAGATCCTGGAGGAAGCCAAGATTCAAACTTTGAACCCCTCCGACGGCAATTGGCGCATTGCTGTCGAATTGGACGTATCCAAGCGACGGAAACGGCGGCGGAACTGGCGCGGGGCCTGTGTATTCGAGATGACGTACGATTTCTTTCGCAAATTGGATTGAGCCGCGTTAGCGGGTCAAAGAAAATTCGGTCCTCGATCTGCTACGCAGATTGTTTACTTTTTG
>JANLHZ010000319.1 GCA_024653775.1 Planctomycetota bacterium | reverse complement strand
AAATTTCAAACGGCAGCGTTTAAAGGGAGGCGAAAGTGGTCATATTCGACGGACTTTATCGCTTCCTCGGCTATCCGATCCCGAAGGATTGCGGGTGTGCAACGGTGGAAATCAACGGTTCGCCAGCGACAATAGCGCCATCGGAAGTTTTTGGTAATATTTCACCGACGGTATCGCCCGGTTTCCCGCTTCGAATTGGTACACTGCTATTTTCACCCGATGAATTGGAGCTTGGTCGAAATCTGCGGCAAGGGCAAGAAGGCGATGATACCCGGAAGTTACAAGAGGCTCTAAAAGCGCTTGGATATTATGCTGGGGAGATCACGGGCATTTTCGATGCCGCGACGGACGCAGCAGTCAGAAGGTTTCAAGGCGATAACAACCTTGGAGTTGATGGAATCGTTGGAGTAAATACTGTCGGCGCGATTAACGATGCGCTCCGCAGACTTCCCGTCGTTCGATTAACGCCGGAGCAACGCCGTCAGCTCATCGAAAATCTCGATCGCTTGAACTCCATGCTTGAACGCTTGCAATCGCGTTCGCGGTTGACCGATGCGCAAAGGCAACGATACGAGGAATTGGAACGTCGTAAGGCGGCACTATTGCTTGATTTACTGGAACAAGAGATCGATAGCGCGGAAAGCCTAGGCGAAAGTACAGCCGAAGAGGAATCAAGAACGCCTGATCCCCCTGAAGATCGTGAGGTCTTTGCAACGATAGTAACGCCTGACGATAAACGCAGATGGAATAACGAGGCAAATATTAGGGATTTAGCAAGAATTATAATGTCGGAAGCTTCTTTTGGAGGACCGGAAGCCGAGCGTGCCGCGGTCGGTTACGTTGTGCTGAACCGCATGAAAAGAAATGAAGTAAATAATGTCAGTGATGTCCAACGAGGTTTCTCCACTGCCCAGGAGCCTAATGAACGAATGCTGGAGTTCGCGCGTCGATTGTTGAGTTGCCAGGTTGCGGACAACAGCCAGGGCGCGACCCATTTTTATTCTCCGCAGAGCATGCCGATGGAAGGAGATCCTCCTCGGGGCGACACTGGTGGCGGACTCGAGCAAACGACGGGGGTGTCACGACGAAACTATGTCCCATCTTGGGCACCCGGTTACACTCGTGTTAACGTAAATGGGATCGAGGAAAAGAGATTTAAGTTTTACAGAGCGCCTGGGACGGGCCGAGTACGTTGACGTTTTTTTAAGAAACGCGGTATAAGATGAAAAACTCGATCATTTTACTTTATGTTTTTACCGCTGGGTCGCTAGTTGTTTCTTGCAAAAGCGCTTTACCGGATAAGAACGTCAACTCTGACTGTTATATGGAAATCAGTGCTGAAACAATCGAAACAACACAAGAGCGACCGGCCAGTGATACATTTAATGATAGATTAGATTGGCTGTGTCGGCTTGAGTGCCGATATTTTCTGCCCAACACGATGGCTACTTTACTTTCACCTGAAGAGAAGAGGCTCGAACTCGAAGTGATAAGATCTAAGATACTGCTGGAAACTCTTAGTTTGGCGAAAACTATTTCACAGGAAGATCGAGCCATTATTGAGAACAAATTGAATTCTGATTTAGTTTGTCCGGAATCATCACGTCTGACGTTACTTCGATTATTACGCGCTTCCGGTTCTTCTATTGACGACTGCCGAAAACACTTACCTGATTCCTGCTTTTCGTGCCAGATATCGCAGGCAGGAAGTTGCAGCGAATCCGGAATACTACATTCCGGTTACGATGAGATGATTTGCAAATCAGTACGTGAAGGAAAATTTCTGTTTGATAATGGGGCCGCATCCCTGATGATGAGCAATTAACGCGATCATCTTCCGGGGATTCCGCAGAGTCCGAAGCCGCCGAGGTGCAGCGTCGCTCCGTCCTTCATCCCCGCGAGTTTCAGCGCTTCCGCCGCGTTTTTCACAACCTTGTCCACGCCTGCCTCCTTTGATTTTTCGGTTCTATAAATCAATTGTAAGCGCAAAATGGCTGCCCGAACTTTGGAACGCAGTTACTTTTTTGTATACTCTTACCGCGGGTTCGAGAACCACGTTCCGTAAATACATTGCCCGGACCTCGGCAAACCTCTTTAGGAATTCCCTTGGAAGAAGAAAAAACTGAATCGGCGAAGTTTCGGCTCATCAGGAAACTCATCCCGTCCGCGATAATTCTGATGTTCAGCGGCACGCTGATTTTCTTCTATCACGAAGGAAGCTATCCCACCGCGAACGGCCTGCTTCCATACAGTTTCCCGATGTTCGTGTTGACGACGATTTTCATCCTCGCGGCGCTTCTGTTCCTTAAATCGATGTTCCAGAGAACCGTCCCGGAAAGCGCTCAAAGCGCCGGGGAGGACGAAGCCAGCACGCTCAGCACGAAAGGGACGCTACCGCGGATATTCATTTTCGCGTGCATTTTTGCGTACGCGATGCTGCTGCGCAGGGTTGGATTCCTCGCGTCGACCACGATCTGCATTTCGCCGCTGATATTTTTCTACCGCGGCGGGAGGCTCGTCCCGCGGATCGTCGTCTCGATCGTCGGCTCGGCGATCCTCGGATTAGTCGTGTTCTTCATTTTCGCCGTGCTGCTCGGCGTCGACCTTCCGATGCTGCCTTTTTTCGATCGCCCGATCGCGAACGCGATGAACGAGTTCATCCGATTCTTTTCTGCAAACGATTAGGCGTTGTCTTTCTCCGCTTCGATTCACCGCATTGCGAAAAGATGCTCTTATAAGCTACTACGAACAGATTTCCGCTATAGACCGCAAACCACCCCGTGAACTGTTACCTTATTTGAGGATAGTCAAGTAGTCCCTTGCGCCGTGCAGAATCCGGTGAACGGTTACGATCCTGGTACCGACGGTGTAGAAAATCAGGTAGTTGTCGACGATCACAAATCGATACCCAAGCTCGGACAATTCAGATTCCACCGGAATCGCCCCGGTTTTCGGAAACGACTTCAGCCTGAGGAGTCGCTGTTTTATTTTTTTTTGCAAACGATCTCGCCGCGCGTCGACTGTCCGACGCGAGATAAGTCACGATCTCTTTCAGATCGTCCTGAGCGATCGAAAGAACCCTTACATTGAACCTACCCGGCGTCATCGATCAGCTTGTCAATGTCTGCGAACACGTCTTCGACGTCCCTTCCCTTGTCACCTGCCGCGATGTGAGACTGCGCCACCGCGAGTTTGCCGAAAAGCTCCAATTTCTTCCGCAAGCGGTTGAACTCGGCAAGTGACATCAGGACCATGTCGCCTTCACCGTCGCGAGTGAGAAAAATCGGCTCGCCACTCGTCCGCACTATCTCGGCGAGTTCGTCGGCTTTCTTTCTCAGGTCGGAAACAGGTTTGATGATCGTCATAATCGTCACTTTAGAGGCTCGTCGATTGCACCGCCATCAATATACCACCTGTATTCGAATCTGTCGCGGTTCTTTTCCCTGCGTCGCCTGATGATTTGACCTTTCCACGGCTTCGTGCGAACATGCGAAGATTCGTGCACCTACCTGTTGCTACGGGTAGAATGATTCCTGAGTGCCCTCCCGAAGGTCTCGACGCGTAGAGAGTTTGCCATGAAAGTCATGTTGGTCTGGTCGGACGTAACGACGGTGGACGTGTACCGCGATCAGCTCGGTATTATCGAGATCGCGGCGCTGCTGCGCGAAGCCGGGCACGAGCTTGACCTCATCTACTGCAAAAAACCGCCGACGCGGGAGGAGGTCCACAGGAAGGTGCTCGCGTTCGAGCCTGACGTTCTCGGGTTCAGCGTCGTCACCGGGCAGTGGCCTTACAGCCTCCAGATCGCGAAGTACGCCCGCGAGGTCACCCGCGCGCCGATCGTCTTCGGCGGACGGCATCCGAACCACGATACCCTGCGCGTGCTCCAGAATCCTGAGATCGACGTCGTATTCAAAGGCGAGGCTGAGTTCGAGTTCCTTGAGTACGTAAACGCGCTCGAGCAGAAAACGGAGTGGCGCGGCATAAATAATATCGCGTATCTGAAACCAAATGGAGACCTGCACGAAAATCCGCTCACGCATCTTATCGACGATCTCGACGTACTCCCGATTCCATACCGCGAGATTTTTCCGTACAAGGAAATCCTCAGAAAACGCGGCGGCGTCTTCAGCGTGATGGCCGGTCGCGGCTGTCCGTACAAGTGCACCTACTGCGCCGCGCCGACGACCGTCGAGCAGTACAAGGACAACGGCAAGATATTCCGCAAACTGAGCGTCCCGCGGCTGCTCGAGCAGATTCACATCTACCGCGAACGCTACCCCGAGATCACGCAGATCGACTTCGAGGACGACGTTTTCTGCCTTTCGAAACCGTGGGTGAAGGATTTCTCGAAGGCTTACGCGGACGAGGTCGGTCTTCCGTTCACGTTCCTCGCGCGGGTCGAAAGTTTCAACGAAGAGATTATGACCGACCTCGCGTCAGCCGGCGCAACGAAGGTCAAGATCGGTCTCGAAAGCGGGAACGAATGGATCCGCCACGAGGTGATGAACCGCAAGATGAACAATAATCGAATCATCCGCGCGTTCGATCTCTGCCGGAGCCTCGGCGTACGCACGCAGGCCTTCGTGATGGTCGGCGTACCGCACGAAACGCGCGAGCACGTGCAGGACACCTTCGATCTGATGGAGCGCATCCAGCCCGACGAAGTCTCGCCAGCGATTTTCTTCCCGTTCCCAGGAACGAAGCTCTACGACGAATGCGTCGAGAAAGGACTCTGGGACGGCGAGTACGTGGGAGACTGCTACGAGAAGTGTACGCTCACTCATCCGAACATGACGAAGGAAGAGATCAAATATTACTTCCACCGTCTGACGGACGTCGTCGTGCAAAACGACGTCAAGCGCAACCCCCGCGGCGCATTCGATCTGCTCGCGAATTTCGAGAACGCGAACGTTTCGCCGCAGTGGAGTCCGGACATCAAGGTGTCGTACCTCGGGAACTCGTATTTCGGTAGCTTCGGCATCCACGCGCCCGCGCCGAGCGAGATTCGCTACGACATCCCCCCGCCGAACGGGCACGATTGGACGCTGAACGTCGACTTCGGCGTGCATTCGACGCACTACGATTTCCCCTGCCGCGCGGTTCGCTTCGAAATCGACTTCGAGGACAGCGGCGGCGCGCGAAGAAATCTGATGACGCGTGAGCTTTCGCCTTACTACGAAGACGGACACAAGGGCTGGCACAGCGCGAAGGTCGAAATCCCGCGAACCGGGGAGTCGGGGAAGCTCGTTCTTAAAACCGCGGACACCCAGCCCAAGGACGACGTGAACCACCCCCTCGCGTGCTGGGGCAGGCCGTTTATCGAGTAGTGGTTCGTAGTGACTCAGTGAGGCAGTTAAGAATGCCCTTACAGGCTACTACGAACTTCGCGTTTGTAGTGACTTCGTCAGGCGTTGATATGCCCTTACAGGCACACTACGAACTTCGCGTTTGTAGTGACTTCGTCAGGCGTTGATATGCCCTTACGGGCTACTACGAACTTCGCGTTTGTAGTGACTTCGTCAGGCGTTGATATGCCCTTACGGGAACACTACGAGCTGAATATGCCCTTACGGGCACACTACAAACTTTGCTCCCCGTTGCGATTTTTGACGCGCACGGTTACACTGCCTGACACACCTCCTAAATCAGGAAGCCGGAAAAGCAGTGAGTCTGAAAGTCTGCATATTCACTCCGTCGAAGCACGCGTACGCGCCGCTCGTGATGAAGGCGATCGCGGACGCCATTGATCCGCAGAACGTGCTCGTTCTGATGACTCCCAAGCTGCGCTCGAAGAAGAAAGGCCGCTTCGGACGAGCGTTCCAGATTCTTCGCTCCTCGGGCGCCGACTACCTCGTAAGCCTTGGACTGATGCAACTGAAACTCGATCGCTACTCGAAACGCGAGGACCGCGCGAACGTCCCCGCGCAGCAGCGCAGGTTCGCGGATCCGCCGACGATGGCGAAGCTGATAGGATTCCGGACGAATGGAACGATCGCGATAAACGACCCGCCGGCGCACGAGATAATCAAGGAGTTCGCGCCGGACGTGATCGTGTCGCTGTTTTTCAACCAGATCATAAAACGCGAAACCTTCGAACTCGCGAGCGAAGCGTGGAACGTCCACCCGAGCCTGCTTCCCGCATACAAAGGCGTCAGCCCGGCGTTCTGGATGCTCGCGCGGGGCGCTCTCGAGGCGGGCGCGACGATCCACCGTCTGACCGAGAAGATCGACGAGGGCGACTACCTTTTCCAGGAGTCGACCCCCGTGATGGAGCGCGACAGCATGTTTACGCTCTACGCGCGCTGCGCGGAACTCGCCGGGGAAGGGCTTCGGAGCCTGCTCGTGAAGCTCGAAGCGCGGGAGCCGCTGAACGTCATCCCGGAGGAAGGAGAAAGCTCGTATTTCAGCACGATCACGAAAGACGCGGTCCGCGAATTCAGGCGCAACGGACGCACTTTCTCACGCGGGCTCGAGTACTGAAAATTTCAGATTTTTGATTTCAGATTTCAGATTGAATTTACGCGATCCGCGATTCTTGGTAACCTCTGCGCAGGAGGATCCATTGCCGGAGCTTACGCACATCGCGCTGCGGGTCGCGGACATCGCGCGCACCGCCGAGTTTTACAGGGAATGGTGCGGGATGAACATCGTTCACGACCGCGGCGAAGGCGCGAACAGGGTCGTGTGGCTCGCGGAGCCAGGCAAGGAGGAGACGTTCGTTTTCGTCCTGATGCTTTCGCTTTATAGCCAGACGCAGCGCCCGACGCTGGCGCACTTCGGGTTCGCGGTCGAGTCCCGGGACGCGGTGGACGATTACGCCCGTCGCGGAGCGGACGCCGGAATTCTCGCGTTCGGCGTCCACGACTTCCCTCAGCCCGTAGGCTACTTCTGCGGCGTTCACGATCCGGACGGAAACGTCATCGAGTTCAGCTTCGGACAACCGCTCAAGGTTTAGGTTCTATAGAATAGTTGTCAGTAGCCGGTAGTCAGTTGCCAGAACACAGGATCAAGTGAGTTCAGCATTCTGCATTTCTCTCGATTCTCGCCCCTCGCCCCTCGATCCTCGCAACCCACTATTAATTTCGGCCCTGTTTTCCGAAGTTGACTAATCCACGGGTCTGATTTAGAATCTTGCCATCATTTCGAATCGAAAACTCACCACATATTCTGATTCCAGAATCCCGGAGAAGCTGATGCCACGTAAATCGGATTTCGTATTCGGCCAGGTCGCGATGCAGAAAAGTCTGGTCGATCTCGAGGAGATATTCGAAGCGCTGAAAAAGGTTGAGAAGCATGAATCCGACGGCAGTCCGAGGATTTCTCTCGGTGAAGTGCTCATCGAAACGAAGTCGAAGAAGAAACAGGATACTGACGACCTTCGCGGCCTCCACGATTTCTTCGAGTTGAACCGCCACGCGAAGGTTTTCGGCAAGCTCGCGATCAACAACAAGCGAATCACGGAGAAGCAGCTTGACGAGGCTCTCGAAGTGCAGCGCAACGCGTTCCTCGGAGGGGAGCCGGCGCCCAGGATCGGGAAAGTGCTCGTGAACCTCGGGTATATGAAGCCGAGCGTGGTAAAAGCGCTCCTGCAGGCGATGGAGAAGATCGAGGCGTACGAAGTCAAGCGCGCCGCGGCGATCGCGAAGCACGAGGAGGAGCCGGAGGCGCCCTCGAAGGCCCATCTGAAAATCGGCGTCGAGGGCGACGAGGATTCGGTGGAGGTGGACGAGCGAGTCCTCGCGGGCGCGACTCTTACTGAGGCGGACTTCGAGAAGGAACTCGCCCGCGCGGGGGACATCCGCGGCATCTCGGGGGAGCATCCGCGTCTCGACGACGACGATGACGACGACAGCATCATGGAAGTCACAGTCGTCGACGACGACGATGAGGACGAGGAAGAAGAAAAGAAGAAGCCCGAAGTCGGCGCGATCAAGACGCAGAAGCTGGACAAGAAGCCTTCGGACGACGATGACGACGACGAGGACGAGTTCGATGAGGAGGAAGACGAGGATATCGAGCTTTCGGACGACGACGACGCGGAGAAAACCAAGGCGAAGAAGTCTGACAAGGAAGATAAAAAGGACGACAAGAAGAAGGACAAGGACAAGAAAAAGGAAGACAAGAAAGAGGACAAGAAAAAGGAAGAGAAGAAGGAAAAAAAGGGTCTCTTCGGGAAGCTGTTCTCGAAGGTTCCGAAGCTGCCGGGGCCGGACAAGATCGTCGAGGAGATCGAGGAGGAACTTCTCGAGGAGCTGCTCGAAGAGGCGAAGGATCTCGCGGAAGACGCGGCGAAGGCGAAGCTTGAGGAGATCGCGGAAGAGATCGTCGACGAGGCGATCGACGACGTGCTGGGTGACAACGCTCCGAAGGGCGCGATCCGCGACAAACTCGTCTCCGAGGCGACGAAGAAAGCCGTCGATATCGTCTGGAAGAAAGCCGTGAAGGAACTCGGTTTCGACGGTAAGGCAAAGAAGGAAAAAGAATCGGACGACGAAGACGACGAGGACGACGACGAAGAGAAGGACGAGAAAAAAGGAAAGAAAGACAAGGGTTCGTCGAAGCTCGAAAAGAAGCCACTGTCCGGAAAACTCGGCAAGAAGAAGGACGACGACGAGGATTCGGACGACGACGACGACGATAAGAAGGACAAGAAGGACAGCGGCAAGTCGGACGCGAAGAAGAAGTTCGGCAAGTTCGCAAGTCTTAAAGGCAAGGGCAAGGCGCTCGGTAAGAAGAAGTAACAACTCCATCTCCATCTGGAAAGCACTGGAGTGAGGGACAGAAATGAATTTCCCCTCGCTGAAATCATTAGACAAAGATGAACTCGCGCGGATCGCGTCGCACGATGCGCTCCGGCCCGCGGACTGCACGCCTAAAACGATTTCGCGCGAGGAACGCGACGCGTATCTCCGAAGCAGAAGGCGCGGAGTCGTCGGATTCATCGTGCGCAAGCTCGGCGGGCCACTCGTTGCGCGTCTGTTCTACCGTCTCGAACGCTCGGGCTGGCCGTTCAACGCGGTCCAGCGCGAGGAGCACGAAACCTTCGAAGTCGAACCGAGGTTCAAGCACGAGAAGGAGACTCTCGACGCTCTGCTCGATACTATCTGCCCGCGCGGAGCCGATCTGGTGAAGCAGCCGGGAGCGGTCGAGACGCTCGTCACGAAAATGTTTTTCGAGCCGCGGATTTTCGAGCTTGGACGGAGGGAGGAAGAGGCGCTCGGCATCGCACTTTCCGGAGTGAGACTGGCGCTGTGCCTCCCGCTCGACGTCTCAGCGATAATCGTCACCGGACGGAGGTTCAAATCTCTCTCTATCGAGCGACGCGACAGGATTTTCGGATTCCTGTACAAAATCTTCCCACACCTTTACGAAGGTACCGTGATGCTGACCCTCTGGGCGTACGCTACCGGAATGTTTAGCCGCGCGGGCGAAAAATACATCGGCGTCCCCGGCGAGAACGAAGGCCACCCGGACGCGAGCTACGACCTCTCGTTCCACTGCGGCGCAACCGAAGACGGAAACCTCCCGTAGACGACGTACTCTGCGCTACGTAACTGTTCACGGGGTAGATCGCAATCTATAGCGAGAATCTGTTCGTAGTGTGCTCGTGAGAGCATATTTCAGTTCGTAGTGTGCTCGTGAGAGCATATTTTCGCGGTGTAGTGGATCAAAGAAACGCCTTACAGGCCACTACGAACGCGAACTACCCCGTGAACAGTTACCTGCGCTACTTTCGTTCCGCGAACCCCGCAACGACGGTCTGCGCAACTAAGGACCGTTGCCCGAAGACGAACTCGAACCGCTCTGGTTCTGCGATGAACTCGAGCCAGAGCTTGGCTGCGATGAAGTCGAAGCGCCGCCGAGGGACGGAAGCGGGATTCCGGACGGATGGTTGATCTGTCCGAGAACGTTCGAAAACGCGGCGTTCGGGTTCATTCCCTGCGGGAGCGCGTTCCCGAGCGGAATCGTTGCGATGTTCGGCCCCATCTGATTCGCCATCTGCGTGCCGAGCGCGCCGCCCATCTGTCCGCCGAGGGCGCTTCCGAACGAGCCTGCGTATTGTCCTCCGTACTGCGAGCCGTACTGCTGACCTGCGATCGGTAGAATGCTCGACGGAATCGAAAGCTGACCCGGAATCGGCTGGCCGGGAAAGTTCTGCGCCTGGAGTTGCGTACCGAGACTGTAGCCGAGCGCCGCGCCGGTCGGACCCGCGTAGTAGCCTCCGACGACCGCGCCCGCGAGAGGGAGCGTCCCGGCGGGAGTCGCGAATCCGTTGCTCGGAGTCGGGAGCGTGTAGCCGTTTTGCTGCCATCCTCCGATGACCTGACCCGCGGCGGCTGCGCCCTGCGGACCGCCGTAGTGACCCGCCGCGGCCTGCCCGCCTGCCATCAGCATCGGCGGCGGCACGAGATTGATCACTGGAATCTGACTCGGCGGAGGAACCGTAATGTTGTGACCCTGCGTGATCCCGGGGACCGCAGTGTGCGCAAATCCCGGCGGCGCAGGAAGCGGCTGCTGGCCCGAAGTCCCCGCGGACGGAGCCGCGCTCGTCCCGCCCGTAGGAGCCGTATTTGCGGGAGCCTGAGTCTGCGGAGCCTGCGGATTGGTTGCGCCGCCGAAGCCGGGGATCGGGAGTCCCATCGGAGTCGCTGGAACGCTCGCCGCGGGAGCCTGCGTTCCCGTGGGCGAATACGGAAGAGGCATCGGTACGGGACTTGCCGCGCCGCCGAAGAGTCCGGTAACTGCGTTTCCGGTCGCCTGCGCAGCTCCACCGACTACGTGACCTGTGGCGTTCACGGCTCCGGTCAGCGCCTGCCCGGTTGTCTGCGCCGCGCCTGTGACGGCGTTTCCTGCACCCTGGACGATACCGAGCGGGTTGAATCCGCCCTGCTGCTGCCCTCCGGGGATCGGGAACGGAAGCTGCGCGTCAGCAGTCGCGACTCCGAAAACGACGATCGCCGCGGAAACGAATATGAATCTGTTCATTCTGAATCTCCTGTGATACGTTAGATAATTGTATCAGGAATTTTAAAGGTTCAAAACAAAATCGAGACGAGGCACAAAATATGGTGAGAAACGTCGTTGCTGTCCTGGTGGGAGTACTTATCTGCGGTATTCTCATCTCTTTGATCCAGATGATAAGCAACATGCTCTACCCGCTTCCGGAGGAACTGAGCGGCTTGACAATGGAGGACATGGGGAAACCGGAGACGATCGAAAAATTGTCCGCGCACATCGACGGACTTCCGGTGGCGGCGTTCATGATCGTCGCCGCGTCGTATCTGATCGGTACTTTCGTGGGATCGTTCGCCGCGACAAAAATTTCGGGAAGCGGCTCGATCGTCGGCGCGGCGATAATCGCAGTTCTTTTCATAATCGGCGGAGTCCTGAACGTTACCGCGGTTCCGCATCCCACCTGGTTTGCGGTCGGTCACTTCGCGACTTATCCGCTAGGCGCTTTTATAGGCTGGAAACTCGGTTCGAAAGGGGAATCGACGATTGAACCCTCGGTGGCGGTATGAATCCCGGAATTTTCAGGATTTGCTAAAGTTCCGGCTGCCTGACTGACGAAAAGAGTTCATATCGTATCGACAACCGGGAAAAACGGTCAAATGCAGATAGAACAGGTCATCCTCGTCAGTGTTGGAATCGCCGCACCGCTTTACGCGGGATGGATTTTTCTGCGGTATATCGAGGCGCAGTACACGAACAATATCGCGAACCTCGCCCGGGCGTCCTCGACGCTGAAACGCAGAATGCAGGAAGCGAAAAAGCAGGCGATCTATCGGAAGTACGCAAGCCCGCGGTTCAGCGTCAGCTTTGCCGACATCGGCCCCGTCCGGCAGGTCGAGGACGAAACGGAGACCGCGAAGGAAATCCAGCGAATGATCGAGGAAGGACTGATCGTCCCCGTCGATACCGCTATGGAGGATCTGATGGCGGGTATGGTCATCGCGAAGCCGGTGTTCGACGATGAAGGCCGTGAAATCCTGCGCACCGGCGTCGAACTCGACGACTCGATAATCGACGCGCTCGCGAAAAACGACATCGAAACCGTCTGGATCTGCTATGATCGCGAGAAGTTCGAGGAGAGCGTCACCGCGCAAGCGACCCTCGGCGCGAAGGCATAATACATTATATTCGTGCCGTCTACGAATTATTTGTAACACTGCGAAATCGTACGTTAAATTCGTAGACGGCACGAATATAATGTATTACACAAGCGGCGCCACCAGCCGACGAACCATGTCTACGTATGACCCGCCGAAGTGGTTCACATGGTTCAGCGCGTGGAAGAGCTGGTAGATCGATCTGCGGCACTCGTAGTATTCGTTCGAAATCGGACGGACCTCGTTGTACGCCGCGTAGAAGTCTCCGGGGAAGCCGCCGAAGAGTTCGGTCATCGCGAGGTCGGTTTCAGGATCGCCGTAGAACGCGCATGGATCGATCAGCACCGCCGAGCCGGTCTCGTCGCACATGAAATTGCCGCTCCAGAGATCGCCGTGACAAAGCCCCGGACGAATGTCCGCGGGCAGATAACGACCGAGGTTTTCGACGAGGTTTTCGAGACTCGCGAGCAATTCGCCATCGAGAAGCCCTTTCCGCGACGCCAACTCGATCTGCGGCGAGAGCCGGTTCTGCGCGAAGAATTCCGTCCACGAATCGCATTCGCGGTTTCGCTGCAGGAGCCTTCCGCAGTAGTTGTCCTGGCGGAAGCCGAACTTTGCGCTTTCGAATTCGTGCATCTTCGCGAGAGATCTGCCAAAGTCGGCGAAGAACGACTTCGACGGTCGGCCTTCGCGAATCGCTTCGAGCGCGAGAAAAGCCTTCGGGTGTTCCTGCACCGCGAGCACTTTCGGTGCGCGGATCGCCCCGGATTTCGCGATCTCGCGCAGACTCTCGGCCTCCCGCGTGAACATAAGCGGAGGCGGCGCATTGTTCGATTTCACGAAAACGCTTTCGCCGCTCGAAAGCGTCACGACGACTCCCGCGTTGATGCACCCGCCGCTGACGGACCTCCGGCTGACTACCGTTACCTCCGCGCCGAAATGCTGTCTGAGGAAGTTTTCCATCGCGTCAGAATGAAATGTCGAGAACGAAAAGCACGTGGTTTCCGTCGTTGGTTTCGCCGGTGGCGGGGAGATCGCCCGACGGTTCGTTTCGCGTCATCACCTTCGCGTCCACCGTAAGCGAAACGTTCGAGCGCAGCAGGAATTTAAGGCTCACGATTATCTGCGCGATGTCCTGATTCTCGTTGAAAACGCCGCTGCCCGTCGGAAGCTCGAGACTCCAGTCCTCGTAGCGGAACGTCGGAACGAACCAAGGCAGGATGTAAAGCGACGTCTCCGCGAGGAAGCCCCACGCCTCGGCGGGCCTTCTCGTCAGCGGCGCGTAAGGCCTCGAATGCGAACCGCGAACGTACCCGCCGCCAAGCTCGAATCCGCCGATGCGCCAGATCGCCCCGGCGCCGTATTTGATAAAGTTGTCGCGGACGCTCTGATGATCCGCCACGAGCGCGCCGACCGACGCCGTCCCGCGATAGGCGAACGCGGAGAGCGTTAGCGAGTCGTCCACCCAAGTCTCCATCTCGTCCGCAGGCGGAGCAGAGAGCGAATCGTAATTCAGCCCGCCGATCTTGAAGCCAAGCTGCGCGAAATAATCCTTGTCGGTGTTATCGTCGCCGCCGGTTCCGTTGCCGTTGACCATCCCGAGCGCGTATCGCCACGACGATCCGAAGCCGTAAAGCTCAAGTCCGACCTGCTCCTCGCTGAGCGCAAAATCGTTCCCCGCCGCTACGCCTGGAGACGCGGGGAGCATCGCATCCTGATACAGATAAGGCTCCGCGGTCAGCCGGCTGGAATTCCTGTGCGTGAACAGTCCGAGGGAATTCGTGTTGATTGTCCCGAGCTTCAGGTTGAACGCGTCCTCGGTGAAGAAGTCTTCGATGGTGATCCAGCCCGAGAGCACGGGATTCTGGTTCTGCTTGAAGTTGACTTTTGCGAAAAACGACGCGCTATCGCCGAGGGAGCCGCCTGAAAGAAGGTTCATTTCCGATGGAGCGTCGAAGCTCGTGCGCGCGTCCTTCGTGCCACCTGTATCGACGTCGAGCTTCCCGACCGCCTGCACCCCGATCGGAGGCAGCGTCGGCATGTCCGCGGGCCATACCGCGTCAGGCCATAGCTCGCGATACCCGTCGGACCCGAGTTTTATTGGTTTGTCCCAGGTCATCTCCGGGTCGTTATCGAACTTGTACCCGCGCAGACGGAACGATTCGCCATAGCCGTTCAGTCTCGAAGGCGCTGTGTGGCAGGTCTGACAGTTCGTGTCGTACTTGCGCGAGAACGAGGGTATGGCAAAGGCGTCGCTTGCGAGCGCGAACCATGCGATCGCTAGCCCGAGCGCAAATGCTTTGACGGAAGTTCTGTTCATGGAGAATCCTAAGACGTTTGAGGAAGCCCCGTTATAGAATCGCCGTCCGCGGTTTTGAACCTTCTTCGAAAAATCATCTGGGACCGCGGACGTCTCGTCCGCGCCTGGGAGTGCAGACGTCCTCGTCTGCGCATTATTTTCAGGCTAGGCGAGACGCCTACAGTCCCAGAATTGCTGTGGCGAGGCACCTCCTCGCTACCACGGTTTTGACACGGAAGCGCAGGTTCACGAAAGCAGATATTCCTTCGGCGCGTAAAGCTCGCCTTTGAACGTGAGCTGCACGCCCTCCTTCTTTAGGAGCTCCGCCTTTAGCGCGGGTCCGCCTTCCGCGCTGTAGTTCCCGAGCCTTCCGTCCTCGTGTACGACGCGGTGGCACGGAACGACTATAGGCCACGGATTAGTGCGATTTGCGCCGCCCGCTGCGCGAACCGCCTTCGGGTTCCCCGCCATTGTCGCGACCTTCTTGTACGTGACCGCCTTCCCCGCGGGAACCGTGCGCAGCTTCTGCATGCACTCGGCGTAGAATTCTGGCTGCGAGGCAAAATCGAGTTCGAATCCGACGAACGGATCCTTCGAGACCGTCCGCGCCTTCAGATACTTCGAAATCGCCGCGGCAAGTTTTTTCGACGCGGGCGACTCGGCGATCTTGTCGAGCTTCTCCTTCTTCAGGAATTTGTCCAGACTAGTGCGTTTTTCGAAAAGCCTCGTGAAAACGATCTTCCCCCCCGACGACGCGATGACGACGTTTGTGAGGTCGGACTCGCATATGCTAATTCCATCGATTTTTGATGTGCTTGGTTTCATTTTAATTCCTTGGTACTCGTGGCGAAACTTTGTGATACCACCATATTTCGCCAGCGGACAGATTTCACGGAACGGAAAAGTTGTAGTCTGCAAACGAAGTCATGCAAACACCAGGCGCTGACCTTTGGGTTCCGGAATCTGATCTCCGAACTCCTTCGCGGTATCGATCCAGAGTTGAATCGCGTCCTGCGCGTTTTTTAATGACTCCTCCTGCGTAACGCCATGCACCATGCAGCCGGGGAGCTCAGGAACCTCGGAAACGAACACCTGGTCGACTTTGCTCCAGTAGATTATTATCTCGTACTTATACATCTGACTCATCGGATTCCAATTCTTCAGCTAGGTTGTTATTCGCAATAATTTCCCGAATTTGTTTTACCTGATAGGCTTTTGCTTTTGATCCATCTTTTTGAAGGTTAATTTTTTCCTCTACCCCTTCTTTTCTGAATATTGTGTGGCTGCCCTTCGTACGCTTCTCGAAGCCAAGATTTTCAAGAAGCTTACAGAGTTCCGAAAAACTGATGTTCGAGTCAGAACTTCCAGTAAGTACTTTGGCGAGCAGTTTTTTTGTTTTGCTCACGGACTATCCTACAACATTTGTGGGAAACTGACAACTTCAGATCAACTCACCCGTTATACGCCTCGTAGATGCGGCGCGAATTCTGTTGGCTGCTCTTTATATCGTTCCTCGAATCTCTGGGCAAGCGCGGAATCGCTTGGTATCAGAGTTGCATATTCATCATCAAACTCCAATTCGTGAGACTCCAGGTATTCGTCTTCTTCATATAGTTGCCTAGCGCGGGTTATCAGTTCAGCAACGGAGTCGTAGCCGAAATAGCAGTATCCAAATTTGGCGTCTGCAAGTTCATCGGCATCAAGACATTCTACTGCGTGAAGCACACCGCCGTTCATAGTGAGTCCGTGCGCGACGAGTAGTGCAGCAAGCGCTTTATCACCGTTGTGGGGATTCGCGCCTCCCCCTTCACATGCGCGATTCCAGATAATGTCTTCGGTTCTCATACTCTAATTCTATGGCTATCGATTTAGTTCAGATTACTCGCCTGGAGACGGCTCTCGAAAAATCTGTGTTTATCTGCGTTAAGACGCAGGGAAACAAAGACGCGAAGAAATTATCCGCCGATGGATTCGTAGATGCGGCGGGAGATGACGATGCGCTGGACCTGCCCGGTGCCCTCGAAGATGTCGTAGACCTTCTGGTCGCGGAAGAGCTTTTCGACGAAGTGGTTCTTAAGCACGCCGTAGGGGCCCATGATCTGGACCGCTTCCTCGGTAGCGCGCTGCGCCACCTGCGCCGCGTAGACCTTGCACATGGACGCCTCCTTAGAGTTCGGGATTCCCTCGTCCGCGAGCCAGCACGCGCGCCACGTGAGCATCCGCGCCGCGTGGATTTCGCGATCGAGCTTCGAAAGCCTGTCCGACAGCGTGCGATAACGCTCGATCGGACGGCTTAGCGTGTAGTTCTCCTTCACCCAGTCCCGCGCGATCTCGAACGCCGCGCGGGCGATGCCCACCGCCATCGCCGCGACGAGCGGCCTCGTCGAATCGAAGGTCTTCATCGCGCCCTTGAAACCTTCCTTGGTCTCGTAGTGCTTCTCTCCGCCAAGAAGGCAACTCTCGTGCACCAGGCAATCCTCGAACACGAGTTCCGCGGTCTCGCTCGCGCGGAGTCCCATCTTCTTCTCGACCTTCCCCTCAAGAAACCCCGGCGTACCCTTCTCGATCACGAACACGCGGAAGCCGTCGCGACCGAGCTTCGGATCGACGGTCGCGAAGACCACGTTCCATAGAGCCTTGTTTCCGTTCGTGATGAAGCACTTGGTGCCGTTTATGATGTAGTGGTCGCCGTCTTTCCGGCACGAGGTGCGGATCGCCTTCGAGTCGCTGCCCGCGCCGGGTTCCGTCAGAGCGTACGCGCCGAACAGCGGCTTCGACATATTCTTAAACGGGGCGAAGAAGCGCTCCCGCTGCTCTGGAGTTCCCATGAACTGCACGGGAGGTCCGCCGAGTCCGGGGCCGGGGATGTTCAGCACCGCGCAGGGGTCTCCCCACGAGAGTTCTTCCGTCAGGATCGCGAGGAGCATGTTCGTCTGCCGCTTGCGCTTCTCCTCCGCGTCGGGCGCGTTCTCGCTCGTGTTCGCGGTTACGCCTGAGTCGCGAATATCTCTGCCCTGTCCGGCCTGCGCCTGATGGAGCGTGATGAGAAGATCGTCCGGATACTTGCCCGTTCGGTCCGCTTCGAGCGCGATCGGACGGACCATACTCCGCGAAAATTCGCGGGTCATCTCCTGGAACATCTTCTGCTTGTCGGTGAGTGTGAAGTCGAACATCTATGCCTCGTCGTTTTCGTTCAATCCGAAATCTGAAATCTAAAATCTGCAATCACCCATGCTCCGGGAAAAGATCGTTCCCCGGAATCAGCGACAGCGCGCGAAGGTCGCGCATCCATTTTTCGACGGGGTGGTCCTGGATGAATCCGTGGCCGCCGAGAATCTGGACGCTGTCGGTGGCGACTTTCTGAGCACGCTCGACGACGTGCGCGAGCGCGCGATTTGCCGTGCTCTCCCCGCCGCGGACGTATTCGTGTGCGGCTTGCCACGTCATCCAGCGGCACGCGTCGACGTCCGTCGCGTTATCCGAGACCATGAACGCGATCGACTGGTGCTGACTGATCGGGAGATCGAACGCGATTCGCTCCGTCGAATACTTCGCGCTATAGTCGGACGTCGCGCTCATCACGCCAACCATCCGCGCGCACGTCACGATCCGCGCGTAGTCGAGAACCTTCCCGAGCTTCGATTTGAACGCGTCACTCGACTCCGCGGATAGAACGCGCGACGAATCGACCTTCACCCCCATCAGCGCGACGTCCGCGACCGCGCAGGTCTCGAGACCGAGCGTCCCGAGACGATCGCCGACCACGACTCCGGGCGTGTCCGCCGCGATGAGGAAGAGCCGGAGATCCTGCCAGTCGTTCGAGCCATCCTTCTTCGCGAGCACGAGATAATTTTTCGCCCGCCCCGCGCCGACAACGAACGTCTTCGATCCCATAAGTTTGTACGAACCCTCCTTCTCGCGCCACGTCGTCTCGATGAACTCCGGCGAGACCGGATTCCCCTTCTCCGAGAAACACGCCGCGATTCCGTCACCGCTCTCCAGAATTGGCGTGAGAAGGTTCGTCTTCTGCTCGTCCGTTCCGAAAATGAGGATCGCGTTCGCACCTATGGACGTGTCCTGCACGTCGACGGTGATGCCGACGTCGCCGTACGAAAGCTCCTCCTCGAGCACGACTGCACTGCGGATGTCCTTACCGAGCCCGCCGTATTCCTCGGGCATGTCGACAAGATGCACGCTAAGCTCCTTGATCGACTCCCGCAGCTCCGACGGCGTCTCCCCGGCGTGTTCCGCCTCCCGGTACGCCGGGCGAATCATCTCGGTCGCGAAGTCCCGGAGCATCTTCTGCATATCCTGAATTTCTTCGTCAAGTTCAAATGTGGGCATCACAAATTCCTGAATAGTAGTCAGTAGTCGGTAGTCAGTTATAAGAATTTTTCACCACAGAGTTCGCAGAGGTCACAGAGTCTTTTTCATCCACGGATTACGCAGATTGGCACAGATTAAAACTCCCTCACCCGGCGCTTCGGCGCCCGTCACACATAAATACTCAGGTTCCTTCCGGCGAGACGCCTGAAGGAATTTGCGGACGGGGACGTCCGCGGTCCCAGAAAATCTGTGTTCATCTGTGGATAAGATTTCCCTAAATCCTCGATCCTAAATCCTCTCCAGAATCGTCGCGATTCCCTGCCCGCCGCCGATGCACATCGTCGCAAGGCCGAACTGCACGTCCCTTCTCTGCATTTCGTTCGCAAGCGCGAGCAGCAGCCGCGAGCCGCTCATCCCGAGAGGATGACCGAGCGCAATCGCACCGCCGCTGACGTTCACAAGCTCCGGACTAACTCCAATTTCGCGGATCGACGCGATCGACTGACTCGCGAACGCCTCGTTGATTTCCGCTACGCCGATGTCGCGTATCGTCAGCCCCGCGCGCGAAAGAACCTTGCGCGTCGCTTCTATCGGACCTACGCCCATAATCGACGCCTCAAGCCCGATCACCGCACACGCGACGACCCTCGCCTTCGGCTTCAGTCCAAGCGCCTTCGCCTTCGCTTCGTGCATAACGAGCAGCGCAACCGCACCGTCGCTTAGCGGGCACGAATTCCCCGCGGTGATGCGAATATCGAGCTTGTTGTCCCCGAACGGAGACCTCGCCTGCTCGATCGGCTTTAGCGACGCGAGCTTCTCCACCGTCGTGTCGGCGCGGATACTCTCGTCCTGGCTGAACACCTTCGTCTCACCGGTCGGCTGCAAACTCTCGTTCGACACCGGCACTGTTACCGGAACGACCTCGTCCGCGAATCGATCCGTCTTCCACGCCAAAGCGGCCTTGCGGTGCGACTCCGCCGCGAACGCGTCGAGTTCCCCCCGGCTGATATGGTAGCGGTCGACGACGTTCTGCGCCGTCTGCGGCATGGTCCAGAGGTAACGAAGATCGAAGAACCCTTTGTGATAGCTCTTCTGCGGACTATTCCCGCCCATAGGAACCATCGACATACTCTCGACGCCTACGCTTACGAACGCGTCGCCGTTTCCCGTCTCGATCGCCATAGACGCCTGGTGGACCGTCTGCATGGACGAGCCGCAGAAACGGTTGATAGTCACCCCAGGTACGGTCTCCGGAAGCCCCGCGAGAAGTCCGATCCTGCGCGCGACGTTCGTCCCCTGCTCCGCCTCCGGATACGCGGTGCCGCAGAGTACGTCCTCGATCTCATTTTTCGGCAGTGCTTCGTTGCGTTTAAGGAGCGCATTCAGAATACTCGCGCCGAGATCGTCCGGGCGGGTGTGGATCAGGGAACCCTTGCCCGCCCGGCCGATCGCGCTTCTTACACCGTCAACCAACACCACGCTCTTGAATCTCATTTCAGTCCTCGAATTATGTCGACCCGCAGGTTACGCCGATTTCGCCGATTCATGTTTTCGATCCACAGATAAATATTCCCAACTCTTAACTCTTAACTCTTAACTGTTCGTCCTTGTGAATCTTGACCCCCGGGATTCCGTCCGGCGCGTCCGCCATCATCGTGAGCACCTTTTGCAGCGTGTCTTCGAAAACCTCGAGTTCGTGGTCTGGTAGCTCGTGAAGGTATTTCTTCATGTCTCCCAGTATCGCGAAGCTGACTTTGGTCGCGAGCGCTTTGCCGTCGTCCGTAAGACTGACTTTCACTACCCTGCGATCTTCCTCCGCTCGCAGGCGATTCACGTAGCCCTCGCGCTCGAGCCGGTCCACGATTCCGGAGATCGTGCTCGCGGTGAGGTACAGACTCTCGCTAAGCTCCGAGTGCGTCATGCTGCCGCGCTTCATCAGCATCTTTAGCAGCCCCATCTGAGGCGCGGTAACTCCGACCGCCTCCTTCATAAGCTGACTCTGACGGCGACTCTCGAACATTATTTTCATGAATGAATTTATGATCGAGTCCGCCTGGGCTGATTTCCTGTCCTTGGGCACGTTCGCGCATCTCCCGACTGAAATCTTCGAAAACCCTAAAGTTGGGACGTGTATGAATTTCTAGTAATATTTTTTCCGATTTACTCGATTTAGAGGTCTCGCAAAAAAAATATTACTAAAAATTCGTACACGTCCCGAAGTCTGCATAAAATTTAGCATCCAATTAATTCGTATGCGAATCAATTCCTGAAAATTATGGCCTCGAGACTCGTTTTCCTGCTGTGTGCGTTCCCGCTCCTCGATGTGGGTATCTTCTGGGTGATAGTTCGCTATCTACCAGAGGCGCACGAAGATTTAGCCGCGAATCCATGGATTCCGTGGCTCGTTATCCTCGCGATCACGTTCCTGTTTGCGTTCTTCGGCGGGATCGGCATCTTCGGGAAGATCAAGGAAGCGATAAAGGAAATCGCGCGGGAAATGGCGTCTGGATTTCCACCGATACCTCTGTTCATCGATATAGTGATCCTGCTGATCGCGCTCGCGCTCGTTTTAACGCCGGGGATACTTTCGAGTCTCTTCGGGCTGAAGCTCGCACAGCGCGGCTCGCGGGAGCGGATCAAAATGGCCGGGATGCAGAGAATGATGAATCGCGCGCCTGCCTGACGATTTCAGATTTTTGATTGCAGATTTCAGATTGAACTTCATACTCGAAACTTGAAACCTGAAACTGACTACTTTTTAGGAGTAAAAAATGAGCGAAGCTGAAAACGTAACCATCGAACAGATTTTTATGGACCACATGGCGCAGAGGCTGAACGGCGAAAGCGCCGCGAAAATCGCGAGTCTGAACCACACGATCGGTTTCACGATCACGGGCGGCGAAGCCGGTGAATACACGCTGAAGCTCGCGGGCGGGAAGGCGGAGGTCCTGAAGGGACTCCATTCGCCGCAGGTGACGCTTTCCGTCAAGGACGTCGATTGGAAGTCGATGACCGTCACAAAGACCCTGAACCCGATGCAGGCCTTCATGGGCGGGAAGCTCAAGGTTTCCGGCGACATGGGCCTCGCGATGAAACTCGGGCAGATGGGGATTATGTAATTAAGAGTTAAGAATTACTCCCTCTCCCTCCGGGAGATTGCCTCGTGTGACGAGCCGGGGTGAGGGAATGTTTATCTCTGAGGTTTTTCTGCTTGACAGATATTTCTATATAGTGCTGTAATCGACCGACGTTGAGATTCTAACTTTTTTGTTCATTATTCTTGGGGGTTCCGCGACTTAAAAAGAAGCTGATAATCAGGAGCCTTTCTCGGCAGATGCTTCGACGTCGAGACTGAGCGAGAGCGCGAAAGGCAAGGAAAAGCGACGATG